>DATHKH010000001.1:0-3266 GCA_035286325.1 Flavobacterium sp.
CTTACTCCTGACGGTATTTTTTCGATGAATGGCCTGTTGCCGGGTGATTATACTTTTGAAGCGGCCAACAGTTGCGGACTGACGAATACCATAAACACAACCATTCCCGCATATATAGTCACTGCCGATGATTTTACGCTGACACGCCATTGTGGGTCATTCGATTTCAATTTGGTTCATACCGCCAATACCGATGTTGGGCAAACTTTCTGGCTTCAAAAATTAAATCCGGCAACAAATACCTGGGGACATCCTTTCACGCTCGCACCATATACGGAAGGCACTATCCCGAACAATGTCAATTCAATAGTTGTCAATAACAACACGACTACCTTAAACCTGACTTATCTCGGGACTTTCAGGATATTGAAACGTTTCGAGACATTTGAAAATGGCAGCACCGGACAATATAAAAACTGTATTGAAACCATAAGGACATTTGACGTGAACGATACTTTTCACATCACCGCTGAAAAAATCACATGCGGCGGCACATTGGCCGACGTCAAAATCATTGCTGATGGCGTACCGCCTTTTACTTATAAGATCATTGCCAAAAACGGCCAGCCATTCTTCGTTGACAATGGTCCAAACAACATTTTCACAAATCTTGATCCGGCGATTTATACCTTTTGGGTACAGGAATCGTGTAACAATATTGCCACGCACGACATCAATGTGAATGCATTGCCTTCGGTGGCGCATGCAAACCAGCCTCCTGACCTGGTCATTTGTGACGACAGCTCCAATGACGGAATGGAAACCTTTACGCTTTCGTCACAAAATGCCGCCATTTTCGGCACGCAAAATCCGGCCGACTTTACGCTGACTTACCATATTTCTTTAGACGATGCGACGAATGGTGTCAATCCGTTGCCGGATAATTATACGACAGGAAGCCATACAATTTATGCAAGGTTAAAGTACAATGCAAACGCGACTTGTTATGACATCGTTTCTTTTGAAGTGACGGTCAATCCTTATCCTGTATTGCAAATGGAAACTACCTGGGGCATTTGCCCAGGCCACAACACACTTATTACTGCTGACAGCGGGTTTGATTCGTACTTTTGGTCGACAGGCCAGCACACGCAGTCCATCAATGTTTCGCAAGCCGGACAATTTAGTTTGCAGGTAACCAAAGATGGCTGTTCCGCGACTTACACGATAGATGTCGTTGCAACCGTTCCCGCGACCATCCATCATATTGACACCAGTGATTGGACTGATAACGACAATTCGATTAAAGTCGTCCTTGACGGAAATAACCTTGACGATTATGAGTATTCGATTGACGGTGTGCATTTCCAGACTTCCAATGTATTCAACAACCTTACACCTGGGCCATATACGATATATGTCCAGGATATTTACCATTGCAGTCTGATTACGGAAGACGTTTATCTGCTGAACTACATCAAGTATTTTACGCCAAACGGCGATGGTTTCCACGAATACTGGCGCGTGAAATTCTCTGAAGTCGAACCACACCTGATCACATACATTTTTGATCGCTATGGAAAACTGATTACCGGATTTGGCGTAGACAGCTTGGGTTGGGATGGGACTTTGAATGGGGAGAAATTACCATCGACGGATTATTGGTTTTTAGTGATCCGGGAGAACGGCAAGGAATTGCGTGGCCATTTCGCAATGAAGCGATAGTTTTTAAAATACCTGACAGCCACTGACTGTCCTCCTCTTAATCTCAAATCATCGACGGATTATTGGTTTTTAGTGGTCAGGGAGAACGGCAAGGAATTGCGTGGCCATTTCGCTATGAAGCGATAATTTAAAGCCACGGATTTACATAAAAACATCTTTTTAGCATAGTGCGCGTTAGGGATTGCAGCGGTATCCTTTTTAGGATTGGCCTGAAGCGCAGCGTAAGGCCACCTAAAAAGATATAGTGGAAAGCCCGGCGCGAGGAACGAAGCGCAACGCCCAACAAAAAAGCCACCTGGAAAGATGGCTTTATATTTTAATGAACTACGTTCTCAATATCTTTTGGATCGTGTTTGTGCTTGAAGAATATCCCAAACAAGACGGCGATGACCAAGGCATAAATAGCGAATGTGAGCCAAATGTGGTGCCAGTCACGCACTTCAATTGGCTTGGCGAGCATGTTAGTGGTGACATCGTTATTCCCGACGAGCATTTTGATGGCTTTATTGTTTATATCTGTTTTGAAATAAGCCAGCAAACTGTCTACATTATTGAATCGGATTGTATAATACTTATCGATGATATAAGCGCTGATTTTCGCGCCCAATAAGGCACCAAAACCATTGGACATCATCATGAACAAGCCTTGTGCACTGGAACGAATTTTTGAATCGGTCGTCGTTTCCACGAAAAGTGAGCCGGAAATGTTGAAGAAATCGAATGCCATTCCGTATACGATGCAGGATAAAATAATCATCCACAAACCGCCAAGCGGGTCGCCATAAGCGAAAAGCCCGAATCTTAAAACCCACGCCAGCATACTGATCAACATTACTTGTTTGATTCCGAATCGCCTCAAGAAAAACGGAATCGCAAGAATGAACAATGTTTCAGAAAACTGGGAAATCGACATTACAATGGTTGAATATTCGACTACAGCTGAATCTTTATATGCGCCATGCAATCCAAATTCAGAGATGAACACATCACCATACATGTTGGTCAATTGCAGCGCGCCGCCCAAAAACATCGAGAAGATGAAGAACAATGCCATTTTATAAGTCCCAAATAATTTAAAGGCGTCCAAACCTAATTTTTTAGCCCATGAAGCATCTTCTGAAATCAATCGTTGCGGCGGGCATTTTGGCAGAGTGAAAGCGTAAATCCCTAAAAGAATGGCCATTACTGCAGCGATGTAAAACATGTTTGCCGAAGCTTTGTTCCCGGTCAGGTTTGTAATCCACATTGCAGCGATGAAACCCACAGTTCCCCATACGCGAATGGGCGGAAAGGTTTTGACGACATTGAAATCGTTGTTTTTTAATATCGTATAGGAAATGGAATTGGATAAGGATATTGTAGGCATATAGCACAACATCGCTATAAAAATAATGATGAAAAAGCTTTCAGGTGTTTGCGCCAACGGAAGAAAAAGCAATGCCACACCATATAAAATGTGTAAAATCCCATACAGTTTTTCGGCATTCATCCATTTGTCGGCAATAATTCCGGTCAGCGCAGGCATAATGATTGAAGAAATCCCTAATGTCAGAAAGACGTCGCCAAAGTTTTCACCACTCCATTGTTTGGTTCCAAACCAA
>DATHKH010000002.1:0-26056 GCA_035286325.1 Flavobacterium sp.
AATCGCGATGTTTAAGGAAATGGCATCGGCTGCCGAAAGTGCCGAAGGAATCGTATCGCTCGATTACCGGGTTGGCGGCAAACTCGACGGCAATATGCAACCGATCTATCCGTCATTATTGGGCGGCGGAACACTTTCGGTCAAGAAAGTCAAGATGAAAGGCTTTAGGATGTTTGGTGCCGTAAGCCAGAAAACAAACAAAGAATCGATTAAAAATCCGGATGTCACAAAAGTCGACATCCATACCAAAATCAAAAACAACATCATCACGATTGAGCGGTTCAAGTTTAAGGTCGCCGGTTTCCGCCCGCGGATTGAAGGCACGACCAGCCTTGACGGAAAACTCAATATCAAGATGCGATTGGGATTGCCGCCATTGGGAATTATTGGGATTCCGCTGACAATTACCGGAACACAGGACAATCCGAAAGTCAAACTCGGACGGAAAACGGAAGATTTGGAGGAAACGGAATACGACCCGAATGCGCCGCAAGTGCCAGCACAACCGACACAGGCATCGCCGCAAATTGAAGACGAAACCATCCACAGCCAGGAAATGCCGAAAACGACATCGACAGTAACGCCTGCGAAATAATTACAAAAGGACTTTTTTCAGGCCTTCAGCCACGCTGCGCCACAGGAAATTGTAGAATGATTTTTCCTGGATTCTGTCGAGCTCGACTTCCGCATTTTTGACTTTGTCTTTCGTGTCTTTCTTGACAAACAGATTGGCAATCGCCGTCAGCACCTTATTCTTCTTTTTACGGTCGTTCTTTTTGTAAATAGATACTTTCAAATCGTCATAATTGATGGCGAAATCCCCTTTGGCATTTTTGTCGTTGCCGGTGAAATTGAAATAGACTTCGTCGAGATCGCCCTTGACTTCGGCATTGATATATGGTTTTGTAAACGGAATGAGTTTCTCGGCCGGGAAATTATAAATACGCCCTTTGATGTTAAAGCCGTCGGATTCGTCGAGCACATTGAAAGCCCAATCGACGTTGAGTTTTGCCGAATTCATAAAAAGGCATTTGATATTGATTTTTACGTCCGGCATTTTCGTTTGCTTGAAGCCGCTGGCAACTCCTGTGACCGCCATATTGAATTGGTTGAACGTCAGGATTCCCGGGCCTTTTGAAAAATCTTTTTCCTCTTCATAAACCAGTCGTGAGTTTTTGAGCAAAAGTGTGTCAACTTTCAGCTCAAATTTGATGTCGCGGAGCAACCTGTTGTACAATTTCTTTTTGGTCAGGTCGTCGTCGGGCATTTTGCTGCGGTAGATATCGGCGTCGACATTGTTGAGCTGCACATTTCCCGAATGGAAAAAGAAATCCTCATCCTTAAATCCCCAATTGATATTGTTGACTGCGACGCTTCCGGCACTGATGGTATACAAATCCTTTTCATTCGGGACGGCTTTGACGAAAGCTTTGCGGCTGAGGTTTGGGCGCATGTTGAACGTCAGGAATTTGAGTCCGGTATTCGTCGTTTGCAGTTTGCGCAAGGTCATGTTGTAAAACCCATTTGGGCGGTAATATACACTGTCGCAATCAATCGAATAAGTCGTGAATGAAAACGGCAATTTTTGCGAAAGTGTCTTTTCGGTGATCAGAATGCCTTCGAGTTTGATCGAAATGTTGCTGACATCCAGGATTGAAATATTATTTTTTATGGCGTTGATTTTAAACTGCCCATTATTGAGGTAAACATCAGATACATAAATGATTTGGCTGAACGGCGCGACAACTTGTGAAGTGATGCTTTTCGGGTTGTCCAACGCTTTTTCGCTGGTCTTGAGCAAGGTGACTTCGGGTTTCGACACGACAAGGCTTTTGGCGTGGATTTTTTTGCTGAAAACCATGTCCCAGATATTGAAATCATTGACTTCAATGGATTTTATTTTGGCGTACAATCCGGGTTTGCCGGCCTTGATGTCGAGTGACGATTTTGGGACGACAATGATTTCGGAGGCTTTGATATTCCTGTTGAGCAATGAAATGTCGAGGTCTTTATAGGAAATGTTGTAAGGCGAATCGTTGTTTTCGTTGATGATGTGCGGCAGTTCTCGGGCTATCCAGAAGTTCAGGCCGATATCGACCAATGCGATAAGCAGCAATGAGGCTATAATCCCAACGAGAATTCTTTTGATCCATTTCATATATTGACAGTGAAGGAAAATGCCCCACAATTAAATTTAAGGATTTAAAAAAGGAAGTCGCGGCTTGTTAAGATTTATTTAGGGAATGATGAAGTTCCGGTATAGCTGTGTTAGGGATTGAAGCCAGGTGCCGTGCACCGCGGAAAGCCCGGGCCGAAGGCAACGCCCATAAAAAAACCCACCAATTTGAATTGATGGGTTTTGCGTTTTTGTGGTACCTCCAGGAATCGAACCAGGGACACATGGATTTTCAGTCCATTGCTCTACCAACTGAGCTAAGGTACCGTCTTAACGGGCTGCAAATATAGAATGATTTTTAATTTATCCAAAACAAATATTTAAAAAAAATCAATTCGTACCTTCGCAACCTCAATACGGGATTATGCTGCTGGCCATCGATATCGGAAATACAAGATCCAAAGCCGCTGTTTTTGAAGGCAGTAGCCTTTTGGAGCATTTTGTCTTTCCAAAAATGGCGCTGCGTGAAAATATCTTGGACATTATCGAAAAGCACAAAACGATTGCGGATATTGCCCTGTCTTCGGTCAGTAATGAAAGCCTGGATTTCGAGATTCCGGCACGCATCAATATCCATGTGATTTCAAATGCCTGGCCTTTTCCTTTTTTAAATTTGTATGAAACGCCACTGACATTAGGCATTGACCGTATGGTATTGGCTTCGGGCGCTGCGTTGCAGTTTCCAAACCAAAACCGCCTGGTGATTGATGCCGGAACTTGCATCACTTATGACTTTATCGATGAGAAAGACCATTACCATGGCGGCGCGATTTCACCCGGAATCCAATTGAGATACCAGGCGCTGCATAATTATACCGCAAAATTGCCGTTGTTATCGGTAGAAGCACCGGCGAATTATGTTGGGAAATCAACCGCTGCTTCGATCCATTCGGGTGTTGTAAATGGCGTGGTGCATGAAATCGATGGGTTTATCAATCAGTACCAACAGGATTACTCAAACTTTATAATAATTTTAACGGGCGGCGATGCAGATTTTTTGGCTAAAAGATTAAAAAATACCATATTTGCCAATTCAAATTTCCTTCTGGAAGGCCTGAACAGAACTTTTCAATATAAAATCAACAATGATTAAAAAATCCCTAGTTTCCATTTGCCTGTTGTTATCCTTAATTTCTTTCGCACAGGAAGGCAGTTCTTCACCATATTCTTTCTACGGGTTAGGAGATATGAGATTCAAGGGAACAGTTGAAAACCGGTCTATGGGTGGATTGTCGGTTTTTCCGGACAGTATTCACATGAATCTGCAGAACCCTGCATTTTATCCGGATTTAAAACGCATCAATTTTACGCTTGGCGCAACATATGCAACGACAAAACTCAAGACGAACACCCAAGAGGAAAATGCCCGCAGAACAACACTGGATTACCTGGCTATCGGGATTCCAATGGGGAAATTCGGCGGTGGTTTCGGATTGATGCCTTATACGTCTGTCGGATATAAAATCCAGACTTTCCCAAATGCCGATACGCCGGAAGGTAAGAAGTATACAGGAACCGGAGGTTTGAATAAAGCATTTATAGGCGGCGGTTACCAAATCACCAAAAGCCTGAGTTTGGGTGCCGAATTCGGTTATTATTTTGGAAATATTGAAACCAACAGCATTTATTTTATCGAGGGTGTACAATACGGTACAAGGGAATTAAACCAATCTGCTGTCGGCGGCGGCGGATTTACGGCAGGAATATCCTACAAGTCGAAAATCAATAAAAAATTACAGGTAGCGGCAAGCGCGACATTTTCTCCGGAAGCCAGCCTGAAATTTGCAAATGAAAGAAATATCGCCACGGTCCAGTTTTATACTTCGGGCCAGATCGGCGTCATCGACGATGAAGACATTGTTGTGGCGGATACCAAAATAAAAATGCCTTCCAAACTGAGTTTTGGCGGCGGCATCGGCGAACCGACAAAATGGATGGTCGGTACCGAGTTGACTTTGCAGCAAAGCAGCGATTTGGGCAACAGGTTCAACGACATCAACGATGTAGCGTTTGAAAACGCATACAAATGGAGCTTAGGTGGTTATTATGTGCCGAATTACAACAGCTTCGCGAGCTATTGGAAAAGGATTACATATCGCGGCGGATTCAAATATGAAAAAACAGGATTGGTCATCAACGACAAATCCATTGATGACGCAGGAATGACTTTAGGACTCAGCCTTCCGGTCAGCGGGAATTTCTCAAACATCAACCTTGGGTTTGAATTTGGGAAAAGAGGTACAAAAGACGCAGGTCTTGTCGAAGAAAATTACATGAACTTTACAATCGGCCTTTCACTCAACGACCGATGGTTCGTGAAGAAAAAATACGAATAATACCAACTGCCGGATTATTTAAAAACCAGGCTATGAAAACCAGAATCCATTTTTTGATTGTTTTATGTGGCGCCTTTTTTCTACAGGCACAAGGCCAAACTAAGGAATGTGATGAAAAGGCAGCCGAAATCAGCGCCTTTGTAAAAGAAGAAAAATTTACCGAAGCCTATGACAGCTGGAATACAGCAGGTAAATGCGCTTCGGCAAATGAACAGACGCTGCTTGACGCCGAAAAAATCTTCAGGTATAAAATAGAAGCGGCGACTTCGCCAACAGAAAAAACTGAAGCTGTTTCAGCACTCATCAAACTTTACGACACTTACGACCAGAAATTCCCTGGGAACGGAAACAGCAATCTTGCCAAGAAAGCCAAACTCCTGAAGGATTATGAACTCGGGACCAGCGATGAGATCTACCAATTGCTCGACCGCGCCTATAAAACCGACACAGCGCATTTTACCGATGCGGCGGCTTTATACCTTTATTTCCAATTGTTCGTCGACAAATTCAAAGCCGCCGAGAAAGGAATCAAGGAAGACGATGTCTTTTCAAAATTTGATGCGGTTTCCTATACTTTGGAACAGCTGACGCGCAATACAAATTTGCCGGCCCGGAATTATAAATCGGCGCTGGATGGCATCAAGACACTCGCTTCGCCAATAGCGACTTGTGAAAAACTCAACCTGTATTACGACAAGAATTTCGAATCAAAAAAGGGCGATTCCATCTGGTTGCAGAAAGCATCTGAAAGCCTGATATGGAAAGGTTGTACTTCGACACCACTATTTTTGAAGATCACTTCTGAAACGTATGCCGTGAAACCGACCTCAAAATCGGGATACAATCTCGGGATTGCCTACTTGAAAAACAGGAATCAGAAAAAAGCGGTTGAATATTTCGATGCCGCGGCCAACCTCGAAACCAACCCGGATGATAAAGCAGGAATTTATTATACTACCGCATCGACTATTTATGTCGATAAGGCCATGGCGCTGGATTACCTGAAAAAGTCACTGGCCGTAAAGCCTACATTCGGGAAAGCGTATTTGATGATGGCACAGGTTTATTCTGAATCCGGAACTTGCGCGAAAACGCCATTCGAGAAAAAAGCCCTTTATCTGCTTGCGGCCCAAACGGCCCAAAAAGCAGCTGTCGATCCAACGCTTAAAAAAGCGGCAACCCGCGTGGCTGAAACCTATTTGCAGAAAGTGCCGACAAAAGCGGAAATCAAGGAAGCAAAACTGGGCGGCAAGAAAATCACTTTCGGCTGTTACATCAATGAGTCGGTCATCATACCCCAATAGATGACGGCCAGGAAAAAAATAGTCCCATTGGCTTTCGCAATCATGGCCATGCTGTTTGCATTTGGCTGTGAGAGCAACTTCAAGGACGTGCAGAAAATCAATTTTTCAGAATTTACGCCGAGTGGCGAAGCGGAAGATTTCAACCTTAAATATACCGATTCGGGCCGGATTACCTCGATATTGGTCAGCCCGAAAATGCTCGATTATGCGACTGTTGAATATCCGTTTACCGAATTTCCGGACGGCATCGATGTGACTTTTTATGATGCGAAGGGCAAACGCACATTTGTAAAATCCAATTATGCCGTGCAATTTAAAGGAACTGATGTCATCGACCTTCAAGGGAAAGTCAGGATTTCAAATGAATCCGGGCAATTGATGGAAACCGAGCAGCTTTATTTCGATCAGAAGGACGAATGGTTTTTCACCGAAAAAAAGTTTAAATTTACCGACCCAAAAGGCGTTTCCTATGGCGAAGGCATTGATTTCAGTAAAGATTTCAAAATCGTCAATTCGCAGAAAATCACAGGAGAAATCGACGAAGCCGAATAATATAAAAAACCACAAACATGAATTACCTAAAATTCACCCCATACATTTACCTGATTGCAGCCTTCTTTTTCATCTACGACGGGATTACAAAAATGAACGAACCGGAAAGCGGTTACGCCCTGAGTTTCCTGATTGCAGGGCTGGCTGTCTTTATGTTTTTCTTCAGGATGCGCTTTGCGAAAAAGTTTGACAACGGCAGCAAAAGGCCATAAAAAACATTCCGCATGCGGCAATCCGAAAATGAATTCCAAAAAAATTCAAATTTCTTGTAAATTATAACTTTACAACTGCAATTATTAAATAGATAATTGTATTTTCGCAAACTGAATTTAAAAATTAACGAAAGAAAAAATGGCAGTTTTATCAAAAATCAGGCAACGCTCACTTCTTCTGATACTGGTTATTGGATTTTGCTTACTAGCATTTATAATTGGGGATTTATTCAATAAAGGTGGCTTTAACAGCACTTCGAAAGATGTCGGAAGCATCAACGGGAAAGACATTCCGTTTGAGGATTTCCGCGTGAAAGTCGCCAATGCCGAAAAAAGCGGGCAACAGGGAATGACGCCAACGCAAGCCGCAAACCAGGTTTGGGAAATGGAAGTCAACCGTGCGTTGCTTACAGCCGAATTCGACAAACTCGGAATCAGGGTTGGAAAAAAGCACGTGATGGAAGTTTTGAAGGCTGATCCGAATATCGGGCAGAACCAAATGTTCATGAACGCGGCCGGCAAATTTGACGAGAACAAATTCTATGAATTTTTCAAAGCCAATCCGACACAGGCGCAGTACTTAAAGGAAAGTGAAATCAATGCCGAACTAAAGGCAAAATACGACATCTACAACAGTCTTGTAAAAGGCGGTGTTTTCACAACTGATGCTGAAGGCAAAATGAAATATGGCATGGAAGCCAATAAAGTTTCGTTGGATTATGTAGCCGTTCCGTATTCTTCTGTGAAAGACAGCGAAGTGAAAGTTTCCGATGCGGAAATCACCGAATACATGAAAAAGAACGAAAAGAAATATAAAGCTGAGGAATCGCGCGAACTGGAATATGTGCTGATTGAGGACAAAGCATCAAAAGAAGATGAAGCTGAGGTGAAAACCACAATCAATTCTTTATTGACTGGAAAAGTCGTTTACAACCAAGCAACCGGAAAAAACGACACATTGCCTGGATTCAGGAATGCTGTAAATGTTCCTGAGTTTGTGAATGAGAATTCGGATATGCCTTACGACTCGACTTATGTCAGCAAGAAAGACCTTCCTGCAGCAGATGCAGACCAAATCGCAGCATTGCCGGTTGGAGGAATCTACGGGCCATACATGCGCGGCGATTACTACTGTATTTCAAAAGTAATGGCGAAAAGACCCGGTTACAGTGCAAAAGTGAGCCATGTTTTGATTGCTTATGACGGATCAGGCGTACAAGGCCAAAAGAAAAAAAGAACGAAAGAAGAAGCAAAAGCGGAAGCTGAAGGCATCTTGGCACAAGCCAAAGCAAACCCGCAATCATTCATGATGCTGGCACTGATCAACTCTGATGATTCATCTGCACAGTCAGGCGGAGATTTGGGCTACATCACTCCGGAAACGAATTTCGTAAAACCATTCAAGGATTTCGTATTCGCAAACCCAATGGGAACTATCGGTTTGGTGGAATCACAATTCGGTTACCACATCATCAATATTACTGACAAGCAAGATGGAATCCGTTTGGCGAACATCGCGCAAAAAATCGAACCGTCTGAAGCGACATCCGATAAGATGTACACCAAGGCTGTCAAATTTGAAATGGATGCCAATGAGAAAGACTTTGCTGCTACTGCGAAAGCTGCTGGGCTGACCGTAAATCCTGCCGTTAAAGTAAAAGTAATGGACGAAGCTTTCGGAAATGTTGGAAGCCAAAGACAAATCGTAAGATGGGCTTTTGACGGTGAAACCAAAGTCGGAGACGTCAAAAGATTTGAAGTGGCCAATGTCGGAAACGTCATCGCCAAACTGAAAAAAGTATACGGAAAAGGATTGCTTCCAATCGAGGATGCAAGGGCTTCAGTAGAGCCAATCCTGAAAAATAAAAAGAAAGCCGAGAAAATCAAGGCTAAAATGACGGCAGGTTCATTAGACGCAATCGCAAAAGCCAATGGCGTTACCGTGCTCCAGGCTGTCGATCTGACTGTTGAAAATGCGACATTGCCTAACTTGGGCGCTGAACCTAAAGTCATCGCAACTGCATTTGCACTTGGCGCAAACAAAATGTCTGGTGCTATCGAAGGCAATTCAGGCGTTTATGTTGTCAAAGCTACAACCGTTACGAAAGCACCGGTAATCAAAGATTTTGCGCCTTATGTTGCCAAATTGAAATCACAAAGTGCTGGTTTTGCAAACAGGGTTGTTCCTGCTTTGAAAGCGGATGCCGATATTGTCGACAACCGTGCGCAATTCAACTAATCTCCAGATTACACATAAAAAAATCCCGCAACTTGCGGGATTTTTATTTTAATACCATATCGTCATAAGACACGACAGTTCCAAAACCGCGTTCCCTGAAATAGTCCGTCGGATCGTCTTTTGAAATGGCCAGGATAAAATCGCCGCCCCAGCCGCCAAGGCTTTTCACAACGCCTTTAAAATCCTTGAAAAAAGCTTCCTTTACGGTTTCCATTTCGACAATGTCACTGATGATGCTTTCGTGTTTTTCCAACGCGCGCGCAAAAACGCCGACATTCGGTGCGTTAATGACCAATGTCGTAATCCGGTCTATCGCAGCAATCTTTTTGGCAAGCTCGTGCACTTTATTGTTGTAATACGAGGCAATCGCTTCTTTGCTGCTTTGCTTCTTGTTCAGGTACACGAAATACAGGCTTCCGGCAAATTCCGGATGAAAAGCCACTTGCTCCACCGTCGGCTTATCATTGACAATCTGGTAAATGATCGGCGTGTCATTTTGCCCACAGGCAATATCATAACCGCTGCCGCCGAAACTGTTTTTAAGCAATTCAAAAGCATCAATCCCAAACCATTGCGCAATATTATTGATCAATGTCGACGACGTGCCCAATCCCCAGAATTTAGGAAAGGTCAGGTGCGTTTCAACGTGAAAACCTTCCTCTTGGATGAGATTCGGATTCAATAACGAAGCCTGATGCAAAATACCGGTCAGCGTATGTTTGATGGTTGGAATTTCATGCGGATTCCTGACGGCCAATATTTCCCCGAACGTAATGACATCCTCAAACCATACGCTGCCGTCGCTGTCAAAACTTTTCCAGCTGATTTGTTTGTTTTCGCCCGATTCAACGGTTAAATCCTGCCCGTATTTTGTAGGCAACGCCAAAGATTTTGCGCCGTCAAGCACGACATATTCGCCGGTAAGCAGTAATTTCCCGTTGCTGTAGAATGTTTGTTTCATTTTATTTAGGAGCTATTTCCTGCTTTTCGCTACAATCTTTTCTTTGCAAGAAAAGGATTTTCGCTGCAATCAGGGCTAGGGCTTTACTACTTCCTTAAACTTTCAATATAATCCACAACCGCTGCATGCGACACCGGCCGCGAAGTGAAATGCCTTTTGATTTCATGGCGTTCTTCCTTGGTCGCATCAAACTGGTTGATGATGTTGTTCAGGTGCATTTTCATATGGCCTTCCTGGATTCCGGTCGTGGTCAGCGAACGCAAGGCCGCAAAATTCTGAGCCAATCCCGCAACCGCGACAATCTGCATCAATTGCTGCGCCGAAGGTTTTTCAAGCATTTCCATCGACAACTTTACCAACGGATGCAAAGAAGTCAATCCACCGACAGTGCCCAAAGCCAATGGCACTTCGAGCCAAAAGGTGAAAATTCCATCGGCAATCTTCGCATGCGACAAACTTGAATATTTTCCATTCCGTGACGCATACGCATGAACGCCGGCTTCGACCGCACGGAAATCATTCCCTGTCGCCAAAACCACAGCGTCGATGCCGTTCATGATGCCTTTGTTGTGCGTCACCGCCCGAAACGGCTCAACTTCTGCAATTTTTATGGCTTGTATAAATTTGGCAGCAAAGGCTTCTGGGTTTTCAATGTGTTTTTCAGCGAGTTCGGCAACTTTACAGGAAACTTCAGCACGAACAAGGCAATTTGGGACATAATTCGACAAGATGCTCATGACCACTTCAATGTCTTTTTCAGCTTCCGTAAAACCTTTATAATCCTGCGCTTCCTGTTTCAGCGTCTTCGCAAATTGCTCAAGGCAGGAATTGATGAAATTCGCACCCATCGAATCTTTCGTGTTGAACGTCGCATGCAATTGGAAGTAATTGTCGAGCAAATCGGTTTTGTCACGGAGTTCGATGTCCAAAATTCCGCCACCGCGCTGTCGCATATTTTTCGTCAGGTTTTCGGTTGCAGAGAAAAAACCCGGTTTTATCTTTTCAAAAAAGGATTGCAGTTTTGCCGTGTCGCCTTTGTACATAAAATGCACCTGCCCAATTTTTTCGGTATTGATGATGGTCGTTTTGAATCCGCCGCGCGTTGCCCAGAATTTGGCCGACTTCGCCGCTGCCGCCACAACCGAACTTTCCTCAATCGCCATCGGAATCGTATAGTAATTCCCGTTGATCAGGAAATTGGGTGCGACGCCAAGCGGCAGATAGAAATTCGTAATCGTGTTTTCAATGAACTCGTCGTGAAGCTGTTGCAGTTTTATGTCCGAATTCCAATAACTTTTGATCAGCGTTGTCGCTTCTTCCGGATCCTGGAAATACGTTTGGGCAATGAAACTGATTTTTTCTTCTTTGGACAATTTGGAAAACCCGGCGACAGCGTTGTTCATAAAATAAAAAGTTTATGCAAAGATAGGTTTTAACGGAAAATAAAAATTGGATTTCTCAACTTTACTGAACTTAAATGCTGATTGTCAACGCGTGAATATTTTATCAACAACGAACAATTTTTAACTTTTGGAATTTCGTTTTCAGCCTGCCAAAATGTAACTTTCAAAAGAAAGTCATGAGCGAAGAAAGTCAATATATCAAAGGAAGAGGCGCACAAAAAAATGTGCACAACCGGTTTTTTGCGGAATCGTATGAGATGCTCGATGATTTCCTGAATTACTGCGAGGCTGAAGGCGACAAATCCGACGACAACCGCACACATTTCCTTGAAGTATTTCCAAAAACCATTGTGAATAAAGTCGACAGCCCGGATGTGGGCATGGGTTATTCGATGAATAATTACCAAGGCTGCGAACACGGCTGCATTTATTGCTTTGCCCGGAATTCCCATGAATATTGGGGTTATAGCGCGGGATTGGATTTTGAACGCAAAATCCTCGTCAAGAAAAATGCACCGGATTTATTGGAGGAAAAATTGAAAAGCAAAAACTGGCAGGCGCATACGATTGTGATGTCCGGCAATACGGATTGTTACCAGCCGGCGGAACGCAAATTCCAGATTACGCGCAAATGCCTCGAAATCTTCCTGAAGTATAAACATCCGGTTGCGATTATCACTAAAAACGCATTGATCACACGTGACCTGGATATTCTTTCCGAACTCGCAAAAGACAACCTGGTTGGGGTCAATGTTTCAATTACCTCGATGTCCGAGAAGACCAGGCTTTTGCTTGAGCCGCGTACGGCAACGATCCAGAAACGACTGGAAACCGTGAAATTGCTTTCTGAAAATGGGATTCCGGTCAATGTCATGCTGGCGCCGATTATTCCCGGAATCAACAGCCATGAGATTTTGCCGTTGGCAAAGGCTGCTTCTGAAGCAGGCGCGTTGTCAATCGCTTATACAGTCGTTCGTTTGAATGGCGCGATTGGTGAAATCTTTACCGACTGGATCCGCAAAGCCATGCCCGACCGCGCCGACAAAGTTCTGAACCAGATTGCGGCATGCCATGGCGGAACATTGAACGATAGCCGTTGGGGCGAACGCATGCGCGGCGAAGGTGAATTTGCGCAGATGATCAAATCGCAGGTTGTGATGGCACGGCGCAAATTTTTTGCAGGAAAGGAATTCCCTAAATTAAACACGACACTTTATGAACAGTATAAAGGCGGACAACTGAAATTATTTTTTTAATTTTTTTGCCACGAATTCACGAATTATCGGACCTAATTCGTGGCAAACCTTAGCCCTGATTATCTCACTTAACCTCTATTTGCAATAGGAGTTCGACGAATGCTGCGCATTTGAAGTGAAAAAGATTGAAACGGATAGCAGGAATAGCTCCCAAAAACAGAAATCGCCATCATCACGTAACAAAATCGGAATTCTGCGTCAAACGATTTCAACCAAAACCGCCTTTTAACAGTGAAAAGTGCCGCTATGTGTATTTTTTTCACTAAAATTGACGGTTTTTATATTCCACTTAAAATGATGAAATCAATTAAGCTTGCCACACTGCTGCTTTTAGTGTGTTTTTCTGTTGCCGCCCAGCAAAAAATTACTGTTGAAGATATTTATACCGGCGCCTTTAGGGCAAAAGGAATGGACGAACTCCAGTCCATGCACAACACCAACCAATATACGGTTCTGAATTTCGATCGCGCGACAAAAAGTGCGGCGATTGGCCTGTATGATTTTTCGTCACTTAAAAAGATATCGACATTAATCGATACGAAAGATTACAAAGAATTGCCATCGATTGACAGCTATACTTTCAGTGCGGATGAGAAGCAGATTTTGATCGCATCGAATTCGGAGCCGATATTCCGCCATTCGTTTACAGCCGATTTTTACCTGTACAATATCGAGAGCAAGCAACTTACGAAATTATTTGAACAGGTTCAGGAACCGACATTTTCGCCTGACGGAAAGAAAATCGCCTACGCCAAAGAAAACAACCTTTATATCTATGACATAGCGTCAAAGAAAACGGATAAAATGACGACTGACGGTAAGAAAAATGCCGTCATCAATGGCATCACCGACTGGGTTTATGAAGAGGAGTTCGCGTTTGTGCGTGCCTTTGACTGGAGCGCCGATGGAAGCAAAATCGCTTATATCCGTTTCGACGAAAGCGCCGTCCCTGAATTCACGATGACGCTTTTCCACAAAGATTTGTACCCAACGACGGAAACATTCAAATATCCGAAAGCCGGTGAAAAAAATGCGTTGGTGACGCTTCATATTTATGATGTCGCTGAAGCACATGAGCAGGATGTCGTACTTGGCAATTACAATGATTTTTACATTCCGAGGATCAAATGGACCAATGATGCGAATGTATTGAGCGTCCAGGTGATCAATCGCCACCAGGACAATCTCGATTTGCTGTTTGTTGACGGGAAAACCGGAACAGCAAAAGTAATTATGAATGAGAAGGACAAAGCTTATGTTGACATCACCGACAACCTGACATTCCTGAAAGACAACAGTTTTATCTGGACCAGCGAGAAAGACGGCTTCAACCACATTTATTTGTATGATAAAACCGGAAAACTCAAAAACCAGGTCACCAAAGGAAAATGGGAAGTAACCAATTACTATGGTTTTGACGAAAAGACAAAAACGGTTTTTTACCAATCGGTTGAAAATGGTTCGATCAACCGTGACATTTACAGGATTGGGCTTGACGGAAAAAACAAGGTGAGATTGTCATCGGCAACAGGAACAAACGATGCGACATTCAGTCCGAATTTCCAATATTACATCAACAAATTTTCAAGCGCAACACAGCCAACGGCTTTTGCATTGAATGATGCGAAAACCGGCAAACCGGTGCAATCGATTGTCAACAATGATGCGTTGGCGGAAAAACTCAAAGCCTATAACCTGCCGGCGAAAGAATTCTTTGTGCTTACCACTGAAAAAGGAAACCAATTGAATGCATGGATTTTGAAGCCAAAAGATTTCGACCCGTCAAAAAAATACCCTGTTTTCATGTACCAATATTCCGGTCCGGGTTCGCAGCAAGTGAATAACGATTGGAACAATTCGGATGATTATTGGTTCCAGATGCTGGCGCAACAAGGCTATATCGTGGCATGTGTTGACGGCCGCGGAACAGGTTTCAAAGGCGCCGATTTCAAAAAAATGACGCAAAAGCAATTGGGAAAATATGAAGTCGAAGACCAGATTGATGCGGCAAAAGTCATTGGGAATTATCCGTATGTCGATAAAACCAGGATTGGAATTTGGGGTTGGAGTTATGGCGGATTCATGTCGGCAAACTGCATCCTGAAAGGGAATGACGTATTTAAAATGGCGATTGCTGTCGCGCCGGT
Organism: Flavobacterium sp.; assembly: GCA_035286325.1. Classification (GTDB taxonomy): domain Bacteria; phylum Bacteroidota; class Bacteroidia; order Flavobacteriales; family Flavobacteriaceae; genus Flavobacterium. The sequence goes on from DATHKH010000002.1 coordinate 14,587, forward strand.
CACGAACTGGCGTTTTTATGATTCCATTTACACGGAACGTTACATGGAGACGCCGCAGGAAAACGCATCAGGTTATGATGACAATTCACCAATCAATTTTGCGGATAAATTAAAGGGTAAATTTTTATTGATCCACGGTTCGGCAGATGACAATGTGCATGTGCAGAATTCGATGCAGATGATGGAAGCATTGATCCAGGCAAACAAGCAATTCGACTCGCAGATTTACCCGGATAAGAACCACGGAATCTTCGGTGGAAAGACCAGAATCCAGTTATATAATAAAATGACTGATTTTATCAAACAGAATTTATAAATTAGCACAATAACCAACAACAATTAAAATGACAGAAACTCAGGTAAAAACAGGACATCCAAAAGGACTTTGGGTATTATTCGGGACAGAAATGTGGGAAAGGTTCAACTTCTACGGAATGCGTGCGATCTTGACTTTGTTCCTTGTGAATTCGTTGATGATGAAGGAAGAAGATGCTTCCCTGATATATGGAGGTTTTCTAGGACTTTGTTACTTGACACCAATGTTGGGTGGTTTTATAGCCGACCGTTTTTTTGGTAACAGGAACTGTATTTTACTTGGCGGACTGATGATGGCGATAGGACAGATGTTCCTGTTTTTCAGCGCCAGCATCTTCGGGACCAATATTGGGCTTGCCAATAACTTAATGTGGATTGCACTCGGAATCATCATTTTCGGAAATGGTTTCTTCAAGCCGAATATTTCGAGCATGGTCGGAAGCTTGTATCCTAAACAGGAGAAAAGCAAACTCGATACTGCCTTTACGATTTTCTACATGGGAATCAATCTTGGCGCCTTTTTGGGACAATTGATTTGCCCGATTATCGGTGACGTAAAAGACGCTGGCGGAATCCGCGATATCCATGCTTTCAAATGGGGATTTTTAGCGGCTTCGATTGCGATGCTGATCGGAACAGCGGTTTTCTTTTTCCTCAAAAATAAATATGTGGTCACCCCGGAAGGCAGGCCTTTAGGCGGATTGCCATCTAAAAATGAGGCTTCTGACTTTGAGGAAGGTGAATCGCAAAAAGCGGTTTTCTCTCCAACGGCTTTGACGGTTGCAGGCATTGCGTTTTTGGTATTAGGCTGCATTATTCACTTCGTATTTGACCAGAACCTGATTTATACCTTGATTTATTCGAGCGGTTTGACATTGGCAGGATTAATTGTATCCGATTCCTCACTGACTAAAATCGAAAGGGACAGGATTTTCGTGATTTATATCGTGGCATTCTTTATCATTTTCTTTTGGGCTGCATTTGAACAGGCCGGTTCATCGTTGACGTTCATCGCAGACAACCAAACCGACAGGAATTTCTTCGGATGGCAAATGCCGCCATCAATGGTGCAGATTTTCAACGGACTTTTCGTAGTGATTTTTGCGGTTCCTTTCAGTATTCTTTGGGATAAATTAAGGGCTAAAAACCGCGAGCCGATTTCGCCAATGAAACAATCTTTCGGATTGGCATTGATTGCGGTGAGTTATTTCATCATTGCTTACAACGTAAAAGATCTTGGCAACGACGGGCTTTTGGCTATCAAATGGTTGATCTTATTGTATTTGATCCAGACTTGCGCTGAGTTGTGCTTATCGCCAATCGGATTGTCATTGGTTGGAAAATTATCCCCAAAAAGATTCTCATCTTTATTATACGGCGTGTTCTTCTTATCGAATGCATCGGGTTATGCCTTGGCTGGAACATTGGGTTCGATATTGCCTTCTACAGGAGACAAATTCAACAAGGCTAAAGAACTTGGTATTGATCTCCAGGCCGTTTTGAATAAAACAGTGACGCCAACAGCAGAACAATTGAGATTGCTTGATGAAAACCACATCAATTCTTCAAACCCGGTTTTTGTAGGTTTTGAAATCCACAATTTATTTGAATTTTTTATGGTTTTCGTCATTTTGACAGGCCTTGCAGCTGTCATCTTATTTGCCTTGACACCGGTGTTGAAGAAAATGATGCACGGCGTAAGATAATATGGAACCAACGCAAATCATCACACTGGAGCAAATCCAGGATTTTAAGGGAAAATATCCAAAACAATTGTGGCATTTGTTTCTGGTCGAAATGTGGGAACGCTTCTGTTTTTACGGAATGCGTGGTGTGCTTGCCATTTTTATGGTCGGACAACTGCATCTTTCGGACTCGGAATCCAATCTTAAATACGGGGCAATTCAAGCGTTCGTGTATGCATTCACATTTATAGGAGGCATTTTTGCGGATAAGGTCCTGGGTTTTAAAAGATCACTTTTCTTCGGAGGAATTATCATGATTTTGGGAAACCTGCTCATCGCTTTTTCTCCGGCAGATATGTTTTATTTCGGTATTACGCTTTCCATTATTGGAACGGGCTTCTTTAAGCCAAATGTATCTTCTATGGTTGGCGATTTATACAAATCCGATGATAAAAGAAGAGATGCAGGTTACGGATTGTTTTATGCCGGAATCAATGTCGGAGGCTTATTTGGCGGCGCATTATGTGTTTATCTCGGAAAATACTATTCCTGGAGCTTATGCTTCCTTGCAGCAGCGGTCGTAATGGCTTTTGGGCTGTTGACCTTTGTATTTACAAAAAAATACCTGGGGCCAATTGGTGATTCTCCACTGTTAAATTTGTCCGTGAGCAAAAGGAGACTGAGAGAAATTGCAGTATACATCGGCTCGTTAATCAGTATTCCATTGATCTTCATCATGGTTAAAAACACTGATTATACAGATTATTTCATGTATACGATTGCGCCGATTTCCATTATCTATTTCCTGTATGAAACCTATTCCGTCAAGGACAGGGGATTACAGCTAAAATTATTGGCGGCGTTCGTGTTTATCTTTTTCTATTTTTTATTCAACGCCATTTTTGAACAAAGCGGCGGCTCACTGGCGCTTTTTGCTGAAAAAAACCTGACACACGATGTATGGTTTTTCTCAATCGATCCAAATATTGTGAACAACAGCTCCAATTCGTTGTTTGTTATTATCCTTAGCCCGCTTGTAGGATTGTTGTGGCTTTGGATGGCAAGAAAAAAAATGGAGCCCAATACGATTATTAAATTTGGGATTGGTTTTATATTCTTATCCGCATCGTTTTATTTGTTTTATTACACCAAATTTTTTGCGAATGCGGCCGGCATTACATCCTTGAATATTTTCACATTGGCATATCTCGTTACCACAGTTGGAGAATTGTGCCTCGGACCGATCGGAATGTCAACAGTAACAAAATTATCGCCAAAAAAACTCACGGGAATGATGATGGGATTGTGGTTTTTGGCAAGCGCTTTCGGTCAATTTGCGGCAGGGAAACTCGGAGCGAGCATGTCGAGCCCGGACCAGAATGCGTCGTTGATGACAAAATTGCAATTGTATACTGACGGATATTATCAATTAGCGATTTATGCCATTATCGCCGGAGTCGTATTGATTATAATCTCTCCAATGGTTAAAAAATTAATGCAGGAAGTCAAATAAATGTACTAATTTTATAGACTATTTTTGCAAAAATGCGGCAAACTAAAAAATTTACCTTATGAAAAAAATATTAATTACATTACTATTGGTCGTCGGTTCGCTGACAGTGCAAGCACAGGATTTGGTTTGGCACACAGACATCAACAAAGCGATGGCAGTTTCCAAAAAATCGAAAAAACCATTGTTGCTGTTTTTCACCGGAAGCGATTGGTGCGGTTGGTGTATGAGACTTCAAAAAGAAGTGTTGCAAACCCCTGAATTCGCAGCTTGGGCGAAGGAAAATGTCGTTCTTGTAGAATTGGACTATCCACGGAAAACGCCACAGCAGCCGGAAATCCAACAGCAAAACGCACAATTGCAGCAAACATTCCAGATCATGGGCTATCCAACCGTTTGGTTTGTAAATGCATCCAAAAAAGACAAACAGGTCAATTTTGAAAAATTGGGCAGTACGGGTTATGTCGCCGGCGGTCCGGCAGCATGGCTTGAAGGAGCCAATAAAATCATTAAGAAAAGCTAATTTGTTTTTTCCAACCTATAAAATCCCTTTTCACCAGTATTGTGAAAAGGGATTTTTTCTTTTAGGCAGGTTTGTTTCCACCTTGCGGAATAGGATTTAAAATTGGATGCGTCCGCGACAATGATTTTTGGCTTATAAACCTGCAGCAATCTTTCGAGGTTTATTTTCGGGGATTTCGTAAACACCAGAATATCCGGGCTCGCATTTTTTGGATAAACTGATGTGCTGTCCAGGACAAGAATTTTATGGTTGCCAAAACAGAGCACATTCTGCAAAGGATAAGTATTCTTTATCCGGCTGAAATTCGCGGTCACATATGATTTTAGCATTGGGTTTTTTGATGTTTTTTCAATGCCATTGGAATAAACAAATACATCTTCTCCAAGCTTTTCCGTGATGATCGTTTTTTTCTTCACATTAAAAACAACCAATTCCGATTGATTCCAATTATTGAATTGTGTCCAATAAAATGACGCCTGGAAAATAATTGCTGCAATTGATGCCAATGCCAATCTGTGGAATGTTGGCTTTTCAAACCAAATGACAACTGCAAAAATCAGCGCATATAAACTGGCCAGGATATAAAAATTCAAAGGAATATCCTGGATGATAAACTTTTCAAAGGAAGCGATCCTGCCAATGATTTTGTCCATAATGAATATGCACCATTCCAAAATTTTTGCCGGAAATAGCGGGACAAACCCAAACGCCGCCATCAGCATGACCAAAACACCCAGTACCATAATGATGCTCAGGAATGGGATGATGACCAAATTGGTGATGAAAAACAATCCCGGAAACTGGTGGAAATAATAAATGCTCAAAGGGAAAGCGCCAAGCTGCGCCGCAAATGAAACGGTCAGAATTTCCCAGAAATATTTCATGATGCGGTTTTTTGGCGTCCAAATTCCCGACAAAAGCGGCTGCAGCCAAAGAATGAAAAACAAAGCGGTATAACTCAACTGGAATCCGACATCGAAAAGGAATGCCGGTTCAAAAAGCAAAATCAGCAACAGCGAAACCAACAACGTATGGAATATATTTGTACTTCTTTTGAGGTACATTCCCCAAGCCACGAATGAAAACATCGTTGCCGAGCGCACAACAGAAGGCGATAACCCGGCAATAATCGCAAAACCCCATAAGAATGATATTATGATAATGAGTTTTACGACGCGTCCAAGCCTGTTTTTTGGCAATGGCTTCAGCAGAAAATCCAGGAACAGCAATATAAACCCGACATGAAGCCCGGAAACGGACAAAATATGCACTGCGCCGGCAAATTGATAGTCGTGTAACACATCAGGCGAAATTTCCTGCTGTTGGCCCAGAATCAATGCATTGACGACATGAAGCTCTTCGGCATGAAAACCGCTCCGGCTTAAATTAGAAATGATTTTATTCCTGAAAACATCCGAACAATACCAAATGTCTTTTTCAATATGGCTGCTGATTTTGACATTGTTGAAACCAACATACATTTGCGCCGGTATGGATTTGTCCGTCAGGTATTTTCCATAGTCAAACTGGTTGGGATTCAGCGGCGATTTATGGCGGATGATTTTGCCTTTTACAAGCAAATTGGAACCCATGCAAAACGGAATATTTTTCTTGGTTTTACCGAGGTTGATCAGTATTTTTCCCGTTGTTTTTTTTTCATCCAGGCAATTCACAATCGCAATATACCGGTCTGAGAAGGCATTGCTTTTCAATTTCTCCCGAATGGTTATTTGTACGGACTGGTCTTTTCTTTCCTTTACAAAATGGATGTAATTGCCGCTCCGCAAATAATCGGTGTGGATCATTTGTGTCGCCATTCCGACAAAAAATGAAAGCACATAAAGCATCCACCCGAAAAATAATTGCTGCCTGAAGTGCTTTTGCGCAACAAACCAGCAAATGGAAAAAGCAAAAAATGAAAGGATAAGCGCTAGCGCAGCGAGTGCCAAATCGGGTTTTGCCCAATAAGCGCAGATGATGCCGAGGACAAACCAAACGGTGATTCTTGCCAACGGAAATTGCAATATCTTCATGGTTAAAAGTTACTGCAGACAGCTCGTTCGCCGATGTGGTTTTGCCGTAGGAAATGGTAACGTTTGGGCATAAAAAAACCTGGATAGCAATATCCAGGTTCAATCTATATTTAAAAGGTTTATAAAACCCTGTTTGCCTGTGCAAATGTCCTTTTGTAATAAGGCTCTTTTGTCGATGAAATGATGACGCCTTCATGTGTGGAAGAATGGATGAATTTGATTTCGTCCTGATCGGCTTCAATGACAATACCAACATGGTTGATGCCACTTTTGCCGTTGGTCTTAAAGAAAACAAGATCGCCTTTTTTGATTTCGTCCTGTTTGAGTTTAGCGCCTACTTTTGCCATTTCGTGTGAACTCCTTGGAAGCTTTAGCCCAAAGATGTCAAAAACGGCAGTAACCATTCCTGAACAATCCATTCCGGCTCTTGAAGTGCCGCCGCCGCGGTAATTCACACCCAAAAATCCCATGGCGTTATTGATCATTTGCATCGAAAGATAATTTTCTTCCGGCTCGATAATCAAATCGTCGTCATTCTTGTCGTTGATGATTGTTTTTTTGCTTTTCGCGGGCTTCGCAACAGTCGCTTTTTTAACTGGTTTTATAACAGCAGCAATGGCGTTTGTAGTGGATGGACTTACAGTCTGCGGATTATTGGCAACTGCTTTTTTTTCTGAGGGTTTTTCGTAAACACCTTTTTTGATCGCTTCTTTTTTGCTGGTGATTACCTGGGCCGGGGCGATGGCAAAGGCAAACAGGAAAAAGAAAAGTAAGAGTAGGTTCTTATTGCGCATGTATTTTTTATTTATAGCCAAAAGAGCTTTTATTTATTAATAAAGTTCAAAAGAATTCACGTGAATTAGAAAAAACTTGAGAATTATAATAACGAAATTAGTGTAATTAATATTACATAATTTTTTGTAAATCTAACATAATTTGAATATTTGTAAAAGTTTTTTGTCATAAAATTTTCAGAAATCGTGTTTTCGACAAAAATAATGCTTTAAGATACAGCCAATTACATTTTCCGGATTACCGCAAATCACTTACGATTAATTTTGCGGTTTTTGCCGCAGCGCCAGTTCTTCCAAGCTTGTCTTCGAGGATATCATATTCGTTCAGGAGCGATTTCCTATAATTGGGCTCAAGGATTTTCACCAGCTCTTCTTTGATGCGTTTCGTGTTGCAATCGTCCTGAATCAATTCGGCCACGACCGGTTTGTCCATAATTAAATTGACAAGGGAAATGTATTTTAAAGTGATGATCCGTTTGGCAATCTGGTAGGAAGCCCAACTGCCTTTATAACAAACGACTTCAGGAACTTTAAACAAGGCGGTTTCCAATGTCGCCGTTCCGGAAGTAACCAATGCCGCTGTCGAAATGTCGAGCAAATCATAAGTTTTATTCGCGATGAAATGGACATTTTTGTTGGTCAGGAACTGTTCGTAAAATGCATATTCCTGGCCTGGCGCACCGGCAATGACGAATTGGTAATCAGGAAAATCATTGACCACGCTGAGCATCACCGACAGCATTTTCGTGATTTCCTGCTTGCGGCTTCCGGGAAGCAAGGCGATAATCGGTTTGTCGTCAAGGCCATTGGTTTTCCGGAACGTATTTTCATCACTGACATTTCTGTTGTGGATTGCATCAATCAGCGGATGCCCGACAAATTCGACGGGATAATCGTGTTTTTTTTCGTAAAAATCCTTTTCAAAAGGCAGGATGACATACATTTTGTCGACATCACGCCTAATGTCTTTGATGCGGTTTTCTTTCCACGCCCAAATTTGTGGCGAAATATAATAATGCGTTCTGATGCCTTCAAGTTTTGCCCACTTCGCGATGCGCATATTAAAACCCGGATAATCGATAAAAATGATCACGTCAGGTTGAAAGGCCATGATGTCTTTTTTGCAGAACTTAATATTATTGAGAATGGTTTTCAGGTTTGTGATGACTTCGGCAAATCCCATAAAGGCCAATTCGCGGTAGTGTTTTACCAATGTTCCGCCGGCCTGCTGCATCAAATCGCCGCCCCAAAACCGGATGTCGGCTTCAGGATCTTCTTTATACAATGCTTTCATCAGGCCTGAACCGTGCAAATCGCCCGATGCTTCACCCGCTATAATGTAATATTTCATATTATACCAATAATGTGACGACCGTTAATATGATTGTGGCCAGCACAACACCGCGTGCCATCAGTTCTTTTTTGAAATGCAGCAGCAAAAAGAAAACGATCAGGTTTAGGATTGCGCCAAGCGTAATGAGTTTCCCCAAATTGCCCTGCATCTTCATAATGGCGATGCCGTCAGTAAAAGTGTAATCGGTAAAAAGCGCGATAAAAATATAACTTCCGATTATCGAAGCCGCAATCCCAATCAAAAAACCGTATAATAAATCCAATTTATTCATTTAATTTCCATGTATTAATTTGTTGCATCGCATGGTGTGCCGTCAGGTCAAATTGGACTGGAACGACAGAAATATAACCATTGTCCAAAGCCCATTCGTCAGTATCTTCACCTTTGTCCTGGTTGACGAATTCCCCGCTCAGCCAATAATAATCCTTGCCGCCCGGCGTCGTGCGTTTGTCGAATTTCTCTGCCCAGATGGCTTTTGCCTGTCGGCAGACTTTCACGCCTTTGATTTCGGCTTCCGGCAGTTTCGGAAAATTGACATTCAGCAATACGCCTTCAGGCAAACCGTTTTTCAACACTTCGAGTGCGATTCTTCGCACAAAAGTTTTGGCAGGTTCAAAATCGGCTTCCCAACGGAAATCCTGCAACGAAAACCCGATCGCGGGAATGCCTTCGATTCCGGCTTCGACCGCCGCGCTCATCGTTCCCGAATAAATCACATTAATCGAAGAATTCGAACCGTGGTTGATTCCGGATACGCACAAATCCGGTTTCTGGCCTAAAATTTCACTGACCGCCATTTTCACGCAATCAACCGGAGTTCCGGAGCAACTGTATTCCGTAATCACAGCCTGTTCACCAGAAATCTTATTGAGGTGCAACATATTGTTGATGGTAATGGCGTGGCCCATGGCGCTCTGGGGTTTGTCGGGCGCGACCACAATCACATTCCCGATTTCGGCCATGACGCTGATTAACGTCCGCAATCCCGGCGCCGTAATGCCGTCATCATTGGTGACTAAAATTAGAGGTTTTTCCATATTGTAACATTTGCCCCAAAGCGGCGACAAAACAAGGTCGGTTTGCCGCGAAATGATTGTATAAAATTTAACATCGAACATTCGATATTATCTATACATTTGGCAAAAATAAGCAATTTAATTACGCTGTTTCTAATTTTGTATCTTTAACAAAATATTATATGCCAGCAGAATACGTTGCTATGATTTTTAAGTAATTTAGTTTTTAAAATTGATGAACGCTATTATAACATTTATGAAAAGGAATTATAAGATTTTACTGGTTGTTGTTGCCTTATCGGTAGCATTCTGGAGTTTTATGCCTAAAGCTAAAACAACAGGCAACCCCAATGACCCTGAAAAAGACAAGGTTCTGATTGAACTGCTGACTTTTGTGATTGAACGCGGCCACTATGATCCGGCTGCCATTGACGATACTTTTTCCAAAGGGATTTACAAAGATTACATCCAGGCGCTTGACCCGTCAAAAAGGTTTTTCCTGCAATCGGATATTGATGAGTTTGCAAAATTTGAAACCCAGATTGACGACCAGATTCTGAATAAAGATTTGTCGTTTTTCGACCTGACTTATACCAGGCTGATGCAACGCATCAAGGAAAGCAAGGATTATTACAAAGGTGTTCTTGACAAGCCTTTTGATTACAATGTCAATGAGGAAACGAATACCGATTACGACAAAATGTCATATTCCAAAAATATTTCCGAGCTCAAAGACCGTTGGAGGAAACAAATCAAGTTGTCGACTTTGTCTTCTTTGACAGACAAATTGGAATTGCAGGAAAACAAAAAGAATCCTGATTCAGCAGACAATAAACCGGTTGAGAATACAAAAAAAGACGCAGTCGAAATCAAAATCAAGTCTTTTGACGAACTTGAAAAAGAAACCCGCGAAAGCTCATTGAAATCATTGAACGAATATTTCGGTTTCATTGACGATTTAGACCGTGATGATTGGTTTTCAGTTTATGTGAATTCCATTGCCTCACGTTTCGATCCGCATACTTCTTACTTCGCCCCTGAAGAAAAAGACAGGTTCGATGTCAGCATGAGCGGAAAGCTTGAAGGCATTGGTGCACGTCTGCAAAAGAAAAACGATTTTACCGAAATCACCGAACTCATTTCCGGTGGCCCGGCATGGAGAGGAAAAGAACTCGAGCCAGGCGATATCATCCTTAAGGTTGCACAAGGCACAAAAGACCCTGTCGATGTGGTTGGGATGCGTCTTGACGATGTCGTGAAAAAAATCAAAGGCCCGAAAGGAACCGAGGTGCGTTTGTCTGTCAAAAAAGCCGACGGAACTTTAAAAGTCATTTCCATCATCCGCGATGAAGTCGAAATTGAGGAAACGTATGCAAAATCAAGCGTCATTGAAAAAGACGGCGAGAAATACGGAATCATTTACCTTCCGAAATTTTATATCGATTTTGAAGACAACAGCAGCCGAAATGCCGCAAAAGATATTGCCGCTGAAATCGAAAAACTCAAAAAAGCAGATGTGCACGGAATCATCATGGACGTCCGTGACAATGGTGGCGGTTCTTTGACAACTGTGGTTGACATCGCCGGATTGTTCATTGAAAAAGGACCAATCGTACAGGTGAAATCGGCAGGAAAGAAAAAAGAAGTCTATTACGATAAGGATGAAAAAGTACAATGGGATGGTCCATTGGTAGTGATGGTCAACAGTTTCTCGGCATCCGCTTCAGAAATTCTTGCCGCCGCAATCCAGGATTACCACCGCGGTATCATCATCGGAAGCAAACAGACTTATGGAAAAGGAACGGTGCAGAATGTCATCGACCTGAACCAATTTGTACGCAACAGCGATTTAGGCGATTTAGGAGCGTTGAAAACAACAACCCAAAAATTCTACAGGATTAATGGCGGCTCAACCCAATTGGAAGGCGTGAGCAGTGATGTCATGATGCCGGATCGTTATTCCTATGTGAAAATGGGCGAACGCGATATCGACAATGCGATGAAGTGGGACAAAATTGACCCAGCCGATTTTACGCCATGGAGCAAACAACCGAATTTTGAAACGGCAATCGAAAACAGCAAAAAGAGAATCGCACTTAACAATGAGTTCAAGCTGATTGACGAAAATGCAAAATGGATCAACGACCGCAGCGAAGAAACTGTTTATACGCTGAAACTGGACAAATTCCAGGCTGAGCAAAAAGCGCTTGAGGAAAAAGCCAAAAAATACAAATCGATTG
>DATHKH010000003.1:0-14825 GCA_035286325.1 Flavobacterium sp.
ACGGCCATTACTGTTGTATTATCAACAAACCATGATGCGCCGCCTGCAGTTGTACTGGTGCCACTTACTCCGACATTTACCGGAATAACTGCGCCAGGTGTCACCGAGATGACTTTCATCGCATAAGCACCGCCGCCGCCGCCGCCGCCGCGACCATTGGCTCCTAATCTCGTTCCACCATGTCCGCCGGCGCCCCAAGCTTCGACTGTAACACTGGTGACTCCGGCAGGAACGTTAAACGTCCCGCTTGAGTTAAACGTTTGTGATTGAGCAAAACCAATTGCAGTAAATAATAAAAAGAATAATACTGGTATCAGCCTTTTTTTAGTTAATGTAATTTTTTCCATAATCCTTAATATTTTGGTAGACTGTTTTAATAATTCAAAATCCGGTTTTTTTACGACCGCTTTTTACTTTGGATTGTTTTAACAGGTCAAAAGTATATTTTAATTTGAAAAAAAAAAATCTTTTCATCGTTTAAATGCATAAATCATCGATGAAACACATAAAATAGTTTATTTTGTAGGAATAAATTTATAATAATGAAGTTTTTAAAAAATATAATAACCATTTTCTAACGTTTTGAAAATCAGAAAATAAACAAAATGGGGATTTCAACGGACAAAAAGTCATCCATTAAAAGAAAAAAATATTGGTAAGGGCCTATTTATGAAGGTATTATGCAGAAGAAGGTTGTTCTACATAGTATAGTTGGCAAGGATTTTCCATTCCTCTAATTTTTGGCTGAAAGTTTTCCCCGCATTTGCACCGCTTGGAGATGGCAAAATAGCGTATTCAATCCCTTTCCGCCTGACGGCATATTTATCATAGAATTTGGATGCGGCTTTGCTTGAGAAAAAAACAGCCCTGAGATTGGGATGCGAATCGTAAAAGGTTTCAAAATCATTGGCCACCTCATTTTTAATTTTGCTGTCCAAGCTTCCTTCCCTTTCACAAAAAGCCAAAACATCCCAAATGGCAATATGGTTTTTCACCAGCAACGATTTCCGGGTTTCATAATCGCTGCTGAAAGGTTCATTAAAAACACTGAACATCAATTTCCAGAAATGATTTCCCTTGTTTGCATAATACTGTTGTAGCCTCAGTGATTCTTCACCGGGCATCGTACCCAATATCAGTATGGTACTTTCAGGAAAGGCAAAAGGCGGGAATGCGGATTTCATACTCTAAATATACCGTTTTTTGGAAATATTATTGGCAGATGAGAACTATATAATATTTCTTCCGAATTCTGTAAACAATTTGAAAACGATATCTATGAAATTTGTAAAACACATTAAGCTAGGCACTTTACTAAACTAAAAAAAAATTATATGAAAACATCAGCTATTGCCACCAAAAAAGCACCTGTCAAAACGACTGCCAAATCAGCTTCTAAACCGGCTGCAAAAACCGTAAAACCAAAACCATCTGCTGCAGAAGGACTGCGTGATTTCTTCGTTGATTCCTTAAAAGATATTTATTGGGCAGAAAAAGCATTGACCAAAGCCTTGCCGAAAATGGCAAAGAATGCCACATCAACAACACTTGCGTCAGCCCTAATGGATCATTTGTCAGTGACAGAGAATCATGTGGCGCGGCTTGAACAGGTTTTTAAATTGGTTGGTGAAAAAGCGGTTGCCAAAAAATGTGACGCAATGGAAGGGTTGATTAAAGAAGGCGATGGCATTCTTGAAGAAACAGAGCCAGGTGCTGTTCGTGATGCTGGAATTATAGCCGCCTCCCAAAAAATCGAGCATTATGAAATCGCAACCTATGGAACGCTTTGCGCCTTTGCAAAGACATTAAGTGAAAATGAAGCTGCCGATTTACTCAGTCAAACCCTTGAAGAAGAAAAAGAAGCCGATGCAACGTTAACGGACGCAGCATACCATTCCATCAATTTTGACGCGGCATCAAACGAATAAGATTATAAAAAATAAATATCAGAAAACATGGGACGATATAATAATGATGACTTTTCAGGGCAAAGCAATCTTTGGGGTCACACAGATATTCTTGATGCAGATCTCGAGAAATTGGAATTTGACAAAAACTTTGACTCTACCGAAGAAAATTACAATTCCATCCTTGATGATGAACCTGCTTATCATTCCCTGATGAATTTTCCCGAAGAAGAGCAAGATGAACTCTATGCTTATGAAGTGGAAAATGAAGAAGATTATGATACAGTTCCGGAAGATGACACTTTCGACCACCGCGATTCCTATCGGGATACAGACAGGGATGATGCCTTTTATCTGATATAGCAAGTAAAGCACAAAGTGCATAAAACATGCAACACTATCAGGAAACAGGGCTGATATGTGAATAATATAAAATTTTGCATAAGTTGTATAACAAGATTTTTCTTATCACAAACCACCTTTGTAATGTAGATTAGCGTATTCAGATTGGGAAAATTGCTATGAAAAGATTTTCGGAAATGGGTACGCTTTCTCAACTTTAAACAATAACTTTAAAAACAATTATTAATTTAAAATCAAATATCATGAGCACAGGTAAAATTCTATTAGGAGCTTTGGCAGGAGTTGCCATTGGTGCGGTTGTCGGCGTTTTGCTGGCTCCGGACAAAGGATCGGAAACCAGAAAAAAAATTGCCAGAAAAGGCGGCGAATATACCGACGGGCTGAAAGACAAATACCAAGGCCTTAAAGGAAAATACAATGACGCAGTTGATGGTGTGACCAACAAATTGGAATCGCTTTCAAGCAAAGGCGAAGAAATGGCACAGCACGGTAAAAATGCCGTCTCTGAAGCAAAAGCAGCAGGCCAAACTGCAACACGATAAGCCAAAAACCTGAACCACATGGAAGAAGAGAAATCATTTACCCAGAAAATTTACGAACAGGTTGAAGATTATGCAAAAACGACGGTCGGGTTATACAAGCTCAGGGCGATTAATACTTTTGCAGATTTGTTTGCCGCAGTTTCAGCAGGTTTTATCCTGTGGGTGATTTTTTCTCTGTTCTTGCTTTTTGTAAGTATTGGCGCAGCATTTTATCTCGGAGATCTTCTCGGGAAATGGCATTATGGTTTTTTCATCGTTGCGGGATTTTATATACTGGTTGGTGTCATTGTTTACATCTTCCGTGTAAAATGCCTCAAAGAAAAAATCAACAATTTTATCATTAAGCAAATTTTCAAAGATTGATTATGGAAGCGATAACTGATTTAGCTGGGTTAAAAACGCGGATTGCCTATCTTGAGCAAAAACGGGAAAATGAAAAAGATGCGATTTCAGAAGAAATAAATCATCTGGTTGAAAGCCTCAAGCCGATCAATTTAATCAAAGGCCTTTTTAATTCGGTGAAAAAATCCCCGGATCTAAAATCGGATATTCTCCACGGGCTTATTGGGCTCGGAACAGGATTTGTAACCAATAAATTGCTTTTGGGCAAACTCCATGGGCCATTGAAAGGAATTCTCGGGACTGTTTTGCAAGCCGGAATTACGAATGCCGCCATCAGATATCCCGATGCGATTAAGGAAAAAGGCATTTCTGTGCTGACAAAATTCCTGCAATCAATCAAATTTAAGCCGGATGTCGACCATCAGCAGATGTCAGCGGAAAGCCAATTATAATTTAAGAAAAACTTATTTATCTATCAATAATTTTGTTTTGTTCTAGGTGGAAAACGACTTTTTTTTAAAAAGTCGTTTTTTTTGCGCGCCGAAACGATTTAGCCATTGCCTTGCCGAAATACTAGCTTGCCGTTGTTAAAAAAATCATAGGCCGATCTGGCAAATAAGGTTTTTTATGTATATTTAGTTTTTAAATGCTAATTCAATAAACAATATGAAATTTTACATCAAGTTTGATGGAATTGCTGCCTGTAAAGTAATCGTCAGGGAGCATTTGAATGCATTGGGCATTAAATACGAAATGTTGAGCCTTGGTGAAATCATTATCAACAACAAAATTTCGGATGATATTTTTGATCAGCTGCAAAATGATTTGGGACGATACAGCATTGAGATTGTCAGCAATCCAAAAAACCAGCTTATCCAAAGGATAAAAGACACAATTGTCGAATTGGTACATGAACCGGATATGCCGCTGACAACCATTTCCGTTTACCTGGCCGAGAAATTAAACCTCAGTTATGGGTACATTTCAAATGTATTTTCAGAATATACCTATAGCTCCATTGAAAACTATTTCATCATCCAGAAAATTGAACGCGCCAAAAAACTCATCATAGAGGAAGAATTGACGCTGACTGAAATATCCTATAAGCTCAATTACAGCAGTGTCGCGCATTTGTCGGGACAATTCAAAAAAACCACCGGCTTGACACCATCGATGTTTAAAAGGATCATTGAAAGACGACGCCTTTCGGCAAAAACCAGTTAAAAACATTTCATTATAATTTACCATGGGCAATAACATTGGCACATTTCATATTTTACTTGCGGACGATGATGCTGACGACCGTCAGTTTTTCTCTGAAGCCATCAGTGAACTCAGGATGGAACACAAACTGTCCCTTTTTAAAGACGGAAAAGAACTCATGGATTATCTCGAGCATCCGGATACGCAGGAAGCCGACGTTCCGCATATTTTATTCCTCGATTTGAATATGCCCTGCAAAACCGGTTTGGATTGCCTGCAGGAAATCAGGGCCAATTCCAAATTCAAGGATTTATCAATCGCCATTTATTCGACTTCCTCATCCGAAAAAGATATTGAAGAGACTTTTATCGGCGGCGCCAATATTTATATCAAAAAACCCAACGATTTCTCGAAGCTCAAAAAAGTGATCAAAGATGTGGTCAATATCAACTGGCAGTTCCACACTTCCGGCCTGAATATGGAAACATTTCTTTTTAGTATCTAAAGAAATCCTATGAAAAGTGCCTATCTCTATAAATCTTCATTGGTCATCAAGATTGCATTAGGGACAGCCATTCTGCTCATCATTTACATTTCATGCGTCTTTTTCAATCAGATGCAAAACCTGGGCAATTCTGTCGAATCGATGTCGGTTTCGAACAAGCGGCTTCTCGAACTCGAAAAAATTCTGTCTACTATTTCTGTAAATGAATCCAGTGTCAATACTTTTATCATTACCGGCGACAGCACTTACCTGCAAAAAAGGTTTGCGCCTAAAGAATCACTCCGGCCTCAGTTTGAAAGACTCAGGAAATTTACGGCAAAGTCCACAAAAAATTTCAATTGTGACAGCCTGCAAGCTTTGATTGATGCACGCTACGATTTGTTTGACAAAGTCCTTGAATCGGCGAAAAGTGATCATCTACAGCCAAACTTTGTGTTGAACTTCCAACTCGCAAAAAGTGATACGATTACAGATAAAATCCGGGATTATGTCTATCAGTCACTGGATAATGAAGCATCAAATGTCAACCAATATCAAATCGATCACCGATATGAAATCGAGACTTCCATTATAACCTCTTTTCTTTTGGTTACGGTTGCGTTATTTATTTTGCTTATCTCACTTCGCAGAATCAGTTCTGATTTAAAGGATATGAAAAAGCTGAATGAGGAACTGCAATTCCTGAATTACACCTTCAATAATGCCGAAAAGATAGCGGGAATCAGCCATTGGAAATATAACCTTCGGACCAGGAAATATTCTTTTTCCGACAATTTCTATAATCTGATTGGACTTAACCCTGAAACTTTTGAGCCGTCGATGGAAA
This sequence comes from Flavobacterium sp., assembly GCA_035286325.1. Taxonomy (GTDB): domain Bacteria; phylum Bacteroidota; class Bacteroidia; order Flavobacteriales; family Flavobacteriaceae; genus Flavobacterium. Next base: position 5,689 of record DATHKH010000003.1, read on the forward strand.
ATGTCCTGCCGTATCTTCATCCCGATGACCGCGACCGCGTGGTTGAAGCCTATACGCATTCATTGACAAATAAGACACCGACATCGCTTATTTTCAGATTGTATCGAAAAAATGGCGATATGCGTTACATCAAGTCAATTGGGAGTTTTGCTGAAAACTCGCGTGGAGAATTGGTGAAAATCGGCGTGAATTATGACATCACCGAGCAATACCAAAACACGATAAGCCTAGAAGAAAACAACAAGGATTTGCGTATCATAAATGCCGAACTCGAGTCTTTCAACAACATTGTCAGCCATGATTTGCAGGAGCCGTTGCGCAAAATCCAGATGTTCATTTCGCGCATTGATGAGAATGAATTTACATCGCTTTCTGAGACCGGGCAGGATTATTTCAAAAGGATTTCGGCTTCCGCCAACAGGATGCAAAACCTTTTGATCGATTTGGTCAATTATTCCAGGGCGATGAAAGGCGACAAGGCGTTTGTCAAGACCAACCTGAACGAGATTGTCGCAGAAGTGCTGAACGAACTGGCCGCCAATATTGAAGAAAAAAATGCTGTGATCCATGTTGGAAACCTACCTTCTGTAAATGTCATTCCGTTCCAAATCCACCAACTTTTCATCAACCTGCTGGCAAATTCAATCAAATTCAGCAAACAGGATACGCCGCCGGAAATCAACATTTCACGCGAAAAAATTGTTGGAGAAGAAACCCATGACAATGTGATTTTCGCCGACAAGCAATATTATAAAATTGTGGTTTCGGACAATGGGATTGGTTTCAGGCAGGAATTTGCCGATAAGATTTTCCAACTCTTCAGAAGACTTGAAAAAGAATCGTATGAAGGCACCGGAATTGGTTTGGCTATCTGTAAAAAAATCATCGAAAACCACAATGGATTTATCTTTGCCGAAAGTGAAGAAGGCATAGGCGCGAAGTTCATCATTTACCTGCCGAGGTAAATTCCCGCATCATTTCATTGTAAAGCATAAAAAAAACGGGTGAATCGCTTCATCCGTTTTTTGTGAAATTTCCTTATTCTGTAGCGAGAGAGAGATTTGAACTCTCGACCTCAGGGTTATGAATCCTGCGCTCTAACCAACTGAGCTACCTCGCCATTTTTTCAGGTTTTATCGCCCTGAATGCGGGTGCAAATATAAAACATATATCAAGGTTTACAAATATAAATGGAGAAAAAATTTTATTTTAAAAAACGCTTTTTTTTTGGATTATATGCTGTATATTTCCAAAAAATTATTGCGCATGGACGTCAAAGTAAGATACGAAATAGAATTTCCGGTAAACTCTTCACCTCAATTGCTTTACCAGTATATATCGACTCCTTCGGGGCTGTCTGAATGGTTCGCTGACAACGTAAATTCGAGGGGAGAATTCTTCACTTTCATCTGGGATGGCTCATCTGAAAAAGCAAGGCTGACTTCGAAAAAATCAGGTGAAAAAGTAAAATTTCGCTGGGTGGACGACCACGACCAGGATACCGATTTGTATTTTGAACTACGCATTCTTGAAGATGAGATTACCAAAGATGTTTCTTTGATGGTCATTGACTATGCCGATGAAGAAGAACTTGACGAAGCAAAAATGCTTTGGGAAAACCAGGTTTCAAACCTGAAACATGTCATCGGTTCCGTTTAGATTGACAATTTTAAGACTTATATTTGCCCCGAATAATCCGGGGCTTTTTTATGATCAATTTTAACGGAGAAATCCTTCCTGCAGATGCCAATGGTTTGGCCAATAACCGCGCTTTTCTTTATGGCGACGGTGTTTTTGAAACCGTGAAAATCATTGATGGCAAAATCCTTTTTTCTGAAGACCATTATTTCAGGCTGATGTCGTCGATGCGCGTCGTGCGTATGGAAATCCCAATGGATTTTACACTGGAATATTTTGAGGAGCAGATTCTAATGTTGGCCAAATCCAATGATTGCAGCAATTCAGCCCGCGCGAGGATTACGGTTTATAGGAACGAAGGCGGATTCTACCTTCCGCAAAACCGGGATGTTTCTTATCTGATTACAACAATGCCACTTGAAAATACCATTTACAAAATCGCAAAGGAAATTTATGAAGTCGACTTGTACAAGGATTTTTATGTCACGGCACAATTGCTGTCATCGATTAAGACTACCAACAAAATCATCAATATCACCGGAAGTATTTTTGCAGATGAGAACGGCCTTGACAATTGCCTGTTGCTCAACGACAGCAAAAATGTCATTGAAGCTTTGCAGGGAAACCTTTTCATGCTGCTCGGAAATAAGTTGATCACGCCACCGGTTTCAGAAGGCTGCCTCAACGGAATCATGCGCAAGCAGGTTTTGGCGCTTGCCCGCAAAATGGAAAATATTGAAGTGGTTGAAGAGCCGATTTCCCCTTTCGACCTGCAAAAAGCGGACGAACTGTTTGTCACAAACGTAATTATGGGAATCCAGCCGATTACGAAATACCGCAAAAAGGAATATCAGGCGAATCTGGCAAATGAATTGCTTGTGAAGTTAAATGCTTTGGTAAGGCTGGGTTAATTCAACAAAGGATTTTCAGGTGCGTTCGACCAGATTGGATAATCGCCGCCGAGTTCCAGTATTTTTTCTTTCCAGAAATCGGTAGTTGATTTGCCTATGATTTTATTCTCATACATATTTTCGGCAATAATCCAGGAATTGGCCTGCATCTCGTTTTCGAGTTGTTGTGCATCCCAACCGGTATAGCCTAGAAAGAAACGGATATTGTCTTTTTTGATGCGGCCTTCATTGATGAGTTCTTTGGTCAGTTCAAAATCACCGCCCCAAAAGATGCCGCTCGAAATTTCGATGCTGTCTGTAATGAGTTCCGGAATGTTGTGGATGAAATAAAGATTGTCCTGCTCTACAGGACCGCCATTGTATATCTTAAAGTTCGCTTCGATGTCAGGAACGAGATCGCTAATGGTATAACGCAAAGGTTTATTGATGATAAACCCGACTGATCCTTCACTGTTGTGGTCAGCAAGTAAAATGACAGATCTGTTGAAAGACAAATCTCCGATGATGGAAGGCTCCGCAATAAGCAATTGCCCTTTTTTGAGTCGTTCTGAAATCATTTTGCTGCAATTTTAATTAAATTTAGGAAAAAAAGATATTCAAATGCAAATAAAATGAGGAAAATATGCAAAAAAAAAGCCTTTCGTAAGAAAGGCTTTTTATATGGCTTAAAATTATTTTGAATTTACTGAACCATCCAATTCAGCTCCACCTTTAAACTTCACTACGTTCTTAGCAGCGATTTTAATGGCTTTACCTGTTTGAGGATTTCTTCCGTCTCTAGCAGCTCTTGAAGAAACTGACCAAGATCCGAAACCTACTAATGAAACTCTGCCGCCTTTTTTCAGGGTACCGCTAACATTGCTCAAAAATGATTCTAAAGCCATTTTTGCTTGTCCTTTGCTTATTCCTGCCTCAGCAGCCATTGCATCGATTAATTCTGATTTGTTCATGATAATTAGTTATTAATTGTTGGTTAAACATTTTGTTAATAAAACAAATTTAAAAGGAATTCCTTACTACGCAAGGGTTTTGCGATGTTTTTAGTCGATTTGTTGATAACTTGAATTATTTGTTGATAAAGGCGAGGCGTTTTTTGGGATTTTCCTGATAGATTAGCTTGCGAAAGCGCTGTCAGTAAACACTATACCGTTCATAAACTCGCTTGTGGCCATTTTTTTCTTTCCGGGAAACTGCAAAGCCATAATATGGATGAATCCGCCCGTTACCGCGATTTTTAATTCCTTTTTTCCGGTTATAATTTTCCCTGAAGCCTCGGTATGTGCCGTTAGTTCGACTTTAGAGTCATAAATTTTGACATTCCATTCTTCGCCTTTGTCATTAAAAAAACACCATGCCGCAGGATAAGGAGATAACCCGCGAATCAAATTGTGGATGTCGTGAGCCGGTTTTGTCCAGTCAATTTTGCAATTTTCCTTGTTGAGCTTATACGCAGTCTTCATTTCGGTATGTTCTTCCTGTATAGTGAGAACGACATTTCCGCTTTCAATCAGTTCCAAAGTCTTAACAATTGTTGTACTTCCCAAGTCCATCAGCCGGTCATGAAGCTGTCCCGCATTTTCATCCGGACCAATTGGAATTTCGGCATTTAATATCATTGCGCCTGTATCAATCTTATCATCAATAAAAAACGTCGTCACGCCAGTTTTGGCTTCGCCATTGATAATGGCCCAGTTAATCGGTGCCGCGCCGCGATAATCGGGCAGGAGTGAAGCGTGAAGATTGAATGTTCCAAGTTCAGGCATTTTCCAAACAGCTTCAGGCAACATGCGGAAAGCAACAACCACCTGCAAATTGGCATTCAGTGATTTCAGTTCCGCCAAAAACGTTTCGTCTTTGAGGTTCGTCGGCTGCAACAATTTCAAATTATTTTCCAGCGCATATTCCTTTACTGCCGAATATTTGATTTTTTGTCCACGTCCGGCTGGTTTGTCTGCAGCGGTAATGACACCAACAACATTATAATGGTGTTTAATGATAGTATCCAAAATCCCGACGGCAAATTCCGGCGTGCCCATAAAAACGATTCGCAATGCTTCCATTTATTTTTTGAGTGTGTATTGGTTGTTGGGTTTGATCAAAATCGAATTCCTTTCCAGCAATTCCTGAAGCGCAAAGATAACATCACTTTCGTTGCCTTTTGTGATTTTCAGGATTTCCCTCGAATTCATATCCTGGATTTTCAGCAGCGCAAGAATTTTCTCCGGAATCGGATCATCATTTTTCTTTTTGGCCTTGCCGATGCAGTACGAGCAGATGCCGCAATCCTTTGTTGATTTTTCGCCAAAATAAGCAAGGATCAATTTGCTGCGGCAAACGTTTTTCTCGTTGACATAATCCAAAACGGATTTCAGTTGGGATTTCTTCAGGCTGTTTTGTTCCTCAAGATATTTTGAAACCCGGTTGATGGTGCGTTCATCTTCGCGGACTTCATTGAAGGTCAAAGCCGAATCATTGTTTCGCGCTTCATAATCAATAATGGCAGATGATTTTAATTTGAGCAGCAGCTGGTTGACTTTCTCCGCATCGGAATTCGATTTTTTTGCAATAAGCGGCAAACTGATCGCCGTGCGGTTTTCATAAATCCCCGGATAGGTGCGTAAAATGGCAAGAATGGTTTCCTCATCTGCAGGATTCAGGCTGATGTAACGGATGACTTCTTTCGACTCAATCATAAACTGCATCATGATTTTTTCCGAAAATTCCTGTGACAACGTAATAATACCTTGGCGATCCAGAAACTGCAAAGCATTGAATGTTTTCAATGGTGGCAGATTATAAGTGACGCAAAACTGGTTCAGGTTAAATGTGAATTCCTCATCCAATCCTTCGCCATAAGCAATCCGCAAATAATTGCACAGCTTAATATACACGGTTGTTAAGAATGTTTTGTCTGGCAACACGCTGATGAACTGGCTTTCCGCCATGATCGAATCTGATGGACTTGACAATAAAACCGCAAACGCCTTTTCGCCATCTCGTCCGGCCCGTCCGGCTTCCTGGTAATAATTTTCGAGGTTTTCCGGCAATTGGACATGGATGACAGTTTTGACATTCGATTTGTCGATGCCCATTCCGAAAGCATTTGTCGCAACAATAACCTGCACTTCCTCATTCATCCAAAGCTGCATGTTTTTGTCTTTTTCGCGCGACGACAAACCGCCGTGATAATAAGTCGCCTTAAATCCCAGCGATTGTAATTGTGAAGTGATATCGGAACAAGATTTTCTATTGCGGACATAAATAATCGACGGCTGCGGGTTTTTCTGTAATATTTGTTCGATGCGGAACAGTTTGTCCTCGACCTCAAAAACCATGTAAGCGATATTTTCCCTTGCAAATGACTTGGTGAAAACCGCTGCATTTTCCATTTCGAGTTGCTTCAGAATATCGTTTTGGACGCGTTCAGTTGCCGAAGCCGTCAAAGCCAGAAAAGGAATTTTTGGGAAATGTTTTTTGAGGTTTGCGATTTTTAAATATGCCGGACGAAAATCATGGCCCCATTGCGACACACAATGCGCTTCGTCGATGGCGATAAGATTTATTGGCAAAGCTTTGATGCGGTCGACAATCCAGTTGGCTTGCAGTCTTTCTGGGGAAACGTAGAGAAATTTGTAGCTTCCGAATTGGCAGTTGTCCAGCAGTTCGCCAACTTCCTCAGTAGAAATCCCGCCGGTTAATGCAATCGCCTTGATATTTCGTTCCTGTAAATTCCGAACTTGGTCTTTCATCAATGCGACAAGCGGAGAAATCACCAGGCAAATGCCATCTTTCAACATCGCCGGAACCTGGAAGCAAATGGATTTTCCACCGCCGGTAGGCATCAGCGCAAAAGTATCTTTGCCGGCGAGGACGGAATTGATAATTTGTTCCTGCGGATTTCGGAAAGCATCGTGCTTCCAGTATTGTTGAAGGATTTCGAGCGGTTGCTGCATGCCTGGGTTAAATCTTTTCAAAGATAATCAAATGCTGAAAAGGAAAATAGGGTAAAGCCGTACGAATTATTTCGCGAGTTTGCCAAGAATGAAATCAATGCGTGAATGGATGTCGCCTTTTGGCACTTCGACGAGATTGTAACCGTAATTCCCGTAGGTTTCAGTCAGGTGGTTGTAGATCAGTTTCGCCTGTTCGAAGTTTTCATAACGGGCATCGTCGCTGATGTAAATCTCTTCCCACGGCGGCAGAATGAAGATTTTTGTGTACGTGTGCTCACGGCAGGCTGCGTCAAAAAATGAAGGATAACTGTCGCCGATGTAATGCATATAGGCCAAAACATCGGGAATGCCACGGTCGAGAAACACCATTTGGTGTGGTTCGTCAAGCGCGTTCCTGAATTGTTTTTTTCTGCCTTCCAAAAGGAGTTCGCTGAACAGAAGCGGTTTTTCGAGGAACAATTGTTCGATGCCTTGTTTTTTGGCTTCCATGGTCACTTCGCGCGAGATTTCGGGATAGCAGCAATAACCACGGTTGACGAGTTCGTCGATGATGGTTGTTTTGCCCGTTCCCGGTCCGCCGATGATGACAATAATTTCTTTTTGCACTTTTTTGGAAATGAAGGCGCAAACTTAGGCAAAGTTATCGGGATTTGAAAATGTTTTTAGAGCACGAAAAGCCCAGCCCCGATAGCAGTGGAAATCCTTTTTATTGCCAGAAAAAAGTGCCCTGTTTTGCCTTAACCAAAGTGGCAATAAAAAGATTGAAACGGATAGCGGGAAATAGCTGCTAAAAAAAATCTAAAATCTCAATTCTAAAATCTAAAATCTCAATTTCAAAACCTTATATTTGCTTTTATTTTTAATTGCATGGACAAGAAGAGTGAAGAATTTTTTGAAAGGCTGAAAATCCAGCTTGAAGACAGTAATGACTGGCCCGCGGAATACCTGTTTAAATTTATCGTGCCGACCGACGAAACCAAAGTCCTCGCTGTCGAAAATGCGTTTAACGGCATGGGCGCCGTGATGCATACTACAAAATCCAAAACCGAGAAGTATACGAGTATTTCCATCAATGTCCAGATGGAAAGTGCCCAGCAAATAATCGACAAATACAAAGAAGTTGCTGCCATTGAAGGCATCATTTCCCTATAAATTATGGTGATAAAATATCAGAAAGAGAATGCGAATGACGTGGTTCATTACTTGGAATACAATGCTGAAAGACCGCATCTCATCATCCCCGAATATGGCAGGCATTTGCAAAAACTGATTGACCAGGCGACTGCGATTGAAGACAAGGCCGAGCGCAACAAACTCGCGAAATACATCATCCAGGTCATGGGGAATTTAAATCCGCACTTGCGTGACGTACCCGATTTCCAACACAAATTGTGGGACCAGATTTTCATCATGTCCGATTTTAGGCTCGACGTCGATTCGCCATACCCGATTCCGTCTCGCGAGGTGTTGCAACTGAAACCAGATGTGCTGCAATACCCTCAGAATTTCCCGAAATACCGTTTTTATGGCAACAATATCAAGTATATGATTGATGTCGCCAACAAATGGGACGATGGCGAAATGAAGGATGCGCTTATTAAAGTCATCGCGAACCATATGAAAAAATCGTACTTAAGCTGGAACAAGGACACGGTCAAAGATGATGTGATTTTTGAGCATTTGTATGAATTGTCGGGCGGAAAAATCAACCTGACGCAGAGTTCGGAAGAATTGCTGAATTCGACAGATTTGATGCGCACCAACAAACGCGTGTCAAACAAAATTATTCCGGGCGGCGCACAAAAGCCGAAGATTACGAAAAACGGCAAGCCCAATAATCCGGCACACAAAAACAACAACAGAAAGCCACAATAGGTATAAACTCATAATTCTAGAAGATGGGAATTTTTAAAATCGAAGGCGGCATTCGCCTCAAAGGAGAAATCACGCCTCAAGGCGCAAAGAACGAGGCATTGCAGATTTTGTGTGCCGTATTGCTGACGCCTGAAAAAGTGACGATAAACAATATTCCCGATATTGTCGATGTCAATAAACTCGTGGTTTTGCTCGGAAATCTTGGCGTTAAAATCACCAAAAACGGCAAAGGCTCGATTACGTTCCAGGCAGACGATGTAAACGTCGGTTATCTCGAAACGGAAGCTTTCAAAAAAGAAGGTGGTTCTTTAAGAGGTTCGATTATGATTGTTGGTCCGCTTTTGGCGCGCTACGGCAGGGGTTACATCCCGAAACCGGGCGGCGACAAAATTGGAAGAAGAAGATTGGATACGCATTTCGAAGGCTTTATCAACTTAGGCGCGAAATTCCGCTACAACCGCGAAGACCATTTCTATGGTGTCGAAACGACTGAAGGATTGACCGGGGCAACGATGCTTTTGGACGAAGCTTCGGTAACGGGAACGGCAAATATTGTTATGGCAGCGGTTTTGGCCAAAGGCACGACACAGATTTACAACGCGGCATGTGAGCCGTATTTACAGCAATTGTGCAAAATGCTGAATTCGATGGGTGCGAAAATCACTGGTGTCGGGTCCAATTTATTGACGATTGAAGGCGTTGAAAGCCTTGGCGGATGCGACCACAGGATTTTGCCGGATATGATTGAAATCGGTTCGTG
>DATHKH010000004.1:0-15072 GCA_035286325.1 Flavobacterium sp.
CATTCAAGATTTTTGTCCATCATGCCGTATGGCATACCAATTGGGTTTATCATACCCAACCAGAAGTAACCCATCCTGCCGGAATGTACATCGCCGAAGGCACCATCAGTTGTTTGTTGCCATTGGAATGCACACTAAAGACAGAGACACAGGATAATATGGAAAGTGTCCTGTCAGGAATTATCAATGCCTATAACGCCAGTTCGGAACACACTGCCAATGGCTATACGTCGGGATTGTCATCACTGCCATTGTCTGTACCGAATACCACATCCGCCCCGTTGATGGTTTCCAATTTTAATGCAGCGCAGACCACCACCGGCTCCTCATTAGTATTTAATTTCAGCAGTAACTCTACATGCCAGGCCGGATTAACATTGCCTGGGGTTAACCTTGCAAATGTGACTTCCATCCAAAGTTTGGTTTTTACCAATGACGGTTTTACAACGTTTACTGCAATTGCGAACACTACTTCTTCCACAACTCCCGTTCCCGTGACCGGTTTTGTAAATTGCCTGCAGATGCAGCCTTGCCAAAGAGAAGTCGTTGTGCCTTGCAAGACGTGCATTCCACCACAAGTGCCGCCGGTTAGCTGTACTTCCAAATGGCTGGAATTCACTGAAGGCATGCACGCGCAGATGCCAGGTTATGAAGTACCGGATTATTATGCGAATGCCGATCTTTTCTGTGGATCTAACTATGGTTACATCAGTTCAGAATATTTGTATTACCTGGATAAATTCAGTATCACGTCCAATGAAGATCCACATTTTATCAGTCTGGGTGAATTTGGCGCAACCCCATTGAATTATGGCTATGACGGAACCGTCAACGCCGTGGATGCCTATTTTGACTATGCTGTAACTCATTCTGGTGAGGAGGATACATGGCAGCATTACGTCCAAAATATTTTCATGACGCAAAACTCGGTTTGCCCGCCAGTGCCGTTCATGCCGCATGTTTCAGTGGACACATCCGGCCTATCATCTCCATGTGAAATATTCAACACTTCGATCGCTTCGACTTACGCGGAATTGATTTCGGAGCAATTCTATACCAACAAACGGGAGGAATTCCTGAATAATTACATCAGGCAAGCCATTGACAATGCAATTGAGACATTCACCAAAACTGCTCCGGACAAAGAATACCAATATACCTTGTACTATTATGACCAAGCAGGGAATCTGGTACAAACTGTACCGCCAGCCGGAGTGCATAGGATGGCATTGACACTTGCCGATGAAGCGCACGTTGACGATACCAGGACAAACAGTCCTGATTTGGATGCGAATTCCAATTTAGGAAATACCGTTGCGCCTACGCATACCATGCAGACGCAATACCAATATAATTCCTTAAACCAGTTGGTATGGCAAAAAACGCCGGATGGTGGCGTTACGAAGTTTGCCTACGATTTGCTGGGCCGCATTATCGCCTCACAAAATGACAATCAGGACAATGGCATTGCTGCCACTGGAGAAATGCCTTTCAGCTATACGAAATATGACGGATTGGGCAGGATTTATGAAGCAGGGGAAATTCTTATCCCTTCCAACCAGGCACCATTTACGATCGATTCGAATGGCAGCCTTATGCGTTCAGGAGTCAAACAGAATGGTTTTGAAGCCGAGAATGTAAACGCCTTCGAAAAACGGGAAGTGACACGAACCCGTTATGACGATATGCTAGACACGGCCATTTCTCTTTTTGACGGCACTTATTCAAATGACAATTCACAAAAAAGGGTTACCAGCGTCCTTTATTTTGACAAAGTCCATTTGGCAACGCCTATTACCGACTATACCAACGCGATATTCTATGATTATGACGTACATGGAAATGTGAAGCAACTGGTGCACCATACCACAGACCCATTGGTATTGGCACTTGGTACTGGAGGCAACCGCCAGGATGTAAAACGAATTGTTTATGATTACGATCTGATCAGCGGCAATGTGAATAAAGTCACTTATCAACCTGCTGCAGCCACATCTACGACCAATAATGACCAATTTATCCACAAATACGCCTATGATGCCGATAATCGCATCACCGATGTGTATACCAGCACTGACGATGTCATCTGGGAAAAGGATGCTCATTATGAGTATTACCAACATGGGCCTTTGGCCAGGGTTGAAATTGGTGACAAGAAAGTACAAGGGCTTGATTATCTCTATACATTGCAAGGATGGCTTAAAGGCGTGAACTCTGAGCAATTGGGACCAGAGCATGATCCTGGTCAAGACGGGACTGGCACACTGACAAAACAAGTAGGGCAGGACGCCATAGGGTTTGCCCTGAATTATTACAGTGGGGATTATATTTCCCGCCACGATACAGGCTTTAGTGCCAACAACAGTTTGTTTTCCTACAGCAAAGGACAAAACCTGGAAGGTTCTTACAACTTGTTCAATGGGAATATCAAGGAAATGGTGACTTCGATGCTCAACCTGAACCAACTTCCTTCGCAATCACAGCAAAACATCAATATCAATACGCAGTTTAACACCTATCGCTACGACCAGCTGAACAGGCTTAGATCGATGGACTCTCAGGCGATTTCATATGCCAATCCAATTTCCTTTACCACAGGTATCGATAGCTATAAGGAAGATTACACATTTGACAATAATGGAAATATCACTTTCCTTAACCGCTGGGGATTGAATACGAATGGAACGCTTAACCCAACTGAAATGGACAAGCTTGTCTATCATTATCCAACGAACAGCAACAGGCTGAACATAGTGGAAGATCTTTCGCCACTTACTGCATTCCCTGATGATATTGAAGGGGTAAACAGTTATACATATGATGACATCGGACAGCTTACCAGAGATGCTAAGGAAAACCTCGATATCACATGGCGCGTGGACGGAAAAGTGAAAACCGTCACAAAAGGCACCCAGGTCATTACTTTTGAGTATGATGGTTTGGGCAACCGAATAGCCAAAAAAGTTGTAGATGGCGCTTCAACTACTACGACCTATTATCAAAGGGATGCACAGGGTAATGTAATGAGTACATACAGGCTGGTCAAAAATGGCAGCGCACCTGTAGAATATTACCTGGTAGAACAGGATATTTATGGCAGCAGCCGACTTGGGATACAGGAGCAATTGATGCGCCTTCCTGATCCTAACGCTGCACAACGGGCTATTGCCAGCACAGAGGAAAAATTTGTCGATGTCCCTACTACGGCATTGACACCGCCGGATCCGGGAGTGGAAAGAAAGGGATTGCACTTTACGGATTCTTCAAAAGCAACCTGGCAGGATGCTGACAACCAAATCAACCTGTTCCCGAATAACAGCAGGGCACAGACGGAAATTATTTCCATCAATTCGCACTTTAAGATTGACCCTAATTTGAGTTATGCGCATGCGAGAACACTTGCCGGGCTTCATGGTGGATTTATAGACGGAAATTTCCCTAAAGACGGTGCCCATACTTATAGAAGTTCAGTACTTGTTTCCATAAAGAAAGACAATACGGGAAGATATGCCCCAACAATAGAGCTCATCAAGTATTGGCGAAACCATAATGCCTATACAAAATTTCACAAGAAACACAGGCTGAGCTATAGGAACTACCGTTTGACCAGCACTTATACAATCCCTGTCGGTATTGCAGAGGATGAATGGGATTTGCATGCTGACATTAAGCTTAATCCGAATACTTTAAGATATGATATTACGTTGACTATTAATGGAAATGTATATACTACACTTAGTGTGATTGATGCGCCATTCAATTATGGCAACAATGAAGTAGACGGCATGCATGGTGATGACTGGAGATTGATTCCGCCGTTTTTGCCAAATACATTGGGACAGAATACGATGACTTATAAACCTGAACCACAATTTGATGATCCTTATCCTGCCTTGAATGGTGAGGTATGCGATTTTGATTACACGGTGGATATTTTCAAAAACCAATATGACCTTGATGTATATCCGACCAGCACGACTACTGCATCGGTGATGACAAATCTTGAGGAAGAAGAAGTAGAAGAAACCGGACTGACCATGCATTTGGCTGGTGCGACTATTGCCGACACGTATTGCGGTGGTAACAACGACGATGACCTTGACGGCATTTCCAATCACAGTGACAACTGCCCGGCGGTATTTAATCCGAACCAGTCGGATGCTGATGGAGATGATGTGGGTGATGCTTGTGACAACTGTGTATCCAATGCCAATCCTAACCAAATGGATACCGATGGCGATGGCCGAGGCAATGTATGCGACAATTGCATCACCAAAAGCAATTACAGCCAGATTGACAGCGATGGCGATTTGATAGGAAATGCGTGTGACAATTGTATTTCTATGGGTAATCATGACCAGGCTGACGATGACCTTGACGGCGTCGGTAACCTATGTGAGGGCCTTGACCAAGGTTCAGGCGAGCTTGAAGCAGTAACAGATGGCCTGGAGAAAGAGCGCCTTGTGGGAGACAAAAAATATGAACTGGCCAACCATCTTGGAAACGTACTTTCGGTAGTGACTGACAGGCTGTTGTTCAGGCAGATTTATATCGGAGGCTCGAACTCGAGATTTACCTATATGCCGGACGTGATTAGTTATAACGATTACTATCCTTTCGGAATGCTCGTGCCAAACAGACATCAGGACAGCGGAGAATACCGATATGGCTTCCAGGGGCAGGAAAAAGATGATGAGTTGAAGGGAGAGGGAAATAGTATGAATTATGAATTCAGAATGCATGACCCGAGGATTGCAAGATTTTTCGCAACTGATCCATTGGAGTCAAAATATCCATTTTTTTCACCTTATCAGTTTAGTGCCAATACGCCAATTATGGCGGTTGAGCTCGAAGGCTTAGAGTCAAGTGCAGATCCTAACGCTGTTCAGACGACTTCAACTCCTGGAGCATCTGAAGATTGTAAACCGGATATTCAGGATTTTGCAAATCAGAAAGCAAACACGGATTATGCTAAAATATTCAAGAAAGCCGCAGAGTTCACTACGGCAAAAGTAAGTATCCATATTGGTGATACCTATGGGCCTATTGGTGACAATGCCTCTACCAGTATATTTAGTATCTATGGAAATAAAACCTATTACAACAGTTCGCCAAATGGAAGTTCCCAATTCAGGATTGACGAGCCAAATTCATTTATCCAGCTTCAGGTAAGAATCTTGGGAAGTAAGAGCAACATGCAGATAGGCATTAGTTGGTTCAAGCAAAAATTCCGCAATAACAACGGCTTTGGTTTTGAAGCACCAACTGCAGTTCATGCCAGTTTCGGATTGAATAACTTAACGGCATTCAGCATTGGAAAGCTGACAGTTGCCAGTAACCTATCAATCGGCGGAGGTCTTGAATTGGGCATGGCGAGATCCGATGATCCTACCGAAGTTTTCGATAACAAGACAATTGGACCGACGAAATATTCAATAATTGGCGTGGGTGGATCAGCAATCTATAGAATTGATGCGACATATAACAAACGTTTTAGTATTTTTGTTGCAGGGACATTGCATCATTTGCAAACATTTGACCAACACTCAAATAAAGGTACGCATGCCGGGGAAGGAATTGGCTCTGTAGGTTTTTCTGCAGGAATAGGTGTTAATATTGGGGTTAAACGATAAATCAATGATTATGAAATATGTGAATTCTTTATTGTTATTTATTTTGCTGGCCTTTAGCCCATGCGTTATTGGACAAGTTTACGAAAGTGCTTACAAAGAATACAAATATGGCGATCTTGATAAGTCAATTGCCATGTTTACAAAAGCCATCGGAAATAATGAGGAGGTTGCAAAGGCCTATATGTACAGAGGGGCTGCCTATTCATTTCTGCGTAAATTTGATGAAGCCAAGAAAGATTTGGATGCATCATTAAAAAAAGATGCTGCAAACGAACAGATTTACTATTATTTTGGGAAGCTTTATTTGTTCAAATCTGACTATAAAACAGCCATAGAATATTATACCACAAGTATATCCAAAAATCCAAAATTTGATACCGCTTATGACGAGAGAGCGGTGGCAAAAATCCTATTAAATGATTATTCAGGCGCTGTTTTAGATGAGGATATTGCAATCGGAATTAATGCTCATGAGCAAATCTATTATACCGACAGAGGTTATGCAAAATTAAAATTAAGGCAGTATGATGATGCGATTGCTGATTTTAATGCTTCACTCAAGATTGAGCCAAACCAAAAAGCGTATGCAAACAGAGGGCTCGCATACTCTTTACTGGGCATGCATGCGAAGGCAATTATAGATTATACAAAATCGCTGGAAATTAACCCAAACGATCCGGAAACCTATTATTATAGGGGCATGTCCTATGCTGCGATTGAAAAAAATGCAGATGCTTGTATTGACTATATTAAAAGTAAAGAATTGGGTTATCATCTCTCTGACGAAGCCATAAAAAAATTAAAATGTCAATAAGAATGCCCAAAAAAATATTAAAATCCTTTTTAGTTTTTTTATTTGCCGGATACAGTCAATATGCTTGTTGTCAGTCAGATACAGATGGTGCGGCAAATAGTAAAAATACCGTGACTGCTGAACTTTTTGGACATTCCAGAAGCCTGATTTCAGTAAATTATGAAAGGCTTACAAAGCCTTTCAAAGAATATTTCATATTTTCATTACGTACCGGGATTGGCTATTCCCCAGGACTGGAAGTTGACGAAGAACGAAAACTGAAAGGCATAACTGCCATACCGGTCGTTGCTTCATTACTCGTTGGCGGTTATGATCATTATGTACAGCTCGGTATTGGTTATACGGCATCATTTGGGGAAGATTATGTAGATACTACCGTAAATCCTGAAAAAGTTTACCAAAAATTTGAATCCGCTTACATCGTCAGTTTGGGATACCGATATATGGAGGTAGATGGCTTGACAGCTCAAGCCTATCCAATGCTGGTCTGGTCAGACAATCCTTCATCAAAATTCAGCTTTAGTTTTGGTGTCGCTTTGGGGTATGCTTTTTGATTTTTTTAAATTTGCTATACAAACCGTTGCTGGTTTTTTCATTACGCCTGTAATTCTGATGACTACATCCGTAAAGCTTACAAATAATTCGGCGAAGATTTAATGAAAAGTGTATTTTTGGTAAAATCATTTTGATGAAAAAACCCAATCCTGTTATTCCGCTTTTCAAGCAATTTATCCGCGATACCGAATCCGGCAAGCGCCTCAAGAAAAACGGTGAAAAAATCAAATCAGGTTCCATACAAAACTACCAGTATGTTTTGCAGAACCTGATCCGGTTTTCGGCCGACACCAAATTTGAGTTGCGCATTTGTGATGCTTCGAAATTAGACAAACGCGAACTTTCATCAGAAAAAAATTACTGGAAAAAGTTTTACCAGAAGTTTACCGAATATTTATATAAAAATGGCTGCCATGACAATTATGTCGGCGCCAATATCAAGATCATCCGCGTGTTTTTCAATTACCTGAAAAACGACAAGGATTTCCATACGGGTGATTTCCAAAGACTTTTTTATGTACGCAAAGAAGAAATCGAGATTTTTGTCTTGTCACCTGAGCAGTTAAAATTTCTGATTCATGACAAAGATTTTGATCAATCGTTACTGCCAAGCCAACGCCGCATCAAAGACATTTTTGTTTTTGGCTGCACAACGGGATTGCGTTATTCGGACATTTTCCTTTTGACAACTAAGAATTTTGAGAAAGTCGATGGTGAATGGTACCTGAAATTAAAATCATTGAAGACCAAAACGTTCAGCTATATCAAATTACCGATGTATGCTGTTGCCATTTATCAAAGATATGCAACTGCGGGAATCAAATCCCCGATTTTTGGGAAAACCAGTTTGTTCAACTTCAATAAAACCCTCAAACAGGTTGGCGAACTCGCCGGTTTTACCAATATTGTAGAAGTTTCGAGGGAGAAACAAGGCAAGCCGCAAAAGCTGACAAAAAAAACAGACCAGTCACAAAACCGGTTCTGCGACAAAATGAGTTCCCATATGATGCGCCGCACCGCCATCACGACCTTGCTGATTTTAGGGATGCCGGAGCATTTGGTACGTAAAATCAGCGGACACAGCCATGGCAGCAGTTCATTTAACCGATATGTGCATTATGCGCAGGGCTATATGGATTTGGAAATTGGTAAGGTGCATAGAAAATTAGAAGCACATTTGATTTAAATTTTTTTTCGAAGTTAAATAATAAACCCTTAATCCCAAATAGATAAATACCATGTAGTTCCATAATGACTTATAAGATAAAGCTTTTTACCTTTGACTAAATCGAAACTGATCCTTTTTTCTTCGTTCTTTAAAAAAATAGATATTTTATTGTTTTCTTTTATTTCGGTTGGAATGATTTTAAATATTTCGTCATTTTTTAGATCTTTATAAGTTAGATTTCCAGTTCTATAAAATCTGTTAGTTGGTTTGTTGTTTAAATATGTTATAATAGTATCATTAAATTTATCTAGGAAACCAATACATATCAATTTGTCATCATTTGAATTAAAGTTGAAGTCAGGACGTTTGTCTGTATTTTGTCCAAATGAAATTATAATTTTTTCTTCATCATAATTTTGTAATGATTTCCGCACAGTACAATTCACAAGTAGTAATGCGATTGTGATAAATATTACTAAAAAATTAAAGTACCTATTCATAGTTTAAATTCTTTTTTGTCTTTAATTCGTCGGGGTCATAATTAGATTTATCAATAACATTTTTTATTAAAGACCTTATTTGTCCTGGATCTACAAGGTCAGCGCCACTTGGAGCCAATGCAGGTTCAATAGGTAGAATTTCGGCACTGTTTAAAAAGTTATTAATTATATCGTGTGCCACTCTGGTAAGCGGGTCAGGTTGATTTAAATTGGGGCTATTTAATATCTCAATTGGTTTCATCTCCCAAGGATGATTCAATCCACCTGAATGCCCAAAAATTTCGTGAAGACCGGTTCCCGCCATATCATTGTCAGGAACTTCGATGCCATCCATTGTAATTCCCATTTTGACCTTGAAATTATTAATCTGCCCTCTTGTTTCTCCAGGCGTGCTGTTTGTTAGTGTAGTTGTGGTCGTTGTGGTCGTGCCACCTACAGTTGTTGTGGCAACATTAGTTGATTTTTTTGATATTCTATCATCAAATATTAAATAGCCAATATTACCATCATCCGCACTTACAGGATTATAATCCAAAACCACCGTCGTTTTAACATTTTCGGTGTAATCTTTCCCATCTTTTTTATAAGTCAATGTTGTGGTTCCCTCGTTTTCAATTCTACATTTAATTTCTTCAGCTTTTGCCTTGACTATATTTGGGTCAGTAATTATTGTTGATTGGTTGTCTACTTTCATCCTTACAACCAATTCAGTAGTAACCAAAATTGAGCCGTCAGGATTTGTTATTGAATTAGTACATATTGCCCATTCCTTTCCATCAAGATCATTGCCATCAATTGGCCGGTTGGAAGCAAACTGATATGGTGTTAAATATGGATAATTGGCAGTCAACAGATCAGTACTAAAAAACCTTCCTATTCGAGGGTCATATATTCTTTTTAAATAATCATAACTATTCCCATCACCTTTCAACTCATCATCTTTTTCTTTACCACTAAAGCCATATCGGTATTCTCCGCTGTCCTGATGTCTGTTTGGCACGAGCATTCCGAAAGGATAGTAATCATATTAGCATTAAAGTCAATAGATATAAGAACTGACATTATAAAAAGATACCTGATAAATTACATAAAACGGTACTTTTTACGCATTTCAAAGATAAGAAATCATCTTGGAATTTGAGTTTTTTAACTTCTCGCAATTGCTTTGAAAAAAACTATTGGATATCGCTTGAAATCTGTGTTTTTTTAACAACTAAATTTCTCGAAAAATAGCTAAAATACTTATATTGCATTCATAAACACCAATCCTTTGAAAACAAAATTTCTATCTTTTGCAGGCTATATTATCGTTGCTGTTGTGCTTGTTTCCTTTACCGATCCGTTCACCATCAAGCGCATCACCGATAAGGAATTCAAATATGAGTTCTATACTACCAAAAAACAACCGAAAACCAAAACCGGCAGGCAGTACTTCTGGTTTAGGGGCGGCGCCATCCACAATGCCCAGTCAGGATTTGCCGGCGAACTCCTTCATGACAAATTTATCAAGATGTATCTCAGCAACCAGATTGCCGAACAGGGCATTTTTGACAATGGACTCAAAACCGGGCTCTGGAAAAACTGGTATCCTGACGGCACACTGCAATCGGAACAGTATTGGAATGACGGACTTAAGGACGGTGAGTGGCATGCCTACGACCAATCGGGAGCGCTGATCGAAAAAGGCAGATTTAAAAACGACCTCAAGGACAACCGCTGGATTAATTACCAGAAAAAGGATACGGTTGTGTATGAAAACGGGGCGGTCTTTGTCAAAAAACCAAAATTATCCAAAGAGGAAAAGGCAGCGCTGAAATCCCAGAAGAAAGCAGCTGATGCCAAAAAATCGATCGATACGAATAAAAAGCCAAACTTCTTCGGCAGGTTATTTTCCAAAAAGAATGCTGAAAAAACTGCAAAAGACAAACAACCGGACAGCGATAAGCCTGCAAAATCGATTGATAAGAAAGCTACGGATAAACCGGATTTCTTCCAACGGCTTTTTTCTAAGAAACCGGATAAGTCTGCCACACAATGATTAAGGCAAACAGCTTGTTATATGCCATATTCATCTGCCTCATTGTATCCATCATCTGCGGGGCGCTTTTGTATTTTGCCACGCTTTTCAGTCAGTTGAACCTGCATTATAATGTCCATGAGGAATTGTATTTGCACAATCAGTCGCTTGTCAATTTTGCATTGGGAAACCAGGACACGCAGGAAGAAATGCCCGCAGATGAACACCTTGGCATCAGCGGCAGCTATGAGTCGAAACCCTACGGTTTGCTGACTTTGCTCTTGGCCCAATCGGTCATGAAAGGTGACACGGTGCGTTCGGCACAATTTATTGGCGCCTCGGCAACCGCAAAAAATGCACTTTATGTCTCCAATTTCACTAAGCCGCTTTCCTTTTCGGGTGTGGTAAAAATTGCCGGGGATTGCCAGTTGCCATCATCTGTGATGCTGCCCGTTTATATTGCTAACAACCCCAACCAGCTTGTTATGAATGGTAAAATGGCTGTTTCAGAGCGGGCGATGCCAGAAATAAATCCCATGTTCGATAAAGTATTCGACCAAAAAAACACCCAAATAGTGCTTGTCTCCGATTTGGAACGTGTGCATGACTCGTTATATTTCAATTCGTTCTTTGTATCCACCAAAGAGATTCGGACCAGTAAGCCATTGGGCGGCATTCACCTGAAAGGCAATTTTCTTATCAGCTCCACAGATTCATTGGTCGTTCGAAAAGACGCCCATTTGGAAGATGTCATTTTACTGGCACCGAAAATCATATTTGAGGAAGGTTTTGCAGGAAGTGTACAGGCTTTTGCGACTGAGAAAATTGTTGTAGAGAATAATGTCTTCCTAAGCTATCCTTCAGTCCTGTGCCTTAAAAATGAAACAGAAGATGAAAGCAACATCAACATCGGCAAGCACTGCAGAGTCATTGGCGCGATTGTCCTTTTTGGGAATGACGAAGCACAGATTGACAGGAATACCGTTGAGATTGAAGAAGGCGGTCATATTTTTGGTGATATTTATTGTTCGGGGAAACTGATGCTGAAAAGCAAATTGTCGGGATCGGTATACACCAACCGCTTTTTTTACCGTACCGCAGCTTCGGCTTATGAAAACACCATTGTTGACATCACCATAAATGCGCTCGAAAGGCCAGCTTATTTTATCGGGATTCCTTTATTTGAAAGTAAAAAGAACACTTATGGCATTCTCAAGAAAGTATTATAGGCTGCCTGCAAATTCCATCCTGGAATCGGTAATTGCGCTTTGCATCATTTCTGTATGCCTGTATATTGCCGTGCTGATTTTTTCGGCTGTCTTTACACCGCGTACATCTGCCAAATTCTACAATACCCAAAACCGTCTGAATGAGTTGTTTTTTATAAGCCAGCTCAACGATTCATTGCTGGTGGAAAACAGCAATAAGAATCTTTTAATTGAAGAGGAAGCACAAAATGCAGCGCTGAAAAAAATCATAGTTCGCTATAAAGACAGCATACAACCTGAAACTGAAAAGATATTTTATGTCACAACGGAATAGCAAATTGCTGCACGTAAAGGCTTTTTCAATCATGGAAGCCATTGTTGGCATGGTGATTACATCCATAGTCATGGGCATTATCTTTGTCATTTTTTCCATAGTGAGCGAAAGGATGCTCGATTATAAAAACCAAAATGTTGCTGTAAGTGACATGAACAGGCTGTCCTATTCCATGAACAAGGACATTTTCAATGCTGAAAGGCTGACCGTATCCAGTAATGAAATCCTGGTTAGCGGTTATACGGGCGAAACCGTCAGATACAATGCTTTTCCGGAGTATATTATCAGGAATGACGGGCGATTTTCTGACACCTTACGGTTGAACCTGAACAATATTTCAGTCGATTCTGTCAAAAGCCGATCACAAAAACTGGTTTTCCAAAGGCTGTCACTGCATTTCAGGTTGAATGAAGAAGATATGGACATGAAATTCTATAAACAAATTTACGCAAACCAACTGTTGCTAAAACTTTACGAAAATGAGCCTTGACTTAAGCACTTATAAACCGGACAAACCATCCAGGACTGAAGTGAAAGCTCCAATGGAATTCAGCCTGCGCAAGAAACTGTCGGATAAAAGCAAAGAAATCATCTACAGGGAATTGGGCATGCTTTTAAGGGCTGGCGTCGACTTTAAGAAAGCCCTTGAAATCCTCGCGCAACAGTCGGCCAAATTCGAAAAAGAGATCATCATCACGCTAAAGGAAAAAGTCGTGCACGGCAAAAGCATCTATGAATCCATGAGGGAATCGGGGCAGTTCTCTCCGTATGAATATTACAGCATCCGAATTGGCGAAGAAACCAGGAAGCTGGAAGAAATACTACAGGAACTGCAAAAATACTTCAACCGCAAAATCCAGATGCGCAGGCAAGTGGTTTCGGTGCTGACTTACCCGAGCATCGTGATGACGGTGACTGTGTTGGTACTGTATTTTATGCTTAATAAAGTAGTACCGATGTTCAGTTCGGTGTTTCGGCAATTTGGCAGTGAACTTCCGAAAAGTACCCAAATCATCATCAGGCTTTCCAACCACTCAGGAATGATTTTTATGACACTTGGCGCTACTATTACGGCGCTGTTGCTGATGCACTATCTGCTCAAAACACGGCCGGCCTACCGAAATTTTACCACCAAAATGCTGCTGAGATTGCCCTATTTTGGCAACCTCATCAGGAAAATCTACATTTCGCGATTTTGCCAGGCCATGAAACTGCTGATAACATCAAAAGCCACATTGATTAATTCATTATCACTGACCTCGAAAATGATTGGGTTTTATCCCATCGAAACCGCCATTGAAGAAATAAAGGACGACATCACCAAAGGCAGTTCCCTTAGCGACAGCCTCAAGAAACATGAAGTCTTTGAAAGCAAGATGGTTTCTATGGTGGAAGTGGCCGAACAGGTGAACCAGCTGGATACAATGTTTGAAACACTTGCCGAGCAATATAACGAGGAAATCAGCCATCAGACCAAGATGATTGGCGTAGTGCTCGAACCCATGATTATAATTGTTATTGGTGTTATTGTAGGTGTAATTATGGTTTCGATGTATGCACCGATGTTTGACCTTAGTAAAATCATAAAAAATTAAAGATATTTCTTTTTTTAAACAGGTTTTTTTTGCGATATTTGGATTTAACATTTCTTTAAGTAATCATTTATGAAGCCAAGGATTTTTAAAATGTGCCGTTGGGGTAAAAGCATGTATGTTAAGGCATATTCCTTAACAGAAATTCTGATTGTATTATGCATTATAGGCATCTTGCTTTTAATGGTTTTGCCCAACCAAACTTCAGTCATTAGCCAGGCCAAAGCCATCGAGGCGCAGGCGATGCTGAACCAGGTTTACGGCTTGGAAAAAAGTTATTTTTACAGGCATTCCAAATACAGTAATGACCTTGACGAACTGGGTTTCGAACAGGAAAAGACCGTTGATGAAGGCGGACAGGCAGTTTATAAGATTGAAATTGCCGAGGCATCTGCCAATTCCTTTATGGCCAGGGCTACGGCAGTCGCCGATCTGGATGATGACGGAAGCTTCAATACATGGGAAATAGACAATAAGAAAATGCTTCAGGAAACAATAAAGGAATAGGTGGATATACTTAAAGGAGTTGTCTTGCTGTGCCTTCTCGCAGTCTTCATCCAGGACTGGAAATCCCGAAAGATACATGTCGTTTTACCCGTTGCCTTATTTTTAGCATCTTATTTCCTGGTTACGCAGCAGCGCAAAGGGAATATAACCCTCATTTTATACAATGCATTTATTTTCATGATTATCCTAACCGTTATGATTTTATATATGAGCCTTAAGAACAAGCGATTTTTAAACCCGTTCCAAAATTATTTCGGTTTAGGAGATTTCCTGTTTTTTATTGCGATTACCCCTTTGTTTTTACGCAACAATTATATCTTATTCATTATCCTTGCTATGGTATTTTCCCTTGTGGTCCAGGTTGTTTTCCGGCGCATAATCAAACGGGATATGGTTCCATTGGCGGGCTTATCGGCGTTGCTTCTGGCTATCCTGTGCATAAAAGATATGCTGTTTGATTTTAATCCAGTCACACTACTTTAGCCATGCCGGAAATCATAGTCCTTTCAGAAAACCAGCACGCCATTTCAGGGGATTTGGCCAACCATTACCGTGTATTGCCTAAGGCTTTGTTTGCCGATTCAATGGAATTGTATATCGATGACTTGTGTGATAGTGGCCAGGCGAAAGATGAACTTGAGCTGTTTCTTGGAAAGCAAATCGATTTCATTCCCATAGACACAGCAGAAATCGAAAGAGCGTTATCCATCTATTACCGAAAAGAAAGGCAAGAACACAGCAGTA
>DATHKH010000005.1:0-5740 GCA_035286325.1 Flavobacterium sp.
GTCAATACACCCGCAGCGGTGCTTCCTGTTGGTGTTGTTACACCCGTTGGTGCCGTGCTTGAAGTCGACAGATAATAATCATAACCTGAAGCTGGCAATGTTGTTGGCGCATTCCATGTTAGTGTTGCCGAATTGGATACAATTCCTGACATCGTCAAAACAACCGGCGCGATACATGCTGGCGCTGTCCATGAATAAGTCAGTCCATTTGTTGGTACACCCGGCGTTGCCGCAACAGCTGAATATGCCTGTGTGCCGGTATTTACTGTCCCTGGAGTTGAAGCGGTAAACAATGCTGTTGCTGCATTTGCCCTGTTGATGAAATCGGCAGGTGAAATTCCGCGAAGGCCAATTTGTTTCGTTGTTGTCACTTCAGTTGTGCCAACGGCCATGGCTGAATTTCCATAAACAAAGCTGATTGCGTTTGATGTTTCAGAAAGCCTGATCTGGAAATTGATATACGGCGCATTCGTTGTACTTGTCGCATAAACCGGCCTGAAATTTTTGTATTGAACAACAAATTCGCGGTTTGGTGCAACTCCGACTTCCTTCCAGGAAATCGTTCCGGTAAGTCCGCCAAGGTCAAACAAGGCATTGATGTCGCCGCCCCAGGCAGCAATTGCGCCATCATAAGTCGTTGTTCCCGAAATCGGCGTGTAAAGATTGTTGGCCGGCGCCGTAGCACCAAAAGTCAGGTAACCATTCGAATTTACCGTACAGCTTGTGTAAGCGATACCATTGAAGGAAAATGAAAATGGCAAGACAATCGGGTAATTGATATCATCCAGTGAAGGATCACCAATACTGTTGCCTGTGGCTGTTCCCAAAACGGTTCCGCCTGTGATTTCTGTATATGTCCCATTGGATTGGGAAAAATTATACGATGAAACCTGGGCGTCGCTTTTGACGAAAGACATTATCGCAAAAGCAACAAGTAATGTAATTTTTTTCATAATATAGTAAGTTAATTAGGGGTGCTAAAGTAGCGATTGAAAACAGAAAATTTTCAATATTAACAAGCTTAAAGCCGACTTTAACATACTTTTTTTGCTTACTTGTTGATTTACAAATATTTCCGTTTCCGAGAAGATTTGGCAATCGGCATTGCTTTGCCATTTTCTTATCGTTAAATAATATAAATTTGTAAAATATATGTCTTAAAAACCTATGAGTACAACCCACCAGGAAGTCATAAATGCGATACATGCGAAATTTTCCGGGAACGACGATGCTTCCGCAATAGACAATGTTTCTATCGACAGCCGTTCTTTGCAAAACAATGAAAACTCCTTGTTTTTTGCGCTGTCCGGACCAAATAATGATGCACACCAATACATTCCTGAATTAATTTCAAAAGGCATTCAACATTTCGTCGTCAATAAAATTCCAAATGGTTTTGAAGGTAAAGCCAATTTTTTTCTTGTTGGAAATACTTTAGAAGCCCTGCAAAAATTTGCCACGAACCACCGAAGCCAATTTACTTTTCCAGTCATCGGAATCACCGGAAGCAACGGAAAAACGATTGTCAAGGAATGGCTCAATTTCCTGTTGTCGCCCGATTACAATATCATACGAAGCCCAAAAAGCTATAATTCACAGGTTGGTGTGCCGCTGTCGGTTTTGGGAATCAATGAAAAACACAATCTCGGAATTTTCGAAGCCGGAATTTCGACGGTTCACGAAATGGAAAAATTGGAACCGGTTGTAAAGCCAACCATTGGAATACTGACCAATATCGGCTCCGCGCACGATGAAGGTTTTGCGAACGCCAATGAAAAAATCACCGAAAAACTGCGCCTTTTTGCCCATTCAAAAATTGTAATCTATAAAAAAGATGCGGCAGTCGATTCGGTTTTGAATCCTGGAATCGCGACTTTTTCATGGAGTTTTGATGACAAAACAGCCGATGTGCTGATTTCTAAAGATTTGTTGGAAGACAAAACCCAATTGAATATTGAATACGGAAATGCATTTTTGGACGTTGAAATTCCGTTCCGCGATGACGCTTCCATAGAAAATGCGATTTCCTGCCTGATGGTTTTGTTGTATCTGAGATATGACGAAACCACGATCCAGGAAAGAATGTCGCAATTGTTCCCTGTGGAAATGCGCCTGAAAGTCAAAAACGGCATCAACAATACGGCAGTGATCGACGACAGTTACAGCTCGGATTTCCAGTCGTTGAAAATTGCCCTGGATTTTCTCGAAAGCCAAAAACATTATAAGAAAAAAACCGTCATTTTGTCGGATATTTTCCAAAGCGGATTGCCCGTTGACGAGTTGTATCCGAAAGTATCGCAACTGATTGTGTCGAATAAAATCAACCGTGTCATTGGCATTGGCGAGACGATTTTCGACTTTAAGAATAAATTTGAAAACGCCTCCGTTTATAAAAATACCGAAGATTTCATTGCAGATTTTGACAATCTCGATTTTGGCAATGAAACGATACTCGTCAAAGGCGCACGCAATTTCAGGTTTGAGGAAATCGTGTCGCTGCTCGAAGAAAAAACGCACGAAACCGTTTTGGAAATCAACCTCAACGCCATCAGCCACAACCTGAATTTTTATCGATCCAAACTGAAACCCGAAACGAAACTCATGGTCATGGTCAAGGCTTTCGGTTATGGAAACGGCGGTTTTGAAATTGCGAAACTCCTCGAACACCACAAAACCGAATACCTTGGCGTGGCTTTCGCCGATGAGGGAATTTCATTGAAAAATGCGGGAATCAAGCTGCCGATTATGGTCATGAATCCTGAAAATACGAGCTTTCCTTCGATTGTCCAACACGGATTGGAACCTGAAATCTATAACCTGAAAGGGCTGAATGCATTCATCAAAATCGCTGAAGAAAAAAAATTAGAGCATTTTCCAATCCATATCAAAATTGATACGGGCATGCATCGTCTTGGCTTTGAAGCCGAGCATTTTCCAGAGTTGATTTCCATTTTGCAATCGACAAAAACGGTGTATGTCAAAAGTATCCTGTCGCATATGGCGACGAGCGACGATTTGGTGCATCATGATTTTGCGCTTTCGCAGATCCGACTGTTTGAAGAATTGTCGTCCAAATTGATGTCTGAACTAAGCATCGCCCCGATTCGCCATCTTTTAAACACTTCCGGGATTGAAAATTATCCTCAGGCGCAATACGACATGGTTCGTTTGGGCATCGGACTTTACGGCGTTTCAAACGATCCGGCGGAGCAGAAATACCTTGAAAATGTCGGCACTTTAAAATCCGTCATTTCACAATTGCGTACTATTGACAAAGGCGAAAGCGTCGGTTATGGCAGGCGTTTCATCGCGAACCACGAAACAAAAATCGCGACAATTCCGATCGGTTATGCTGACGGGATTTCAAGACATTGGGGCAATGGCGTCGGTTTTGTGACGATCAACGGTCAAAAGGCAGCCATTGTCGGCAGTGTTTGCATGGACATGATGATGGTTGATTGTTCTGATATTGACTGCAAAGAAGGCGATTCAGTGGTTGTTTTTGGCGAAAGCCCGACCGTCATTTATATGGCCGAAAAACTGCAAACCATTCCGTATGAAATCCTGACGAGTATTTCGCAAAGGGTCAAACGCGTTTTTTACCGGGAGTAAATGTTTTGCCATAATCTGTTAAAAGCTAAAAGGTTTTTATTAATTTAGTACTTCACTTTAAAACAGAACAATATGGGAATGATGTCAGAATTTAAGGCTTTTGCCATGAAAGGCAATGTTGTTGACCTTGCGATCGGTGTTGTAATAGGCGCTGCGTTTGGGAAAATCGTCAGTTCACTGATTGACGATGTAATTACGCCGCTCTTATTGAAACCTGCCCTGGAAGCGGCCAACCTGTCGAAAATTGAGGAATTGACGGTCTTTGGTTCTGTCAAATACGGCGTATTCCTGTCGGCTGTAATCAATTTCATTATTGTTGCCTTTATTTTATTCCTGATCATTAAAGGAATCAATGCTTCCAAAAAGAAAGAAGCTGAAGCCGCACCGCCAGCGCCGAGCAACGAAGAAAAGCTGCTGATGGAAATCCGCGATGCCCTAAAAAACAGATAATCCGCTGCATTACATATTCGATGTCTAATTTAAACCGTCCGCACCTTTGGACGGTTTTTCTTTTTCCATCCATTCCAAATAAGAAAATTTCTGTATACTTTTGTACCCTTAAACTATTACATATGAAAGTTGCTGTTGTTGGCGCAACCGGAATGGTTGGCGAAGTGATGCTGAAAGTCCTTGCGGAAAGAAACTTCCCAATCACCGAATTGATTCCCGTGGCGTCGGAAAAATCCATTGGTAAGGAAATCGAATACAAAGGCCAGAAATTTAAGGTTGTCGGTATGCAGGATGCAGTGAATATGCAGCCGGATATCGCAATTTTTTCAGCCGGCGGCGATACGTCATTGGAATGGGCGCCGATATTTGCGTCAGTCGGAACAACTGTCATCGACAACTCTTCGGCATGGCGGATGGATCCTGACAAAAAGCTCATCATTCCTGAAGTCAACGCTTCAGAATTGACAAAAGACGATATGATCATCGCCAATCCAAATTGCTCAACGATACAAATGGTCTTGACATTGGCGCCTTTGCACAAAAAATACAACATCAAAAGGGTTGTTGTTTCGACATACCAATCCATTACAGGAACTGGTGTGAAAGCAGTACGTCAACTTGAAAATGAATATGCCGGCATCAAAGGTGAAATGGCTTATAAATATCCGATTCACAGAAATGCGATTCCACAATGCGACAGTTTTGAGGACAACGGCTATACCAAAGAAGAAATGAAGCTCGTGCGTGAAACCAAGAAAATCTTGAACGACGATTCGATAAAAGTCACCGCGACTGCTGTCCGTGTGCCAATTGTCGGCGGACACAGTGAAGCCGTGAATGTAGAATTCACCAATGATTTCGATGTCAACGACGTGCGCAAAATCCTTCATGACACTGATGGCATCACGCTTCAGGACAATATCGATACTTATACTTATCCGATGCCTATGTATGCTGAAGGGAAAGACGACGTTTTCGTTGGCCGAATCCGCCGGGACGAAAGCCAGGAAAACACCCTGAACATGTGGATTGTTGCCGACAACCTCAGAAAAGGCGCCGCGACAAATGCCGTCCAGATTGCCGAATACCTGGTGGCGAACAAACTGGTTTAGTCGATAAAATATTCAAATCCGTTCTGTTTTCAAATCTAAAAATTTGTTAAATCGGGAGCGGATTTCTTTTTGTTGCCTACATTTGCCACGAATGAAAAAACGGTTTGTCATAGTGAATTTTGCCCTGATGCTGGCGGTATTGTTTTCAATATCGTTTCAGTCTTATGACGCTGCGCAGCACTTTGAAAAGGAGTTTTCAGCACCAAAATGCCACCACAAATATGGCGCAACCAATCAGGAAATCACACACCAGCACCACAATTTTGAGCATTGCCCGGTTTGTGATTTTTCGTTCAGCAGTTTTATTTCCGGGGAAACCATTTTATTCAAATCCGGAATTTCCTCTTTTTTACAAATCCCTTATTTTTTAACGGCCAACAAAATTTTCCTGTCATATCCCGGGAAAACCTGTTCGCTGCGCGGTCCGCCTTCTTTTATTGCTTAAACGATTTTTTCTTTATCCTGAAATTCTTGGGATAACCTGTTTAACAATAAAACCATTCCAATGAAAAATTTTATCATGACCCTATTCTTAGGGTTTTCGGCCATGTTTTATGGCCAAAACA
>DATHKH010000006.1:0-3772 GCA_035286325.1 Flavobacterium sp.
TTCAAAAAGCCGTTGCCAATACCATGAAAGGTTTTCCAATAGACAATTCACATCCGTTTTATTCGGTGAACCCGAATGTTGGCGGACTGTCGCACGGGCTGACTTTTACCGATGTTTTGGAAGAATTATACCGGATGACCAAAGACCAGAAATACCTGGATTATGCACTTTTCCTGTACAAGGATTTTTCGTCGCAGGTATTGAATGAAGATGCGCAATATGCCAAATTGCTGCAAAAAGATTTGATGCTCAAAGGCCATGGCGTACATACATATGAGCATTTGCGGTCACTTGCCGCGGCTGCCTACGCTTCAGGAAATCCCGAATTGCAAAAAGCGCTGAAGGATTTTATGGAAAAAATCACCCTGACGACAACGGCTTCGGGCGGACCGGTTGGCGACGAATGGATTGGCGGCAGAAAAGCCGATGCGACGTCAAGAGGTTATGAATATTGCTCACTCCAGGAATTGATGCACAGCTACGAAAGCCTGTATGCAAAATCGGGTAGTGCGGATCATGGCGACAAGGTGGAAAACCTGTTTTTCAATGCTGCCCAAGGCGCACGAAATCCCGGTGCGAGTTGCATTGCATACCTGAAAAGTGACAATTCCTATGCGATGACCGGCGGATTGAATGGCGATGAATCCGACCCAAAACAAACGCGTTACCACTATTCTCCGGTGCACAAAGAAGCAGCCGTTTGCTGTGTGCCGAATGCAGGAAGGATTGCACCCTATTATGTCAATTATATGTGGATGAAAGATGACAAATCAATCATCGCTTCATTGCTTGGCCCGTCGCAACTGACCACATTGGTCAAAGGCAAAATGGTCAACATCCGCGAAATGACGAAATACCCGTATGAGAATACGATCATTTTTGAAGTCATCGCCAATGTGACTTTCGACCTTAAAATCAGGAAGCCGGAATGGGCAAAAACATTCAAGCTGAATGCCGCCTATAAAGAAGCTGACGGCTACATCATCATCTCGAAAAAATGGAGCGGAAAACAGCAAATCCGCCTTGAGTTTTTTCCTCATGTCACAACCGAACAGGATGTGAACGGCGAGTATTTTTTCCGTTATGGAAGTTTGGTATTGGCACATAAAATCGCCGCCATTCCAACCATCACAAAAACCTATTCACTTTCGGGTTTTACCGATATTGAATACAGCCCGACCGCTTTTACCGTTTATGAATACAACGATGCGCCAATCAAATCGCTTGGAAACGGGACATTTGAAACGGCATTGGTCGACCCGAAATCCGGAAAATCCGAAAAAGTGATTTTGGAGCCAATGGGACAAACGATCTTGCGGCAAACCACTTTTAAAAAACACCAGCCATGAAACTAAAAACCTTTTTTTTCGCTTGCCTTTTGTCCTGCATCGCGGCTTCGGCGCAGGATGAAGTCGTTTACCACGTCTTCCAACGCAGTTTTTTTGACAGCAATAACGACGGAACCGGCGATTTAAAAGGCATCAATCAAAAACTCGATTACCTGCAGGATTTGGGCGTTACGACGATTTTGCTGACACCTTTGTATGCTTCCGATTTTTACCACAACTATTTTGCATACGATTTCGAAAAGATTGATCCGGAATATGGCAACATGTCCGATTATGCCGCGTTGGTCCGGGAAGCCCACAAGCGCAACATGAAGATTTATCAGGATGTCGAAATGCAATATGTTGCGGGCGAACATCCTTGGTTTAAAGATTCGTTTGGGAACCCGAAATCAAAATATTCGAATTACCTGGTTTATCTCGACACTGAAAACAAACAGCCTTGGTGGTTTTGGAATTTTCCTGAATTCACAATGTACACTGGCGAAAAGAGGAAAATCATCACCGTCAATATGGCAGCGCAGGCCGTCAAGGATTATACTTTCAAAGTGCTGAAATTCTGGGTTGATCCTGATAAGAATGGCAAGTTTGACGATGGCGTAGACGGTTTTCGCCTCGATCATATGATGGACAATCTCGACAGCGCAAACCGGCTGACGAATTTGTTTGCCGATTTCTGGACGCCAATGCTTTCGAACCTCAGGAAAATCAATCCCAACCTGAAAATCGTTGCCGAACAAGCCAATTGGGGCAATTTCGGGCACGACTATTTAACCAAAGGAAATGTTGACTATGTGTTTGCCTTCAGGCTGAAATTTGCGATCAATTCATTCGACAAAAAACAGATTGAAAAGGCAGCCGACAGTACGTTTCATTTCAATCCATCCGGAAAAAACCAATTCGTTTTCCTTGAAAACCACGATACCAAACGATTCGCTTCCGAAAAGGACATGACTGTGGAAAAAGAGAAAGCCGCAATTGGAATCCAGCTGTTGATTGGCGGAATCCCGTCGATTTATTACGGGCAGGAAATCGGCATGAAAGGCGAGCAAAAGCAAATGGGCATCACCGACGGCAATGACATTCCGGTGCGTGAGGCATTCGACTGGTATGCGTCTGGCGAAGGAACAGGCATGGCGAATTGGTACAAAAATACCGGCCCGTGGTGGGATCAGCGCAACCAGAAACCAAACGACGGCATTTCATTGGAAGAAGAAACCAAAAACGATCAGTCGCTCTTTCATTTTTATAAGGAATTGCTGGCGTTGCGAAAACATCATCCCGGATTGCAAACAGGAGATTATGCGGCAGCGGCCAATAACAACGACTCGGTTTTCAGTTTCCTGAGAACGAATGGCAATGAAAAGTATTTGGTTTTGGTGAATCTTTCCGCACAATCGCAGAATGCGGCAGTCAATATCGGAAATGAAAAGGCGAAAATCCTGCATTTGTATGGCAACGCAGAATTTAAAGCCAATAAAGGCATAGTCGAAGCGGCTTTATTTCCTTACAGCGTGTTGGTCTTCAAAATCAATTAGGCACGATATTATTCGTTGTGTCTTTGACATCGCCTTCATATTCGATGATGTAAATATCCTCGCTGTCGCGTTTCATGTAGTATTTCTCACGCGCGTATTTCTCGATCTGGTCGGGGTTTTTCAGGGTCTTGATATTCTCCTGATCTTTCCTGATTTCGTCCTGGTAGTATTTTTTATTGTCTTCGAGTTCGTTGATCTGTTTGTCGAGCAAACGGTGGTCGAGGTACGAATAATTGTCAAGAAACAGCATCCAGGTCCCAAAAAACAACAGCACCCAAACATACTTGTTGCTCAGGAATTTAAACCACGTCGCGTCTTTATAGGGATTGGCCATTATTTATTTCTTGCCATAAATATATTAAAAAAATCAGGAAATCCTTTGGTTGATTACGGCACGGACGACGTCAATTGCCACGGTATTGTATTTGTCGTTCGGGATGATGATGTCGGCAAAGGCTTTCGTCGGCTCAATAAACTGCTGGTGCATCGGTTTGAGCGTATTTTGGTAGCGGTTCAGCACTTCTTCCATATCGCGTCCGCGTTCGGCTATATCGCGCTTTAAACGTCGGATCAGGCGTTCATCGGAATCGGCATGCACAAAAATCTTGACATCAAACAAATCGCGCAATTCGGGGTTCGCAAGGATTAAAATCCCTTCGACAATCATGACTTTCCGCGGATGCGTCGACACGGTATCGTCGGTGCGGTTGTGCGTCACAAACGAATACACCGGCTGGTCAACGACATTCCCGGCTTTCAATTGCTTCAAATGTTCAACAAGTAGCTCAAAATCAATCGCGCGCGGATGATCGAAATTGATCAAAGCGCGCTCGTCATACGACAAATGGTTGGTTTGCTTGTAATAATGATCTTGTGAGATGATGCCGA
>DATHKH010000007.1:0-4563 GCA_035286325.1 Flavobacterium sp.
CAGAAAAGAACCGCCGCCAAGAAGGACGATAAATATGGCCGGCCTGACCAACCGTATAAAAAATTTAATGATTTTTTCTTTTCTGTTCTTGCGGATTTTATCCTGTATGATAACATCCATATCATCCTTTTTGATGATGGTGCTGATTGCGGTGGTTTTGGTTTTGCTCATAGTTCGGTTAAAGGTTATATGCGAACAGCCAGGGCCATAAGCAACACCATAGTTAGAACAGTAAGATTAGCAGACCGGGACATCAAGTAGGAACGTGATAAAATTACACTTTTTCAGGAACCATGCAATACGTATTTATACTGAATATGTTACGTATAAATACGTAATTTTCACCCCATTACACCAAAATTCACCTGATTGGCACATGATTTGGTTGCAAATTTTAACAAGATTATCAATCATAAAATCATCAATCACATGGAAAGAAAAATACTCTACACCAAAGATGTCCAGCGGTTTACCGGCAAAAGCGAACGTGCATCGCGCGACCTGCTGAAAAAAGTCCGCCTTCATTACAACAAGCAGCCCGAACACGCGGTTACCGTTTATGAGTTCTGTGAATTCCTGGGCATTTCGCACGATTTGTTCGGTGACATCCTGAAGTAATCCCTGCCCTTTTCCCATGTTGGCGGCATTGTTTCTCAATACTTTTTTCCTTTCAACAGCGCGGAAGATATTTGTCCGCAGTGGTGCGAATTGTGGAATAACAGGATTGAAAAAAGTTTTATCCTTGATATTTTCCCGAACCAGGTGGTGTCTATTTCTTCAAGCCATTCTTTGTCCGGTGTATCCGCAACAAGCTTTTCAATCGTGTCGTAGCCATTTTCAAAATACATGCGGCTTGTGTCAGGATCGTACTGCTTTCCGGTATCTTTCTGACCGATCGTAGTGCCTTCGATCGTTGTGTCACAGCCAAAAAATTGCCCAATCAAATTTGCCGTTTCACCAATATGCCTAAAAATAAACCCAACCGAGGCGGTGTGTTCCGTTAAGCGAAAGCCACTATTTTCTGCATTGATGTTTTTGCAGAAATGAGAACAGTCCTTCCGGTTTTGTTCCAATAATTGTAATAAAATTTCTTTTTGCATTGGAGAAGTTTTTTAATTTGAATTCTTTTTGCGGTTTAAGACTGTTTCCAGATTTTTCAGTTTGCTGTTCCAGAATTGGTCGAAATAATCCATCCAATTCCTGATTTCAGTAAATCCTTCCTTACTTAATGTGCAATAGCGTTCCCTTCCAATTTCCTGAATGGAAATGAAACCTGCCATCTGCAGCACTTTAATGTGTTTTGAAACAGCCGGCCTGCTCATATTAAAGTTTTCCGACAAACTATTTATATTGTAGCTGTCCTGGGTCAGAAGACGCAAGATTTGTCTTCGGCTTGGGTCTGCAATGACCTGAAAAGCATCAAGATTTGCCATTTTACTTTTTGTCATTTAAATGATTGATCATTTTA
Source organism: Flavobacterium sp. (assembly GCA_035286325.1). Taxonomy (GTDB): domain Bacteria; phylum Bacteroidota; class Bacteroidia; order Flavobacteriales; family Flavobacteriaceae; genus Flavobacterium. The sequence continues at coordinate 1,469 of DATHKH010000007.1, forward strand.
TGGATGTTTTTATCCCAACCATCTGTCATGCCAGTGAAGATTGCAAAGTTGGCTTCTTTGAAACCTGACTGTTTCAATATCAGTTTTGAGCCGGTTCCGTGTTTTACCAAAGTCCACTCGACAACAGTGTCAAGTGAAAAAATACCGTTGCCCGAACCAGCTTTCCAACTATAGACGAGCTTTTGAAAAGGAACAATTTCAAGCACTTTGCAATACATAATTCCGTCCAGATCAAGGCTTGGAATCGGTTTTGTCCGGAACTCGAATTCGTATCCGGGAATTGGTTCAAAGTTATTTGGCATCAGCCAAAGCGCAATCAAGTCGGCTTGTGTAAGGTATTCCCATACTTCGTTTGGCGATTGCTCGTAAATCCATTCGTTTTTAATTTCTGTCTGCATGTGTTTGATTTATTAGTTTATGTAACTTTCAGGTTACAAATTTATGTGTAACTTTTGAGTTACGCAAATTTTATCTCAATTATTTGACAAAAGGGATTTTATTGGAATTTGCGGTGTCTGAATCGTGGCTTTTTATTTATTTTTCATGCATTTGAGCGAAGAAGAATTTTATGACGGCCAAATTCATATCCTGTGTAGTCCAATGTCCTACATTTTCATAGGTTTTGAAGATCGGATGAATGTTGTGCTCCAAATAAATCTTTTGGCATTGCAGATACCTTTCCTGTACCTTACTTCCGATATTATTATTGATGATGTCGCGCTCTTTATTGTCGTAAGCGTCGTCATACTGCACGGCATCATTTTCATCCAACTTCCCCATATAGATCAATTGCGGAATGGATTTATAGGCGTTGATGTCAAGTTTCTTACCGGATAGTTTACGAAAATCGTTTGTTCCGATGGGATAGTCGAGTTTGATTCCGTTGAGTTCATTCTGGGAAAGCATCAGTTCTCCGTTGAATCCACCTATGGCCAATGCTTTTATTTTTTCGGGATGCAGGAATGAAAAACGGTTTGTGAACGACCCTGAAGCCGAAAAGCCATTCATCAAAATTTTCGGGTCAACCTGGATATTCATAGCCGTTAAAATATTTCTGGCATCATCGATCATTTCCAATAATTGCAAGTCAAGGCGTTTTAATCCGGGTGTTTTCTGTAACATCACGTCTCTGTCCAATGCGTGCGTATATACCAATTCTTGCGATGCCGGTCTCGGAAAAACCGGGACAAGCAAGGTATTTTGAGTTCAGTAGACACATTATTCCCTACAGAACTTACCGACGCCAAATCAATGGCATATTGTTTATGGACTTCAATGCTGTCTGAGGTTTTGCCCGTATTATTCGGTTCGACAAGCAGGAATATTTTTTTGTTCAGCGGCGTTCCTTTTGGTATGAATAAAATGTAGTCATTCAAAAATCCCTTTTCGGGCTGCTGTCTGACTAGCAATAAACTGTCTTTTTTAAAAGTTTCAGTGATTGCTTTTTGGGCAAAAGAAACAAAACAGGAAATCGTAAAAACTAAGGTGAATATCGGGCGCATGTTAAAAAGTTTTGGTTTATAGCCAGACGGTGAAATTAGGAATTTGTTACAGTATAAAATTACGGCTTTTAGCTATAGTCGTATGTCGTTCGGGTCTTGTTCGTAAAAATCCCATTTTAGCGAACAACACCCGAACATGACCCGAACGACACCCGAATAAAGGATTATTTAAAAAGCCATCATTTCTGATGGCTCTATGAAAATCAATTTTGTTTTATCAAAATATAATTTGGTATTTCATTAGCCACGAATGCCGATTCTTGAGTTTGGGGTTTTGTAAAGCTATAGCCATGCTCGTGATCATCATTTGTTTCCACCATTGAAATTGCATATGTTATATCATCACCATCCACAAGATTTTTCAATTCATCGCATGGTTCGGTATTATCTTGCTGTGGCAAATCATACACAGGAGCAAGTTCAAGTTCGGGTTGCGTTGCGCCACTTTCCGCAGGCGGATCAGGTACAGTTGGATTTGTACCACTGCCGCTTCCTCCTGCTCCTCCTGAACCAGGGTCTGATGGCGCTGGACCTGGGTCATCGCCATCGCCTGCAGCACCACTTCCGCCTGCAGCATCGCAAAAACTAAAGCATACGGTATGCTGGTGTTGTGGATTGTGGCAATCGGAACCTGCTATGTGGTCGCCCGTATAGACTGTTCCACTATCGCCTGTACCCGTTTCAGTACATATCGTAAAACAAACGTAACCACATTCACTTGAATATCTTCCTAAGATGTTGGTCACTTCCTTATCGCCTTCAAAATGAAAGGAATTATGGTAGGTCAACGTTATTGGAGCAGAAGGGATATACTTAATAATAAATGCACTCACTTCATCAATATTGTTGATTTTCTCAATCATGACCAACAGGTTTTCAAAGTATTCGGCGCTTTTTACATCTCGTTCATCAAAATGTTATAAAATGTCTTGCCATCAACTTCAACTACGTTAACCGCTTTTTCTGAAATTGTAAAGTCGAATTGATCCTCCAATTCGGTTCTGGATGCGAGTCCTGATTCTTTCTCTTGCATCACTTTTCGATAAGCAGAGCCAAAGCTTTTTTCAAGTAACAGTTCATTCAGATTCCGTTTTGTTACTGTTCTTGCTCTTTGATCCTAATGAGTTCCTCATGGGGTTCACAGCCGAATAATAACAGTATGAATAATACTGAAAGAGTTAATAACAGTTTTGGGTAGGGATTTTTTGTTTTTTTCATGAATTGGTTATAGAGATTAATTTTCACTTGTAAGGTGTTCAAATAGATGCATTAATAAATTACTGTGCAATAAATATTTATACTGAATTTGTTGTATAAAAATACGTAGTCGAGAATAAGCACATTACGGCAAATTGCGGCTTCGTAGTCCAATTTTTTCCTTTTGCATAAATCGGCAAAAAACGACAAAAGTGGCCTTTTGCGGAAAAAACCGGCAAAATGCGGCGGTTCCCGACACGAAATTTTTTCGTTCCGAAAATGCCATTTACGTTTGTCGGCACATTGGACAGCAGACCGGTAGCTGCCCCATTTCAAATTAGTCGAGCAGTAATTTTAAAACATTTCAATTATGGGAACATTTCAAAAAGGAATCCT
>DATHKH010000008.1:0-10319 GCA_035286325.1 Flavobacterium sp.
TTTCAAAACGCTTTTCGAATTCGTTGAAATAGGCGTCATTGCCTTTTGAATATGCCTTTTGTATCGAACGCCCGCTTGGCGTATAATATCTCGCAACAGTCAGTCGTACTGCAGAACCGTCTTCAAAGTCCATTTCACGCTGCACCAAACCTTTCCCGAAAGAACGCCGTCCAACGATGATTCCGCGGTCATTGTCCTGAATGGCGCCAGCCAATATTTCACTGGCAGAAGCACTGTTTTCATTGATCAATACATAAACTTTCCCGGTTTCAAAACTGCCTTCGGAAGTCGCGTAAGTCTTGTCAATCCTGCCTTTTTTATTTTTAGTAAACACGATAAGTTCTTTGTCGGGCAATAATTCATCGGCAATTTCATCGGCTTTTTCCATATAGCCGCCGCCATTGTCACGCAAGTCGATGATGAGCGATTTTGCGCCTTTTTTCTCCAAATTGGTCAACGCATCCTTGAATTCGTCATAAGTCGATTCGGCGAAGCGGTTGATTTTGATGTACGCCATTGTCGGATTGATCATGACGCCGGCATCGACACTTTTGATTGGGATTACGCCGCGCTTGACTTTAATCTTGAATCTTTTATTTGCGCTTTTGCGGAAAATGGTCAGTTCAATTTCAGAACCTTCGGCACCTTTGAGCTTGGAATACAGGCTGTCGGTCGGCAGTTTTTTTCCGAATAATTTATAACTTCCCGCATATAGGATGCGGTCGCCCGCTTTGATTCCGGCTTTTTCCGACGGTCCGTTTTCTATGGGTTTGATAATGGCGACGGTATCATTGTACATGTAAAAATTCACGCCGATGCCAACGAAATCGCCTTTCATCAGTTCGGCAACTTCAGACTGTTCGCTTGGCGGGATATACACCGAATGCGGATCCAATTTGGCAAGGATATTATTGACGGTCAGGTCAACAATCGAATCCGTATCGACATCATCCACATATTCGTTTTCGATGAAATCAATCAAGCGGTTCAGTTTATTTTTATAGGCGTTTTTGGGCTCTGTCACGACCGTAGAAGGAAAATTCAGGAACATGCCCAGCAGCATCCCGATTCCGAGTGTCGAAAAAATAAGTATCGGCAGGTATTTGTTATTGCTTTTCATTTGTTACTCTTCCAAAGACGGAATATGTTCCACTTCTACACCCGCTTTTACAAGGAAATCAACGCCCGAGGTGTCGCGATACCCATTTTGGTACACGACTCTTTTTATCCCCGATTGATGGATGAGCTTGCTGCATTCGCGGCATGGGGAAAGTGTAATGTATAAGGTTGCATCTTCACAGGATTGTGTCGAGCGAGCGACTTTTAGAATCGCATTGGCTTCGGCGTGGAGCACATACCATTGCGTCAATCCTTCTTCGTCTTCGCAGCAGTTTTCAAAACCCGACGGCGTTCCGTTGTAGCCATCAGAAATGATCATGCGGTCTTTGACTATCAGCGCGCCGACTTGTTTTCTTTTGCAATAGGACAATTTGCCCCATTCGAGCGCCATTTTCAGGTATGCCTTATCGTATTTGTTCCTTTTAATATTTTCCATCAATTATCCCTTCCAGATTTCGTTTTCAATAATCATCGGCAGCACGACGCCAACTACAAATGCGGACATGACAAGTGTCCAATCCCGTTTTGAAAAACGGAAAAACGTCAGTACGATGTGGCCTAAAATCAGCACGGACAATACTACGACGATTTGTGCACATTCGATCCCGAGTGCAAATTCAAGCAAAGGTGCAACTTTTTCACTTGGGCTTCCCGCAAGAATGGACTTAAAATAATTTGAAAAGCCCAATCCGTGAATAATCCCGAAAAACAATGTGATGAAACCCACCGCAGTCATGCTGTCGGATTTTGCCGATTTCCCTGCCGTAAAAAGGCTGTATAGCGCTGTCACAAGGATTGTAACCGGAATCAGGAATTCGACCACAGTTGCCCGTATCGTAATGATTCCAAAAACAGACAGTATCAATGCCAACGTGTGGCCGATGGTAAAAATGGAAACCAATAACAGTACTTTTTTCCAATCCTTGAATGCATACGGAACCGTCAATGCGATTAAAAACAAGATGTGATCATAGCCGTTGATGTCCAATACATGCTTGAGGCCGATTTGCAGGTAAATCCAGAATTCAGACATTATTTCTTTATTTATTGATTTGGGGAATGTAAACTTACGATTTATTTTGACATGTGCGAAGCGGGCCGACAAAGCAAAACGGTCGTTTCTGTTGGGCAAATGGTTAAAACGCAGGATGCCGGCGTTTGTTTTACAATGACTTAAACTTTTTAAAAAAGAGTTGATATAAAATTTAATTCCAATTATCTTTGCAAACAAAATTTAAAAAATTATGTCCATTTCAGATTTATTTGACAGTGAATTCAAAAGCAGGAATAAAGGCCATTTCTCGGCAATCGTAAGAGTTGCGATGGTCGACGGCGTCATGTCTCCGGAAGAAAAGGCATTTCTTGACAAACTTGCCCGAAGGCTAGACATTTCAGACTCGGAATATGCAGAAATATTGGAAAGCCCTTTGAAATATCCAATAAATCCGCCCTATTTACACACACAGCGTTTGGAGCGTCTTTATGATTTGGGCCGCATGGTGCATACAGACCACCAGTTGGGTGACAAACAGGATGTGCTGTTGAGAAAATTCGCACTCGCACTCGGATTTACGCCGAGCAATGTCAATTATATTGTAGACAAAGCGCTTTCGCTGATTGACCAGAAGGTTGATTCTGACACGTTTGTCTATGAAATGACGCACATGAATAGATAGCAAACGCATTACTTAATAATATAAAAGCCGGATTCATCTTTGAAGTCCGGCTTTTTATTTGGATTTGATCGCTAAAAAATTAAGGCGTTCTTTTATTGTTGTATTTATCCATAAAACTTTCGGCCTTTTCGACCATATTTTTGCTGCCGCAGAAAAACGGTACGCGTTCATGCAGTTCCGTTGCTTGTAATTCCATGATCCTGCCAAAACCGTCCGAGGCCTTTCCGCCGGCTTGCTCGACGATGAATGCCATTGGGTTGCATTCGTAAAGCAGCCGCAGTTTTCCTTTCGGCGCTTTTGAGCTGGTTGGGTAAATGTAAATTCCGCCTTTGATCATATTTCTGTGGATGTCGGAAACCAAACTTCCGATATAACGAGAAGTATATGGCCTGTCGCCTTCTTCGAGCTGGCAATATTTGATGTAATCTTTGACGCCTTGCGGGAAATGCACATAATTCCCTTCGTTGATGGAATAAATATTTCCGTCTTCCTTGAATTTCATGTTTGGATGTGACAAATAAAATGTCCCGATTGCAGGATTTAATGTAAATCCATTTACGCCATGGCCGGTAGTATAAACCAACATCGTTGAAGTGCCATAAATCACATAACCCGCCGCGACTTGTGCTGTTCCGGGCTGGAGAAAATCTTCGAGCGCGACTGGCGTTCCGACTGGCGTGATTCTCTTGAAAACCGAAAAAATCGTTCCGACGGAAACGTTTACATCAATATTTGACGAGCCGTCAAGCGGATCCATGAGCACGACATATTTGTTGTTGTGGCCATTGTCCAAACCGCATACTGTAATGAAATCGTCATTTTCTTCAGATGCGATGCCGCAGACGATTTCGCGGTTGATGAGCGTTTGGATGAAAACCTCATTCGCATAAACGTCGAGTTTCTGCTGGTCTTCGCCCTGGATATTTTGTTCTCCTGCGGCGCCAACAATATCGACCAATCCGGCCTTGTTGACCTTATAATTGACGACTTTCGCCGCGAGCCTGATCGAGTTGATGATTTTGGACAATTCACCTGTGGAATAATTGTGATCTTTTTGCTTTTCGATGATAAACTCGCCCAGCGTTCTATTGCGTTCTTCCATTGCGAAATCGTTGTAGTTTTAGGCTGCAAATATCGGGTTTTTTATGAAATCGGAATCATTTTTACGGGGAAGTTTATTGGATTTGTATATTTGTTTCTTTTATCGATAAACCCTAGCCCTGATTGCAGTGGAAATCCTTTTCTAGCTGAGGAACGAAAGCAGAAAAGATTGCAACGAAAAGCAGGAAACAGCTCCCAAAAATGACCATCAGAAAAGGAACAAAAGATGATATGCCAACGGTTCTCGAACTCATCCGCGAGCTCGCCGTTTTTGAAAGAGAACCGGAAGCGGTCGTCATTTCAGCCGAAGATTTGATGCGCGACGGGTTTTCCGACATGCCATTGTTCCATACTTTTGTTGCGGAAAAAGGCGGAAAAATCGTCGGAATGGCACTGTACTACTACCGTTATTCAACATGGAAAGGCAAAACGATCCATCTTGAAGACCTGATTGTTTCAGAAAATATGCGCGGCACCGGTTTGGGTTTTGCACTGTATTCGGAAATCATCAAACAGGGCAAAAAAGACAATGTGCGCCGCATCGAATGGAATGTATTGGACTGGAATACGCCTGCAGTCGATTTTTACGAAAAGACCGGCGCGAAAGTGTTGGGCGATTGGCGTGTGGTTCATATGGATGAAAAGGGAATTGACAATTTTATCAATAAGCAATGAGAATATTCAAATTTGGAGGCGCATCGGTCAAAGATGCAGAAGGAATCAGGAATGTATATGAAGTCTTGCAGCAAACAGGTTATGAAGACGTGTTGCTCGTGGTTTCGGCAATGGGAAAAACGACCAACGCTTTGGAGGCCGTCATCAACAATTATTTTAAAAAATCGGCCTCATTGCAGGCTTCGGTTCAGGAAGTGAAAAAATACCACAACCAGATTTTGCTGGATTTGTTTGAAGACGATAAAAATCCGGTTTTCGCTGCCGTTTCAAAATGGTTCGCCGATTTGGAATATTTTCTAAAAAACAACAAATCACCGAATTACAATTTTGTGTACGACCAGATTGTCAGTTATGGCGAATTGATTTCGACGACCATCATTTCGCATTATATGAATTCGCGCGACATCAAGACGCAGTGGATTGACGTGCGGAATTTCATCAAGACCGACGCGAATTATCGCGATGCGAGCGTCGATTGGGACATTACCCAAAAGAATATTTCGAAAAACGTCAAAAAGAAAAGCCTCAATATCACACAGGGATTTTTAGGCTCGGACGAGAATAATTTCACGACGACATTGGGTCGCGAAGGTTCCGATTACACGGCCGCGATTTTTGCGTATTGCCTGAACGCCGAAAGCGTGACCATATGGAAAGATGTTCCGGGCGTAATGAATGCCGACCCGAGATTTTTTGAAAATGCGGTGCTTTTGAATCAGATTTCGTACCGCGAAGCGATTGAATTGGCATTTTACGGCGCAACGGTCATTCACCCGAAAACCTTGCAGCCGTTGCAGAAAAAAGAAATTCCGTTGTATGTAAAATCATTTATCAATCCGCTGCTGCCGGGAACCAGTGTCAGCAAAGGAAAAGACCTCGAGCCGCAATTGCCATGTTTCATCATCAAGAAAAACCAATTGTTGATTTCCTTGTCGTCGATTGATTTTTCGTTTATCATGGAAGAAAACATCAGCGAAATTTTTGCCTTGCTGCACAAATACAAGATGAAAGTGCATTTGATACAGAATTCCGCGATTAGTTTTTCAGTTTGCGTCGACGATAAATTCGGCAATTTCAATGAATTGAATAAATTGCTTTCCGGAAAATTCAAAGTGTCGTACAATGAAAATGTATCGCTGTATACGATTCGCCATTTTGATGAAAAAGCGTCAAAAGTCGTCGAAAAAGACAAGCATGTGCTGTTGAAACAAGTCAGCCGCGAAACGATGCAGATTGTGACGAAAGAAGTTTAAATCCAACATTCTGATCATCCAACAATCTTCTCAATGCCATCGCGTTATATCCCTTATGTTGAAAAGACTGCTTTTATTGGTTTTGCTTGCCATGGCTTCTGCGGTTTCGGCCCAGGAAATCGGCTCGCCGTATAAAACCAAAAAAATTGCGGTTTCCTCGCAGCCGATCCAGATTGACAGCGTCAGTATCAATAAAGTGTTTTTCAAATTGCTTGACGCCAATGGCAACGCTGTCGACACGACATTTTATAAGGTCGATTTCCAAAAAAGCGTGCTGACGCTCAAAGAAGGATTTTCTTCCAGCGACAGCCTGACCTTGCGTTACCTCAAATATCCGGATTATCTTACTAAAAAATACAGCATTTACGATGATTCACGCGTGGTTTCCAATGATGCGGAGGGCAATTTATTTAGCGTCAATCGCGATCCGCTGAAAAAATTCGTGCCTTTCGACGGGCTGAACACTTCCGGCAGTATTACGCGCGGTGTGACGATTGGAAACAATCAGAATGCGGTCGTCAATTCCAATCTCGATTTGCAGATTACAGGAAAAATCTCGGATAAAGTCACTTTACGCGCTTCGATCCAGGACAGTAACATTCCGCTGCAGGAAGGCGGTTATTCTCAGAAACTCGATGAATTTGACCAGATTTTCATCGAATTGTCGAGTGCGAAATGGAACATACGCGCCGGCGATTTGTTTCTCGAAAACCGGCAGTCGCGATTCCTGAATTTCAACAAGAAAGTCCAGGGCATTGCGGCAAGTTTCAATTTTGGAACACCCGAAAACAAAACGAACATATTCGCTTCGGCAGCTTTGGTCCGTGGCCAATATGCCAAAAGCTCGTTTATCGGGCAGGAAGGAAACCAAGGTCCGTATAAACTGCGCGGCCCGAATGGCGAATTGTTTGTATTGGTGATTTCCGGTTCTGAGCGCGTTTTCGTCAATGGGATTCTGCTGAAACGTGGCGAAAACAACGATTATGTCATCGATTACAATGCCGGCGAAATCATTTTTACGTCGTTGTTCCCAATCACTTCTGAAATGCGTATCAATATCGAATATCAATTTTCAGATCGGAATTATACGCGTTTCGTGACTTATGCCGGCGCAATGCATGAAGAGGAAAAGTGGAGTCTTGGCGGTTATTTATATTCTGAAAACGATGTCAAAAACCAACCGTTACAGCAAAACCTGACATCGGAACAGGCACAAATCCTGGTCAATGCCGGAGATGATCCAAATCTGATGACCGCGCCATCGGCCTATAGTGACAGCTATTCTGAAAACAAGATTTTGTATCGGAAAGTGTTCATTGACGCCGTCGAGGTTTTTGAATATTCAAATGATCCCGAAGCCGATTTGTTTAATGTGCGTTTTACACTCGTTGGCAACAACCAGGGAAATTATGCGCTGGCAAACACTTCCGCGATTGGAAAAATTTACCAGTATGTGGCGCCTTTGAATGGTATTCCGCAAGGAAATTATGAGCCGATTACACGATTGGCGGCACCGACAAAAATCCAGATTGCGACGGTTTTGGGAAAATTCAGCCCAAGTGAAAAAACGGCGGTTGATTTTGAGGTTGGCGTCAGCAACAACGACCTGAATCTGTTTTCTTCAATCGATGACGGCGACAATATTGGCGTTGCGGCAAAAATCAATGCGAAACAACGCCTGTTTTCCAAAAAATGGAAAGCTGATGCTTTTGCGAATTACCAGTTTGTACAGCGGGATTTCCGAACCATTGAGCGTTTGTTTACGATTGAATTTGACCGCGACTGGAATTTGACCAATCCGTCAGGCGACCAGAGTTTATTGATTACAGGGGTGAATTTCGACCTGAGCCATGCCAGCGACTCTGTGTCAAAAGGCTATGCGCGATACCAGTTCGAGAAGCTCGATTTCACCGATAATTTCTCCGGAAGCCGCCATGTGGTTGAAGCGCAATTCAAACTGAAAAACTGGAATTTCCGCAACAGCGGCAGTTTCCTGAACAGTGACAGCGATTTGGCTTCGTCAAAATTTTTGCGCAATTACACCCAGACAAAATTCAATTTCAGGAAAAACTGGATTGGCGCAAGCCTGCGGTTTGAGGACAACAAGGAAAACATCAAGGCTACAAATACGCTCTCGGCTTTGAGCCAGCGGTTTTTGGAATATGGCGCGTTTGTCGGGCGCGGCGATTCGACGAAAGTTTTTGTCGAATTGGGTTATCTGAACCGTACGAACGACAGTTTGCAGGACGGATTTTTACAGCGTGTGAACACGTCCCAATCCTATTATATCAAGTCGAAACTGATCCAGACCGATAAAAGCGATTTATCAGTTTTTGTCAATTACCGAAACTTGAAATTCACTGATGAATCACGCGGCAACGAGCCTTCATTGAACTCGCGTGTATTGTATAACGACCGTTTTTTCAATCAATTGGTTCAGGTCACAACCGCTTATGAAACGACTTCGGGCACAATCGCGCAACAGGAATTCACCTATCTCGAAGTCGATCCCGGCCAAGGCGTTTATACGTGGAATGATTACAATGGCAACGGCATCCAGGAATTGGAGGAGTTTGAAGTCGCGCCGTTTCCCGACCAGGCGAAATATGTCCGCGTATTTTTGCCCAACCAGGTTTTCATCAAAACACACCAGAACAAATTCTCTCAATCGCTGACGTTGAACCCGAACCAATGGCAGAATGAGAAAGGGTTCGAGAAATTCCTGTCTTATTTCTACAACCAGACTTCCTTTTTGATCGACCGCAAAATCAAACGCGATTCTGATAATTTCGATTTGAACCCGTTCAGCGACTCAGACCAAAGTTTACTTGGATTGAATTCCGGTTTCCGGAACAGCCTGTTTTACAACCGCGGCAAACAGGACCATTCCGTGACGTATACGTATCTCGCGAACCGTGCGAAAAACCTGTTGTCTGTCGGTTCGCTAAAAAGCCGGAACAATTCGCACCAACTGCAATATGCGCACCTCTATCAAAAACACTGGCTGTTTGGCATGGGTGCCAAAACCATTTTTTCAAAGACGAAATCGGAGAATTTTGAGACCAAGAACTTCAAATTGGAAGGCTATCAATTGGCGCCGAAAATCACGTATTTATTCTCCAAAAACGCGGGTTGGGATATTTTTTACGAATATCAGGTCAAGGAAAACAAATATGGCGCTTTGGAAACGCTGAACCAAAACCGATTTGGAACGTCATTTACTTATGCGAGTGAGAAAAAATTCACGATGAACGGCGAGATTTCGATGTACCAGAACAAATTTAACGGAGACGAATTGTCGCCGGTCGCATTCCAGATGCTCGAAGGATTACAGCCGGGCGAAAATCTGACGTGGCGTTTACTGATCCAAAAAAACCTGACGCAGTTTCTCGATATCAACATCAATTATCAGGGCAGAAAAAGTGAGAACAGTCAGGCGATTCATACGGGAAGTGTACAGTTGCGCGCGTTTTTCTAGGGCGTGCCTTCTGCCAGGCTATTCGCTGCACACGAGCGCAGCGAACTGGCGATGTAATCCTTCACGCGCCGTTCTTCATTCGACATTCGTTAAAGTTAAGGATTGCGGTAAACTGCGTGAAGGATGGCAGTGGAAATCCTTTTCTTGCAAAGAAAAGATTGCAACGGACAGCCTGACCCGCAGGGACACGCCAAAATAAAAAACCGCAACGAAATGTTACGGTTTTTAGTGGAGAATACCGGATTCGAACCGGTCACCTCTTGCCTGCCAGGCAAGCGCTCTAGCCAAATGAGCTAATCCCCCATAATTGGAAGGCAAATATAGTTGTTCCTTTTTAAAAAGCAAACCATAAATGCAAAATATAATGGGTTGGATTTAGTAAATTTGCAATCAAATAATCACACGATGAGTAAAATCAGGATAACCAAACAGTTTAGTTTTGAAACTGGACACGCGCTTTATGGATATGACGGCAAATGCAGGAATGTGCATGGACACAGCTATAAATTGTCGGTGACGGTGATTGGAACGCCGATTGCAGATTCGGATAATGTTAAATTCGGGATGGTCATCGATTTTTCCGACCTGAAAAAAATCGTAAAGGAAGAGATTGTCGATGTGTTTGATCACGCGACGGTTTTTAATAAAAATACGCCGCATATCGAATTGGCTAATGAGCTGAAAAGCCGCGGGCATCATGTAATTTTGGTAGATTATCAGCCAACAAGTGAGAACATGGTCGTTGATTTTGCCGAAAAGATCAAAAGCAGGATTCCTGATTCGATTCAGCTGCATTCTCTGAAATTGCAGGAAACGGAAACGTCTTTCGCGGAATGGTATGCGAGTGACAATCCATAATTTTTCAAAACAACAATAAAAAACCCCCGATCGCTCGGGGGTTTTGCCTTATAAAGGATAATAGGTGTTATTTCTTGACGATAAGGAACTCCGACCTGCGGTTCATGGCGTGCTGCTCCTCGGTGCAGTCGGCCCCGCAGTCGACCTTAGGCTCGGTCT
>DATHKH010000009.1:0-3940 GCA_035286325.1 Flavobacterium sp.
AGAAATATAAGGTTACGCCATACGATAATTACAGGCTCAATCCAGATGCACAGGCTGGCATTCACGAAAATGATGTCATTCTCGTTCCCGTGGCTGGCAAAATCACAGTTGCTGAAAGCAAGCCGAAGCCAAGCGCTTCAAAGCCTGCTATGCATACGGCTGTCGCAAAAGAAACGCTTTACAGTATTTCCAAAATGTATAATGTCACCGTCGATGAACTCAAAGTGGCCAACCCGTTTTTGAGCGAAGGCTTGAAAATAGGGCAGGTGCTAAAAATTCCAGGCGGCACTGCTGCGACTACGGTTGCAGTTTCAGAAACCAAGCCTAAAGCTGTGGAAGTAACCCGAGGCGCAACCGAACAGAGCGCAGCTAAATCGGGAAGCGTGTCTTTTCATGTCGTTGAACCGAAGGAAACAAAATTCGGCATTGCCAAGAAATACGGGATAAGCGTTGCCGATCTCGAAAGGCAAAATCCGGGAATCGGGCAAAATCTTCCGGTAGGCTACAAACTTTCGATTGGTGCCACAGGAAGTGCGCCGGCACGGACAGAAACGGTTGCGGAAACCCGAGGCACGGCCGAACGCAGCGAAGCTAAACCAAAGCCGGTGACCACTGAAGCCATTACACCTTCAACGGATATTACGGATATTAACCGCACAGTAAAGAAAACCGGTTATGCCAATTACGAAGTCAAGCCAAAGGAAACAATGTTCAGCCTGACGCAAATGCTCGGGATTTCTGAAGAAGAACTGATCAAACTCAACCCGACATTAAAAGACGGACTCAAAATAGGCATGATATTGAAAGTTCCGGGCAAAGGATCGATGGTTGCCGAAACAAGTACAAACAAATCATTTGAAGATCTGTCAAAAACCATTTCGGGAAAAGACAGGAAACAACTCGTATTGTTGTTGCCATTCAATGCGACAAAAATCCAGGGCGATACGCTAAAGACTTTGGCGACAAGGCTCAAAAAAGACGCATTCCTGAACATGACGCTAGATTTCTATTCGGGCGCATTGGTGGCGATTGATTCGGCGAAAGCATTGGGATTGAACATTGACGTCAGGATTTTTGATTCCGAAGAAAGCAAACTGTCATCGAATGTCGCGAATATTGTCCAAAACAACAAGCTCCAGGAAGCCGATGCCGTAATCGGGCCTTTTTACCAGCAACATGCAGAGAAAGTCGCGGATTTGCTGAGCAAAAATAACGTTCCGGTCATTTCGCCATTGTCGAAGGAAAGCGGGAAACCTTATGCCAATCTCTATCAGGCAATGCCGACTTCAGATTATTCAAAAAGCGCGGTTTTCAATTATATGATTTCCAAAAACGGGAATATCATTGTGGTCAGCGATCCTAAAAAAGCAGCAAACCGCGAATTCATCACACAGCATTTTCCACAGGCGAAATTTGTCGAACTCGACGAAAACGGAAACCTGAATGCCGAAAAACTCAAAGCGATGTTCGTCAAGGATATCATGAATTATGTCGTCATCGATTCCGAAAGAACCGGGATGATTTTGAGCACAACAAATGTATTGCTCAATGAAATGGCAAACCAACAACTCCAGCTTGTGATTATTGAGCCGAACGAAACGCTTGATTTTGATGAGATTTCGATGAAAAGATTGACGATTCTCAAACTCCTTTACCCATCGCTGACACGTGAAAATGAATCGCCGGAATCCGTAGTGTTCGAAAACGAATACAAAAAGAAAAACAAGATTTTCCCAAGCCAATATGCGACGCGCGGATTTGACATTACTTTCGATACCATGCTGAGATTGTCACAGGATAAAGGCTTTGCGGCTTCCGCCAATGACGACAAAACGGAACAGGTCGAAAGCAAATTCGATTATGCCAAAAAAGAAGATGGCGGCTATATAAACAAAGGCGTTTATATCCTGCAATACAACGAAGATTTATCTGTAAAAGAAGCCAACTAATGACCTCAAAAATAACATACCTCGGCGATTTAAGAACGACGTCGACCCATTTGCAAAGCGGCACGGAAATCCTTTCCGACGCACCAACCGACAACCACGGAAAAGGCGAGGCGTTTTCACCAACAGATTTGGTCGCCAACGCACTCGGAAGCTGCATGGTTTCGATCATGGCCATCAAAGCACTTGGAACAGATGTGGATTTGGTAGGCTCGACGGTCGAAATCACCAAAATCATGCAATCAGAACCGCGTAAAATCGCAAAAATTATTGTCGTCTTGAACATGTCGCCTGTCGTCGGCCAAAAGACCAAAACGATTCTCGAACGCGCCGCGATGACCTGCCCGGTTTTCCTGAGCCTGCACCCGGACATTGAGAAAGACGTGACTTTCAACTGGAAATAATTGGAACCAGATAAAAAACTGCTCATCAAACTCGCGTATACCAAAATGCCTTTCGGCAAATATGAAGGCCGTTATCTCATTGACCTGCCCGAATATTACGTGGTTTGGTACAGCAACAAAGGGTTTCCAAAAGGCGAACTCGGCCAGCAATTGCAGCTCATTTATGAACTCAAGCTTAACGGACTCGAAGAACTGATCCGGAATATCAAACGCAATTATTCGAAGCCATAATTATTTTCAGGACTTGTACCGAATTTATTTAGGGAGCTGTTCCTGCTTTTCTCTGCAATCTTTTATTCCATTACATTTCATAAAAGGATTTCCGTTGCAATCAGGGCTAGGGCTTTTGAATTCCCAATGAAATTTTTAGCTGATAATTGTGAAATATCAATATCCATTATCAATTAATAATCGTATTTTTGCCACGTTTTTTAACAGCCACAACACAACTACAACTACAATAAAATGAATCAGACAAAGTATATTTTTGTTACCGGCGGTGTGACATCTTCCCTGGGAAAAGGGATTATTGCCGCGTCGTTAGCGAAACTATTGCAGGCAAGAGGTTATAGGACAACGATCCAGAAATTTGACCCATACATCAACGTCGATCCCGGAACTTTGAATCCATACGAACACGGCGAATGTTACGTGACCGATGACGGCGCAGAAACCGACCTCGACTTAGGCCATTACGAAAGATTCTTAAATGTGCCAACATCACAGGCAAATAACGTGACCACGGGCCGCGTCTACCTTTCCGTCATTGAGAAGGAACGCCGTGGCGAATTCCTTGGGAAAACAGTCCAGGTTGTGCCGCACATCACCAATGAGATTAAGGAAAGAATGCAATTGCTCGGAAATTCCGGCGAGTTCGACATTGTCCTTACTGAAATCGGCGGAACCGTCGGTGACATCGAATCATTGCCATACATCGAATCCGTGCGCCAATTGGTTTGGGAACTCGGCGAAAACAATGCGATTGTCGTTCACCTGACATTGATTCCATATTTGGCTGCAGCCGGCGAATTGAAGACAAAACCAACCCAGCATTCCGTCAAAACCTTGATGGAAAGCGGAATCCAGGCGGATATTCTTGTCTGCCGTACCGAGCACGAATTGTCAGACGAACTGCGCCAGAAACTCGCTTTGTTTTGCAATGTCAAACGCGAAGCCGTTATCCAGTCAATCGACGCATCGACGATTTATGAAGTGCCAAACCTGATGCTTGAAGAAGGATTGGATGTCGTTGCCCTGAAAAAATTGGCTTTGCCGAAAAAAAATACCCCGGATTTAAAAAACTGGAACGTATTCCTGCAGCATTTGAAAAACCCGAAACACGTCGTCAACATCGGCCTGATCGGGAAATATGTCGAATTGCAGGATTCATACAAATCCATCCTCGAAGCATTCATCCATGCCGGAGCGGCGAATGAGACGAAAGTCAATGTCGTTTCTGTGCATTCAGAACATATCGATGCGTCAAATGTCGCCGAAAAAATGCATGACCTTGACGGTATTCTCGTCGCGCCTGGTTTTGGTGAACGCGGTATCGAAGGAAAAATCGAAACCGTACGCTATGCCCGCGAA
>DATHKH010000010.1:0-17069 GCA_035286325.1 Flavobacterium sp.
ACCAAGGTAATGTTGTTGATGTCGGCAATGTCAAAAACCAGCAAATCGACATAATTGTCGGCATACAGGTAATGGTCTTTTATGGCAATATCGTGTACGCCTTCAATGTTGATGAATGCGATATTTTGTGGCGAAGCCGGATTTTGGTTGTCGAAAACATGGACGCCGGTTTCTTTGGCGATGTAAAAAAGGTTGTTTTCGGTGACGTATATTTTGCCCTGGGAATCGGTTTCCACTGCAGTCAAAATCGAAACGCTGTTCCTGATTGCTGACAATGATTTCACCACCGGAACAGCAAAAACTGCTGTGCCACTGCCGCCATCGTCAGATTCACACGAAGCAAACAATAAAACCAGGCAGCTGAATAAAATAATTTTCAAGGATTTCATAACGCGTTCATTTTTTGGGTATTAGACAAATTTAAAGAAAAGAATGATACAAAATATTTGAATCTTCCGTACTTTGGATTCCTAAAAGATATTTGATGTCCAAACTTCCAAAAACCGGCACCAGCATTTTTACGACCATGTCAAAAATGGCCAATGAACACCATGCGATTAATTTGTCGCAGGGGTTTCCAAATTTTCCCGTCGACACCAAACTGACGGATATCGTATCCCGGATCGCAAACGAAAATTTCCACCAATACATGCCAAGCGCGGGTTATCCGCCGTTATTGGACAAAATCCAAAAGCTGATTCAAAAATCCTATAACAGGACTATGGATGCCGCTTCTGAAATTCTGGTTACCGCCGGAGCGACACAAGGCATTTTTACTGTGATCCAGGCTTTGGTCCATGCCAATGAAGAAGTAATCATTCTTGATCCGGCATACGATTGTTACGACGCGCCGGTGCTTTTGTGTAATGCCAAACCCGTACATGTGGCGTTGGATGCTGATTTCTTGCCCGACTGGAATGCCATTTCGGAAAAGATGAACGCCAAAACGCGAATGATCGTCATCAACAATCCGCACAACCCATCTGGAAAAATCTGGACTCCGGATGATTTTGAGGCGCTTGAAAACCTGCTTTCCTTTTTTCCGGATGTCATTGTTTTGTCGGATGAAGTCTACGAATTCATCACTTTTGAGAAAAAGCACATTTCCGTCCATATGCGCGAAAAACTGCAAAACCGTAGCATTGTGATTTCGTCATTCGGGAAATCATTTCATATTACGGGCTGGAAAATCGGCTATGCTGCAGCGCCTTTGCATTTGATGCAGGAAATCAAAAAAGTGCATCAGTTTCTTGTGTTCAGTGTCAACAGTATTGCGCAGGCTGCGATTTCAGAATATCTCGATTTGGTTGACGTGTCCGGGCTTGGAAATTTCTACCAGCAAAAACGCGATTTCTTCAGCGACCTGATTAAGGACAGCAGGTTTGACCTTTTGCCTTGTGAAGGTTCTTATTTCCAGGTTGCGTCCTACGCCAATATCAGCAATGAAACCGATCTGGATTTTACAAAACGGATGGTTACTGAATTTGGTGTAGCTGCCATTCCGTTGTCCGTATTTTATGAAAATGGGAAAGATTCAAAGCTGGTTCGGTTTTGTTTTGCGAAGGATGATCAGACATTGGCGGCTGCGGCCGAAAGGCTTTGTGGAATCTGAAATCAAACGGTTTTTTATTTAAAAATACCCCATCGTTTTTTGTATTTTTGTGCAAATAATCCAACTTTCATGAAAAAAACTACACAACAACTATTTTCTCTATTGTGCCTTTTTATCTGCATTTCAAAGGGCAACGCCCAGGAATCTGCAGTCGCCAATCCGCAGGTCACATTAAATATCCTTGATGAAGTGCTTTTTTACGATGGTTATGCGGCTCCGGTTTCAGCTCCGGTTCCCGACGGTGTCATCCGCCACCGCAATGACCTTTATGCGACCAAACTCAGTGCAACGGTGCTGTCTTCGATTGGCGCGTCACTGACCATGAATATTACCATTAAAGCGTCGTGCGACAATTATGACCGCATCGGAAATGTTAACCTCGCATTCGTTCCAAAAGGCGCCACAACCTATAATCCCGCTGATGTTTCGCGCATTGAAGTCGGCCGTTTCATTACGCCGTTCATGAATAAAAATGTACAACCCGACCAAGTGCCATATAGTTTCGCGGTCAATAACGTCGCCAAAATCCTCAGAGATCCATACCTGAATTCGATTTATGATTTTTGGGTCGAATTGCAGGTTTTTGGTGTTCCATATGCGGCGCAAGAGCAAATTGCAGGCTGTGCCGGACGAAACGATGTATTTTTTGGCTCTCTTGATTTTGTGACCGCAGGTACGCCGATTGGATCGGCCGCGACATTTTTATTGCCATTGTCGATGATTGCGGATTTCAACAATTACAACCCTAATGCGACCGATGCCGTTGGTACGACCGCAAAAACCATCAGCTTCAATCTTGTCAACGCAGTGCCAAATGCAAAAATGTACCTCATCACGTCGAATCACGGTTCGAATGACGGCGGAGAAGAATATGTGCGCCGCATACACAACACTTTTGTCGACAATGTGCCGAATATCACTTATACGCCAGGCGGCATTTCATGCGAGCCATTCCGGATGTACAACACACAAGGCAATGGCATTTATGGTTCCAGCCCGCAAACTACCTCATGGTGGACCGAATGGAACAATTGGTGCCCCGGAAATGAAATCCCGATCCGCGTTTTGACATTAGGCACATTGGCGGCTGGAAACCACACTTTCAAAATCACGGTTCCGGATGCACAATTTGTTGGCGGACAAGGCAATTTTCCGCTATCGCTTTATTTGCAGGGCGATGGACAAAGCCAATTGCAGGTGGCGAATTTTGAGCGCGACCAATTCCGCCTTTATCCAAACCCGACGACAGGAACAGCAACGGTTTCTTATACCGAAAATGTCAGGCAGGTTACCGTCAACAATATGATGGGACAAAAAGTATGGACCGGAAATACCGGTGAAATCGATTTGTCCGGGCTTGCGCCAAATGTTTATATCGTAAACATCGAATTTGAAAACGGGCAGAAAACCGTACAGAAAATCGTGAAAAAGTAAAAGCAGACCGCTATCGAATTTAATCAAAACATTCCAACATGGATTTCAAACAAAAAATGCTCCGCGACGACGCGCTCAAAGGAAAAACAATCGTAGTGACCGGCGGTGGAAGCGGCCTTGGTAAAGCGATGACGAAATATTTTCTCGAACTTGGCGCCAACGTCGCGATTACTTCCCGCGACCTGGATAAATTAAAAAATACCGCCGACGAACTCCAAACGGAAACCGGCGGAAAATGCCTTCCCGTTCAATGCGATGTCCGCCATTATGAAGAGGTTGAAGCCATGCTGAAAACCGTTTTGGACACATTTGGAAAAGTCGATGTTTTATTGAATAATGCAGCCGGAAACTTCATCTCACCGACCGAAAGATTGTCGGCGAATGCCTTTGATACGATTATCGATATTGTCCTGAAAGGCTCGAAAAACTGTACGCTCGCGTTTGGAAAACACTGGATTGATACAAAACAGGAATCATCTACAATATTGAATATCGTGACGACTTATGCGTGGACCGGTTCGGCTTATGTCGTGCCAAGCGCGACTGCAAAAGCCGGCGTTTTGGCAATGACCAGAAGTTTGGCTGTCGAATGGGCGAAATACGGCATCCGTTCGAATGCGATTGCACCCGGGCCGTTTCCCACGAAAGGCGCCTGGGACCGATTACTGCCCGGCGATTTGGCGGAGAAATTCGACATGGCGAAAAAAGTGCCGTTGAAACGCGTTGGCGACCATCAGGAATTGGCGAACCTTGCAGCCTATCTGGTGTCGGATTTCTCGGCATATGTCAATGGCGAAGTCATCACGATTGACGGCGGCGAATGGCTCAAAGGCGCAGGACAATTCAACATTTTGGAAGCGATTCCTGAAGAAATGTGGGACATGCTGGAAATGATGATCAAGGCGAAAAAGTCGGATTAATTTGATGAATAATTGGGCGTTGCCCTCGGCCGGGCTTTCCGCTGCAATTTTTTCTTTGCAAGAAAAAGATTTACGCTTCAATCCCTAACGCAGTCTTGTGGTTTATTTATGTTCATGGTTACCGTTGCAGGTAGCCGAAATCAGGAAAATCAACACCCGCCCTAGCCCTGATTGAAGTGGAAATCCTTTTTTGAGGTTTTTCACCGAAAAAAAGATTGCAGCGGAAAGCAGGAATCAGCTCCTAAGAAACAGTTAAAACTTTGGCGTCCCGATGCTTTGCAACTGCTCATAACTTTGCAACTTTCTTAACAATTCGCCGTTGCAAAACCCATAATTAATTGTATTTTTACGGCTCAAAATTGTAAAGAATTAATGGGTAAAATCATTGCTATTGCCAACCAGAAAGGCGGCGTCGGAAAAACGACAACATCGGTAAACCTCGCAGCGTCACTGGGCGTTCTGGAAAAAAAAGTATTGCTGATCGATGCCGACCCGCAGGCCAATGCGAGCTCAGGCCTTGGCGTTGACGTGGACAGTGTTGAAATTGGCACTTACCAAATCCTCGAACACAGCGCACTTCCTGAAGAAGCGATCGTGAAATGTTCAGCCCCGAATGTCGACGTGATTCCGGCGCACATCGACCTTGTCGCCATCGAAATCGAACTCGTCGACAAGGAAGAACGCGAATACATGCTCAAAAAAGCGCTTGCAAATATTAAAGACAAATACGATTATATCCTGATTGACTGCGCGCCATCATTGGGGCTTTTGACGTTGAATGCGTTGACAGCGGCAGATTCTGTCGTGATTCCGATTCAGTGTGAGTATTTTGCATTGGAAGGTTTGGGTAAATTGCTGAACACGATCAAAAGCGTACAGAAAATCCACAATCCGGAACTCGATATTGAAGGTTTATTACTGACAATGTTTGATTCGCGCCTGCGTTTATCAAACCAGGTTGTCGAAGAAGTGCAGAAGCATTTCCACGACATGGTATTCAAGACAATCATCCAGCGCAATGTCAAGCTCAGCGAAGCGCCAAGTTTTGGCGAAAGCATCATCAATTTTGACGCGACCAGCAAAGGCGCATCGAATTACCTGAGCCTGGCACAGGAAATTATAAAGAAAAACAGCAATTGATTTTATGGCAAAAGCAGTGAAGAAACAGGCATTGGGAAGAGGATTATCGGCATTGTTGAAAGACCCGGACAATGACATCCAGTCGGTTAACGACAAGAATGCAGACAAAGTCGTTGGCAGTATCGTCGAACTCGACATTGATGCCATCGAAATCAACCCATTCCAGCCGCGTAGCAACTTTAATGAAGATTCGCTTCAGGAACTGGCGTCGTCGATCCGCGAATTGGGCGTAATCCAGCCGATTACCGTACGCAAATCCGATTTCAATAAATACCAGCTGATTTCAGGGGAACGCAGGCTGCGCGCTTCTAAAATCGCGGGACTGACTACAATTCCGTCCTATATCCGAATTGCCAATGACAATGAGTCGCTGACAATGGCTTTGGTCGAAAATATCCAACGTCATGATTTGGATCCGATTGAGATTGCGCTTTCTTACCAGAGATTGATTGACGAAATCCAGTTGACGCAGGAACAAATGAGTGAGCGCGTCGGTAAAAAACGTTCGACGATTGCGAATTACCTGCGCCTTTTGAAACTCGACCCGATTATCCAAACCGGAATCCGCGACGGATTTATCAGTATGGGCCACGGCCGTGCGATCATCAACATCGACGACCATGAAGTGCAGACTGATATTTACCAGAAAATCGTCAGCAAGAATTTGTCCGTCAGGGAAACCGAAGCACTGGTCAAAAACCACCACGAAAGCCTGAAACCGAAAGCTGCCGGAAAAGCAAAAACGGCGACTTTCAGCGCAGAAGCACAGCAAAAGGAATTGGCCGCATTGCTCGGAACCAAAGCCGACGTGAAAATCACCGGGAACGGAAAGGGGAAAATCACGATTCCGTTCCAATCGGAAGCCGACTTCAACCGCATCATCAACCTGATCAAAGGCAGTGAATAAACTCATTTACATAGTCTTTTTCGTATTCCTTTCGGGAACGGTTTTTTCGCAGGGAAAAGATGACGGTGTGCTTGTGGCTACCGATACGATAAAAGGCGCTGAAATCAATCCGCTTGCACCGGCAAAAGCCGCTTTTTATTCGGCCATCCTTCCCGGACTTGGACAGGCTTACAACAAAAAATACTGGAAAATCCCGCTGGTTTACGGCGCGATGGGCACGAGTCTTTATTTCTATTCGTTGAACAATACCAAATACCACCAGGTCCGCGATGCTTACAAACGCAGGCTTTCCGGATACAACGACGACAATTACCAATACCTTGACAACACGCGACTGATTGCGGCACAGAAATTTTACCAGCGTAACCGTGACCTTTCGATGTTGGTTACCGCTGCATTTTATGTGCTGAATATCGTCGATGCCAATGTCGACGCGCATTTGAAGCAATTTAATGTCAATGATAGATTGTCGCTGGCGCCGGATGTGTACCAGAATGAAATCAATTACAAACCCAATGTCGGGCTGACTTTAAACTATACTTTCTAGATGAAAATAGCACTTTTGGGATATGGTAAAATGGGACAGGCTATCGAGGCTATCGCGTTGCAGCGCGGCCATGAGATTGTCCTGAAAAAGACTGAAGACAATACTTTTGACGGATTGGAAACTGCCGATGTCGCGATTGATTTCAGTGTGCCGACAGCTGCTGTCATCAACATCACGACCGCATTGAATGCAAATATCCCTGTTGTTTCAGGAACGACGGGCTGGCTTGAGGATTATGAAATCGTCGTAGCGCAATGCAAAGAAGAAAACGGCGCGTTCATTTACGGGTCGAATTTCAGTCTCGGCGTCAATATCTTCTTTGAACTGAATGAATACCTCGCGAAAATCATGAGAAAGTTCCCGCAGTATAAAATCGCCATGGAGGAAATCCATCACACACAAAAGCTCGATGCGCCAAGCGGAACCGCGATTACATTGGCAAAAGGCATTATCGACAATTCCGATTATTCGAGTTGGGCTTTGGAAAATGCAAAACCAGACGAAATACTAATCGAGGCCAAACGCATTGACAAAGTGCCAGGAACGCATACCGTTTTTTACCATTCCCCTGTTGACACCATCGAAATCAAGCATACAGCGCACAATCGCGAAGGATTTGCCTTGGGAGCGGTTTTGGCAGCAGAATGGATTTTGGATAAGAATGGCGTGTTTACAATGAAAGACGTGCTCGGATTGTAAACGCGTTAAAGAAATTATAAAACTGTAACAACATCGTAAGCCAAAGACTTACGCAATAACATAAAATTAGACATCATGACATTAACCCAATGGTTTATTTTTTTCCTGGTTGTACAAATCGTGCATTTTGCAGGAACATGGAGATTATATGAAAGCGCCGGCAGGAAAAGATGGGAAGCGGCAATTCCGGTTTACAATGCGATTGTGTTGATGAAAATCATCAACAGGCCGACATGGTGGACGATTTTGCTTTTCGTTCCGATTGTAAACCTGATTATGTTCCCGGTCGTTTGGGTCGAAACGCTGAGAAGTTTTGGGAAAAATTCGACTACTGATACGCTTTTGGGCATTTTTACTTTTGGGCTTTATATTTATTATGTCAATTATACGCAGCCACAGAATTACATCACCGACAGAAGCTTGGTGCCTAAATCTAAAGTCGGCGACACAGTCAGTTCATTGCTTTTTGCCATTGTCGTCGCTACGATTGTGCATACTTATGTGATGCAGCCTTTTACAATTCCGACGTCTTCATTGGAAAAATCGCTGTTGATTGGCGATTACCTTTTTGTCAGCAAATTCCATTATGGTGCAAGAACGCCAATGACCGCAGTTGCTGCGCCGATGGTACACGACACGATTCCGTTTACACATAAAAAGTCCTATTCCAATTGGCCGCAACTGCCTTATTTCAGGTTTCCGGGAATGGAAAAAATCGAGAATAATGATATCGTCGTATTCAACTGGCCGGTTGATACGGTCGTGAAGTTCTTTGACCGATCCGGTGTAAAAGTCGACAAACCTGTCGACAAAAAATCGAATTATGTCAAAAGATGTGTCGGAATCCCGGGCGACAGCCTTTCCGTTGTCAACGGTGATGTTTTCATCAATGGCAAAAAGCTGATTTTTCCCGAAAGGGCAAGGCCGCAATATTCTTATACCGTCACTACCGACGGTTCGGGTTTTGATGCCGATTATATCCTAAACCAGCTCCACATTACTGAAGCCTATGGCCAAACCGGAACTTATACTTTTACTTTCCGCGCCATGACTGATGCCGCAGCGGCAATGCTGAGGCAAAATCCGGTCGTGAAAAGTGTCGTCAGGAATGTTTTTAAAGAAGCCGACCCAACCATTTTCCCGTATACAAAAAACTGGACCGTCGATAATTTAGGCCCGATTTACATTCCACAACAAGGAAAAACAGTCGCATTGAATGCCGAAACTTTGCCATTCTACAAACGAATTATTTCGGTTTACGAAAACAACGACCTCAAAGCAACGGGAAATGAAATCAGAATAAACGGCCAATTGGCGACGTCATATACGTTTAAGCAGAATTACTACTGGATGATGGGCGATAACCGCCACAACTCTGAAGACAGCCGTTTTTGGGGATTTGTACCCGAAGACCATATCGTTGGTAAACCCGTATTCATCTGGATGAGCATCGACCCGAATAAAAAAGGGTTTAGCAAAATTCGCTGGGAACGTTTGTTTACGACTGTTGGCGGAGAAGGCGAACCGGTTTCTTACCTGAAGTTCTTCTTAATTGCTTTGCTTGCTTATTTCGTGTTTGATTTCTTTATGAAAAAAAGGAAAGCAGCTAAAGAGTAACATGGACGTCTTAATACATCCAACTTATTTTCCATCCATAAGCCATTTTGTGGCTATGGCCAATGCCGATTTGGTGACGCTTGAAATGGAAGACAATTTCCAAAAACAAACCAACCGGAACAGGATGTACATTTATAGTCCAAACGGGATTCAATTGCTGAATATTCCAATAAAGCATTCGGCAAACGCACACCAAAAAACAAAAGACATCCGCCTGGAAACAGCTTTTGATTGGCAGAAACAGCATTTCAAATCATTGGAAGCCGCTTATCGCTCCTCGCCTTTCTTCGAATATTTTGAAGATGCCATTTTGCCCGTATTTGAAAAAAAGCACGGCTTCCTGATGGATTTGAACCTTGAAACAATGGCTATCGTTTCGAAATGCCTTGGCATGAAAATGGAATTAGGAAAAACGTCTGAATATTTCCACGACGTTCTGCAATTGACCGACTTTCGGATTCTGGCAAACGGAAAGAAAGACCACGCCAATTTTGAAAATTACACGCAGGTTTTCGGCGACAAGCACGGTTTTATCAACAACCTCAGCATTTTGGATTTGCTTTTCAACGAAGGAAGATATGCGATGGATTACCTGAAAAGGCAACAGTTGTAATTACTCCATCAAAAGCCGCGTCATGATTGGATAATGGTCGGAGTTTTTGAATTCGGGGAAGTTCTTAAAATTGCGTACCTGCATTTTAGGGTCGACAAAAATATAATCGATGCGCGCCGGATAATACTTGAAATTATACGTCTGCCCAAAACCATTTCCACCTTCTTCAAAACTGTCATTGAGCTGTCCTTTGATGCTTCGATATACATATGAAAATGCGCTGTTGTTCATATCGCCGCAAATGATGATTGGGTAATGGCATTTCTTTTTGTGTTCCATGATAATTTCGGCCTGAAGCTGCTGTTCCCGAAACGCCTTGCTGATGCGCCAGAAAATCCTTCCCGATTTCCGCTGGTCAATGTCGTTGATGTCGTTGTTGATGTCGTTTACGTCGGGCGTGATCTTGATGGATTGCAAATGGATGCTGTAGACGCGAATCGTATCGATGCCTTTCCTGATATCGGCATAAATCACATTGTTGTTTGAATTCGGGAAATCAAGGCTGCCTTGGTCGATAATCGGAAACTTGGAGAAAATCCCCTGCCCTGTTTTGATCTTGTCGCCCTGCATCAGGATGAATTTATGCGGATATACTTTTAGATCGATATCAGCCGACGACGAATATTCCTGAAGGCACAAAATATCAGGATTGTTGTCATTGATGAAAGTCTGTATCTGATCTGCGACATCCGTTTTCGGGAGCCATTTAAAAAGGTTGAACAACCGCACATTATAGCTCATGACGGTAAAATCCTTATCGGCTTGAGGCAAATCGGCAGAAGAGAATTTGTAAAACTTATTGATGAAGGTAATACCCATCAGCAACACCAATCCCGAAAGGATAATCTGCCTTTTGAGCTGTATGCCCCAATAGAAAAAAAACAGCGTGTTCAATATCAGGAATAACGGGAGAATAAGCGTCAAAACCGACAGGATCGGAAACAATTTCGGAGCAAGAAATGGCAAAACATACGCAATGAAAGTCAATACAGCCAAGACTATATTGAAAAAAAACATTGTTTTGTTGAACCACGAAAGCTTCTTCATTTGCTTATTGTTTTCCTGCGCGGAATAAAAATTCCTTCTCTTCTTTGGTCAGGCTGTCGTAACCCGAGCGGCTGATTTTGTCGAGAATCTCATCAATCTGTTGCTGCGCTTTATCTTTTGTTACGATTTTGGATGCTTTTTTGGTTTCGGGCTTTCGATAATTTTTGTGCACTTTTTTGAAAGGCGCTTTTTGACTGCTGTCAAACAGATCCAAAACTGCCGAAACCCATTTGCTCAAATCCCGGCCTGATTTCAATTGCCAAATGTAAATATAGCCAAAAAATGCACCACCCAAATGGGCAAGATGGCCGCCGGTATTGTTGGCCGGAAGCGAAATCAAATCCACAAAAACCAATACCAAAGCAATATGCCAAAGCTTGACATTTCCGAATATCAAGAGCCTGACTGGCATTGTGGGCGAATAACTGACCGTCGCAAATAGAATACACATGATCGCTGCCGAAGCGCCAATCAATGATGCATTGATATTGACCAATGCCGGGAAAAACATATAGCACAAAATGTAAATGCCGCCTGCAAAAATGCCGCCGGTCAAATACAACCCAAGCAGTTGTTTCTGGGTGAAAAAAGTCAGGAATAAACGCCCGGCAAAACTCAGCATCAACATATTGAAAATCAAATGCCAGATTCCGGCATGGAAGAAATTGTAGCTGATCAAAGACCAGGGTTTCCACAGCAATTCAGACGGGTTCGACGAAAGGCTGATATAATATAAATAGTTGATATGAATGTTGGACAATTGCAAAAACGCAAAAACGACTTCGGGAATCGCAAAAAACAGCACATTCCAAAAAATCAATTTGGTCGTGACATCGCCCATGCGAAACTGCAGTTTTAAATCGTCAATCAGGCTCATAAGTTTTTAATTCCAACGGTTTTTGTTGAACTGGTTTTTCTTCCAATACCACATCATGACAAACCCGACCAGCGCGCCGCCGACATGCGCGAAATGGGCAACGCCATCGCCTCCGCCAAAAATAGAATCTCCGGAAACGCCCAAAAACAAATCGACGCACAGTAATCCGGGAACAAAATATTTCGCCTTTATCGGAATTGGGATGAACATCAGCAACAGTTCGGCATTTGGGAACATAAATGCAAAAGCGACCAACAGCCCGTATATGGCTCCGGAAGCGCCAACCATTGGGGTTTGCACGTTTATCGCAGCATTGTACAATGCCGTGAAATTATCATTATTGAGGAGATTGGCCTTACCTGCATTTTCCAGGATTGGCTTGATTCCTTTCAGGAGCAAATCACTTCGGTAATAAGTGCCATCGGTAAAAGTGACATTCAAAACCTGCTTTAGCGTGCTATCGGAAAGGCCCAAATCTGCGGCAGCTTTCAGGATGTGCTGCATTTCCAAATAATTGATGCCTATTTGCATTGCCGCTGCGCCCAAACCACATGATATGTAAAAAAACAGAAATTTTGTGCTGCCCCAGAAATGTTCCAGCGCCGAACCGAAAGAATACAACGCAAACATGTTAAAAGCGATATGCATGACGCTTCCGTGCATGAACATATGTGTGATGGGTTGCCAATACTGGAATTTATCACTTTGGAAATTGTATAGTGCCAGCAAATCATTAGCCTGCGGCACTGCCAGCGAGCCAATGAAAAAAATAATATTGATAATAAGCAACTGCTTAACAGTCGGCGTGATGTTCATCATATTGAAAACTTTTTATCTAAATCTTCCACGCGCATCGTGATGAATGTGGGTTTTTGGAATGGCGAAACATTCGGTTCCTTGCAGGCAAATAAGCCGTTGACAAGGTTTTCTTGTTCTTTTTCGGTTAAATAGGTTCCGGTTTTGACCGCCAGGCTTTTGGCCATCGATTTGGCGATGCTGTCGTTCTGGCTGAAACTGCTCTCGGGAATGCCGTCGTGCAGGTCGCTTAATAATTGTTCCAAAACAATCGAAACCTCACTTTCGGTCACATTGACAGGCACGCCGGATATCACGACATGGTCTTCGGCAGTTTCCTCGAATACGAAACCGGTGTTGGCCAGCGAGAGTTTGAGCTCTGAAATCAACTCCATTTCGCCTGTAGAAAAATACAGGTTCAGCGGAAACAGCAATTGTTGGCTTGACGCCTGATGCACGGTCATGCTGGTCAGGAATTCCTCATACAACACGCGTTGGTGTGCACGCTGCTGGTCGATGATGACCATACCCGATTTGATTGGACTGACGATGTATTTCTTATGGATTTGGTACGTACGGTGAACCGGTTGCGTTTCCTCATTGTCATCAAACAAGGACGATGTCACGGCCTCATTTTCAAAGGACATCTCATCGGTTTCGGAAATCGTTTCGGTATCGTGTTTTAGGCCAACATACAAACTTTCCCAGTTTGCCGTTTGCTTCGCCTGTTCGCTAAAGCTCGAGTCTGGCTTAGGCCGATAATTTGACGTACCTGAAAATGTCTTTTCGTTCTTCACTTCTGCAAATGGATTGAAATTGCCATTGACCTGGATCGTTGGGTATTCCGCTTCTTTATTTTGGTATTGGTATGGTGTATCTAAATTCGGATCGCGCTCAAAATCCAACACTGGCGTGACATTGAATTGCCCCAAAGCGTGCTTGACAGCCGACCGTAAAATGGCATACAACGCATGCTCGTCGTCAAACTTAATTTCGGTTTTTGTCGGATGGATGTTGATGTCGATCGTATGCGGCGGCACATTCAAATAAATGAAATAACCCGGTTGGCAGCCGTCTTTGAGCAAACCTTCATAAGCCGACATGATCGCGTGGTGCAAATAGCCGCTTTTGATGTACCGGTTGTTGACAAAGAAAAACTGTTCCCCACGATTTTTCTTTGCAAATTCAGGCTTCGTGACAAATCCCCGTATCGTCACGATTTCGGTTTCTTCCTGGATCGGGACGAGTTTCTCGTTGGTTTTCCCGGCAAAAATATTGACGATGCGCTGGCGGTTGTTCGACGGCGGCAGATTGAACATCTCGCTGCCGTTGTGGTACATTGTAAAATGGATGTTCGGGTGCGCCAATGCGACGCGCTGGAATTCATCGACAATGTGTCTTTGCTCGACAGTTTCCGATTTCAGGAAATTGCGTCGCGCCGGAATATTGAAAAATAAGTTCTTGATCGAGAATGACGTGCCTTTCGGCAGCACAGCCACGTCCTGCGACATGAATTTGCTGCCTTCAATGACAATATGGTTTCCGAGTTCTTCTTCTTCCTGGCGGGTTTTCATTTCGACATGCGCAATCGCCGCAATCGAAGCCAACGCCTCGCCGCGGAATCCTTTGGTGTACAAGGAGAACAAGTCCTCGGCCTGGCGGATTTTGGAAGTCGCATGCCTTTCAAAGCACAAGCGCGCATCTGTGACGCTCATCCCGAGGCCATTATCGATGACCTGGACCAATGATTTTCCGGCATCCTTAACGATGAGCTTGATGTCGGTGGCTTTTGCATCGACGGCATTTTCCATGAGTTCCTTGACTACGGAAGCGGGTCGCTGGACGACTTCACCTGCCGCAATCTGGTTGGCAACATGGTCGGGAAGTAATTGGATGATACTCGGCATTAGGGATTTTTGAATGTCATCAAATTTAGGAATTTATGTCTTAATTTGATGATAAAGTTTTGCACATTTGAAATTAAAAGGAGGAAGCCCAGTGGACTTCAGGTACAAAAATCAAGAATGGATTTGGAATGTTCCGTGCGTAGCAATTTTGGATAAACTGCGTTAGGGGTTGCAGTGAAAATCCTTTTGTGAGGTCACGAACAAAAGATTGTAGCGAAAAGCCCGGCCGCAGGCAACGCCCAAAACTTACTGTTTTGAACTTCTCCGCAACTCCGCCATCTTAATCGCAGCAATCGCCGCTTCCGTGCCTTTATTGCCGTGGATGCCGCCGCTACGGTCGATGGATTGCTGTTCGTTGTTGTCGGTTAGCAGACAAAAAATCACCGGCACATCGCCAAGCAAATTGAGGTCTTTGATGCCTTGTGTCACGCCTTCGCAGACGAATTCAAAGTGCATCGTTTCGCCTTTGATGACACAGCCGATCGTGATGACAACATCAATATTTTGCGTGTCGATCATCCTTT
Organism: Flavobacterium sp.; assembly: GCA_035286325.1. Classification (GTDB taxonomy): domain Bacteria; phylum Bacteroidota; class Bacteroidia; order Flavobacteriales; family Flavobacteriaceae; genus Flavobacterium. The sequence continues at coordinate 14,640 of DATHKH010000010.1, forward strand.
TTGCGCCATAAATGAGTTCGAAACTTCCGGGAGCATCCCAACGGATAATGTTTTCCTTTAACGCGCCGCAGTCGAGCAAAGCCGCTTCAGCACCTGAATACAGGCCGTTTGTAATGTGGTCGTTCCACTCTGAAACAACAATCCCAAACCGAAATTGCTTCGCGTTTGGGATTATGTTTTTATCGTAGTTGGATAAATTTTTATTTGCGGTTGCCATTTTTAGATATTAGCTGTGAGTATTGAGAATTGAGATGTACATTTTAATTCAGCATTTGAAATTTAAGGAATCTCAATTACTTCGCCTGTTCGCGTTCGCCCGAGTCTCAATACTAATATCTCAACACCTTACTGAGCGAGTCCGATCAGGGCATCAATGCTTCTCGCTTCGTCTGCACTTTCGTATTTTTCCTTGATTTCAGTGAAATGCTTCAACGCATCCGCTTTTTTTCCAAGCGCCAATTCCGTTTGTCCTGCTTTCATCAAAAAGCGCGGTGTCGTGAAATCATTTTTGTTGGTTTCAGAAGCTTTCAGGTAGTATTCCAATGCTTTTGCCGGTTGGTTTTGCTGTGCATATGCATCACCGATCAATCCGGTAGCCGTCGCCGCCAAAACAGCGTCGTCAGATTTGAATTTCTCCAATGAAGCGATGGCTTCAGTATATTTTTTCGTATTCAGGTAAGCCACTCCAGCATAATAGTTGGCCAGGTTTCCAGCATCAGTTCCCGAATATTGATCGGCAATCTGTACAAATCCCTGTTTTCCTTCAGAACCGTTCAAAGACAATTTGAAAAGTGAATCCGCTTTTGCATCGCCGTCAACCGCTTTCTGGAAGTTTTGCTGTGCGACAAACATGTTGTCGGCAGCTTCGGTTTGCTTTGGTTCTGCAATAAATTTCTGGAATAATAAATATCCGACAGTAATCAAAGCAGCAACCGTTAAAAATCCAAGGATGTATTTCTGGTTTTTCGCTACCCAATCTTCCGTTCTTGAAGCACTCTCGTCGAGTTTACTGAAAACGCCTGCAGTGGTACTGTCTTTTTCATCAACATTGACATTTTCAATGAATCCTTTATCATCCAGTTTTTCTTTCGGAGCCTTATAACCTCTTTTATTGTACGTTGCCATCTAATTTTAATTTGTGAGCCGCAAAAATAAAATATTTATTCATACTGACGCAACTTTTTTTGTAAAGTTATTAGGAATAAGTTGCTGAGTGCCTGAGTAGCTGAGCGCCTAAGAACTTTAGATGCTAAAATGTCAGGCTTTTTGGGCGTTGCCTGCGGCCGCGCTTTCCGCAGTGCACGGCACTTCGCTTCAATCGCTAACGCGCCGAACAGGAACTTTTGGCAATCTCTCAGCCGCTCAGCTACTCAGGCACTCAGCCACTTTTTAATCCCAACTTTTTTCAATAATTTCGCACCAATTATGTACCTCAAGAAAATCTCCTTATTCAACTACAAGAATTTTTCGGAAGCCAGTTTCGAATTTGATGGCAAAATCAACTGTTTTGTCGGAAAAAACGGCATCGGTAAGACCAATGTGCTTGACGCTATCTACCATTTGTCGTATGGAAAGAGCTATTTCAATCCTTTGGCAGTGCAGAATATCAAACATGGCGAAGATTTTTTCGTCATTGACGGCACATTTGAAAAGTCAGCACGCGACGAGCAGGTTTTGTGCAGCCTGAAAAAAGGGCAGAAAAAAATCCTGAAGCGCAACGGAAAGGAATACGAAAAGCTTTCCGAGCATGTCGGGTTTATCCCGCTGGTCATCATTTCGCCATCCGACCGCGACCTGATCACCGAAGGCAGTGAAACACGGCGTAAATTCATCGACAGCGTCATTTCGCAACTCGACGCGCATTACTTACAGCACCTGATCCAATACCAGAAAGTCATCGTACAGCGCAATGCGTTGCTGAAATATTTTGCCATCAACCGCGTATTCGACAAGGAAACGCTTGGCATTTACAACGAGCAGCTCAACGCTTTGGGCCAGCCGATTTTTGAGAAGCGCAAGAAATTCCTGTCGGATTTTATCCCGATTTTCAACAAACACCATCATGCGATCACCGATTCGGCCGAGGAAGTACAAGTCGTTTACCAAAGCGACCTGACCGATAACGATTACCTCGAATTGCTGCATGAGAATTTCGACAAGGACAAAGTACTGCAATATACCAGTGTTGGCGTGCACAAAGACGATTTGTCTTTTGAAATCGATGGTCATCCAATCAAGAAATTCGGCTCGCAGGGCCAGCAGAAATCTTTCCTGATTGCGCTGAAACTCGCGCAATTCGACTTTGTCAAGAAACGCAGTGGCCAGAAACCAATCCTTTTGTTTGACGACATTTTCGACAAGCTCGACGAAACGCGCGTGGGCAAAATTGTCGAAATGGTCAACAACGACGATTTCGGGCAATTGTTCATT
>DATHKH010000011.1:0-10892 GCA_035286325.1 Flavobacterium sp.
AGTCTTCCGGCAACGGCCTGAGCGACGATTTTTCCCATTCTGGTTGATCCAGTTGCGGAAACCAATGGAATTCTTGCATCAGCCGTCATCAATTCACCGATTTTGTAATCGCCGTTGATGAGGCAAGAGATTCCTTCAGGTAAATTATTTTCGCGGATGACTTCAGCGATGATATTCTGGCAGGCAATCCCACACAATGGTGTCTTTTCTGATGGTTTCCAAACGCAGACATCGCCACAGATCCACGCCAACGCCGTGTTCCATGACCAAACCGCGACCGGGAAATTGAATGCCGAAATGATTCCGACAATTCCGAGCGGATGGTATTGCTCATACATCCTGTGGCCTGGGCGTTCAGAATGCATCGTCAAACCGTGCAATTGTCTTGACAATCCGACGGCAAAATCGCAGATGTCGATCATTTCCTGGACTTCCCCATAACCTTCCTGGAGTGATTTTCCCATTTCATAAGAAACGAGTTTACCCAAAGCTTCCTTGTTTTTTCTTAGTTTTTCACCGAACTGGCGTACGATTTCTCCGCGTTGAGGTGCCGGCATGGTACGGAAAGTCTTGAAGGCTTCAGTCGCTTTTTGCATGACTTTTTCGTAATCTTCCTTGGTGGACATTTTTACTTTTCCGATCAGCTGTCCGTCGACCGGTGAATATGATTCGAGGATTTCGCCATTTGCAAAACTCTCGATTCCGGTTGATGTACCGTTGTTGGTGTCTTTTATTCCTAATTGTTTCAGGGCTTCCAGCATCCCGAAATTGTCTGTTAATGTTGCCATTGTATTGTGGGTTATTTTGTTTATTTCATCTGTTAGCACCAGAGTGCCCGAGTGCAGGTGCAAATGTAATTAATTGATAATTGATAATGAAGCATTGGCAATTGAAGATTTGATGGTTATCTTTACAGTTCCAGAATTACATTCCCAACTTCCGATGACAAACGAACAAACCGCAGTAAAGGCCACATATTTCAGTATTATTGGAAATACATGCCTGGCGGTTATTAAAGGACTGGCCGGATTTTTTGGGAATTCCTATGCGCTGATTGCCGATGCGATCGAGTCTACGGCAGATATTTTTTCTTCCTTTTTGGTGTTGTTTGGGATTAAGTATTCGAACAGGCCGGCAGATGCCAATCATCCTTACGGCCATGGACGCGCCGAGCCTTTGGTAACTTTTTTGGTCGTTGGTTTCCTGATTACTTCAGCGACAATTATTGGTTATGAAAGCATTGAGAATATTGAGACGCCGCACAATTTGCCGAAACCGTGGACATTAATTATCCTTGGCCTGATTATTATCTGGAAAGAAATTTCCTTCCGGCAAGTGATGAAGAAAGCCAAAGAAACCAACAGCTCTTCCTTAAAAGCCGATGCCTGGCACCATAGAAGCGATGCGATTACTTCGATTGCGGCTTTTATCGGGATTTCAATTGCACTGATTTTGGGCAAAGGCTATGAATCGGCGGATGATTGGGCTGCACTTTTTGCGTCTGGATTTATCTTATACAACAGTTACCTGATTTTCCGGCCTGCGCTTGGGGAAATCATGGATGAGCATTTATATGATGATTTGGTTTTGGAAATCCGTGAAGTGTCAAGCCATGTCAACGGCATCATCGATACTGAAAAATGCCACATCCGGAAAGCGGGTATGAAATACCATGTCGATTTGCACGCGGTGGTTGATGCGACTATTTCTGTCAAGGAAGGCCACGATTTGGCGCACTTATTAAAAGATACTTTGCATCGGGAAATTCCGGTGTTGGGAAATATCCTGATTCATGTGGAACCGAATGACATGAATTGATTTTGATTCTCTAGCCCCGATTACCTCACTTAACTTCTATTTTCAATAAGAGTTCGGTGAATGCTACGCATTTGAAGCGGAAATCCTTGCGAGGCACGAGTAAGATTGCAATGGAAAGCGGGAACAGCTAAAAATTTAAAAATTACTTATCGGTAAATCTCGGGTCGGTTTCCATAACGGTGCCGCAGTTGTTGCAGGTGCGCAAATCCAGGGAATTGTAAAAGTGTTTGTAATGCGGCAGGAAATCTTCTTCGATGTCGTTGAGTTCGAAATAGACTTCGTAGAGTTTGTGGTTGCAGTTGTCGCAAAACCAAAGCAGTCCGTCGGTATATCCTTTCCCGGCGCGTTTGCGTTCAATCACGAGTCCAATCGAGCCCTCGGAGCGCACGGGCGAATGCGGGGTTTTTGCAGGATGCAAATACATATCGCCGGCATGCAGGTCCATTTCGCGGCGTTCGCCATTGTCCTGGATGATGACTTTTATGGTGCCTTCGAGTTGGTAAAACAATTCTTCGGTTTCGTTGTAATGGTAATCTTTCCTGGCGTTCGGGCCTGCGACCACCATCACGATATAATCGCCTGAATCGGGATAGATGCTTTTATTGCCAACTGGCGGTTTGAGCAGGTGACGATTTTCGTCGATCCATTTATTGAGGTTGAATGGGGATGAAATGGCCATAATAATTTGTTTACGCTAATTTAATGAAAATAAAAAAGGCCAGCTCATGGCCAACCTTTTTATTGTGATTTATTTTTTCTCCTTAATTAAGTAGATATAGACCGGAAAGTGGTCACTATACCCGACTTCATTCTGCGAATGTCGCAGCGGATAGCCTTTGTATTGTCCGATGGTCGTAATCAGGAACGGCTTGTTGTAAATCCCGGCTTTCCAATATCGGAAGGAGGAATAGTCGTCCTTGATTAATGGTTCGCTGACCATGATGATATCAAAAATATCCCAGGCATCGCGGTAGCCTATTGTTCCCATGCCTTTGTTGGCCATCGATTCGAATGGGTTGTAAATGCCTAAAGGCTGGACTTCTTCTTTTTTGCCTTTGGCACCGACTTCGACTTTGACGCTTTTGTTGAAACTTCCGTCGTTCAAATCGCCAAGGATGATGACTTTCGCATCGGGTTTGATTTTTTGCAGCGAATCGGTGATTTTCCTGGTCAGTGCGGCAGCGGCTTCACGAAACGGCGCACTTTTCTTTTCGCCGCCTGAGCGCGATGGCCAGTGGCACACGATGATATTGACTTCTTCGCCGTCAAGAAGGCCAGTGACCAATAATTGGTCGCGGGTATAAATCCGCCTTGATGCTTTGTCGGCTTCTATATTATCGTCGGTGACTTCCTCTTTTTCCTTTTTGGTCGCCACTTTATCTTCGTCCTTATAGATCAGCAATGGGATATTGACGTAACTTGTAGGCTTGAAGTATTTTTTCCTGTAAAGCAGTCCGACGTCAATTCCCCTTTTGTCAGGCGAATCAAAATGGATAATGCCGTAATCTTTATTGGCCAATGCCGGATCTTTAATAAGGTCTTCAAGAACGCCGCGGTTTTCGATTTCTGAGCCACCAATTAATGTTGGCGGTTCCTTTTGTTTATCACCCGTTCCGATTTCGGCAATTGTTTTTGCCATGTGCTGGATTTTCGTCTTGTATTTCTTCGAAGTCCATCTTTGCGAACCCATCGGAAGCCATTCCTCATCGTTGTTTGGCTGGTTGATCGTGTCGAAGAGATTCTCCAGGTTCCAGAAAGCGACAGTATGCACAATATACTGTTTTGACTGCGCTTTTGCTCCGATTATTGAGGATAAGACAAATAAAACGGTCATTAATTTTTTAATTCTCATAAATCGTATATTAATTTTAGGTGAAGTTTTTCAAATCTTCGGGTCAAAAGTAAATAATATTATTAAAAGATGTACATTTGACGGCTGTTAAGTTTTTATTAACAAGCACCAAAGGAAAATTAATTTTTATTTTATTTATGAAAAAACTTGTTATCAGTATTCTGTTTGTAGTGCAGGCTGTTTTTGCAGTTGCTCAGGCTCAAACCGGAATTACGGGAAAAGTCGTGGATTCAAAGACACAGAAACCACTACAAAGTGTTGTTGCTACTATTCAAAACACAAATTTAACTCAATTAACTGACGTTAGTGGGAAATTTACATTTGATAATGTAGAAGGAGGCAGCCAACTGCTTCAAATCAAAAGTACCGGATATAAAGACCAGCTTTTGCCGGTTGAAGTCGTACCCGGAAAAATCATCGATTTGGGAACTGTGGTTCTTGAACTTGACATGACGTCTGAACAGGAATTGAGCCTGGTTACCATCACCGAAAACGATTTGGGCGATGACAACAGTGGTTCTGAAAGTACAGCCGGATTGCTTCAGGCATCAAGAGATGCTTTCCAGCAGTCAGCAGCGTTCAACTGGGGACAGGCACGTTTCAGAATCCGTGGTTTGGACAATGAATATGGTACAACAATGATCAATGGCGTGATCATGAATAAAATTTATGACGGAAGACCACAATGGAGCAACTGGGGCGGATTGAACGATGCGACCAGGAACCAGGAATTTACAACCGGTTCTGCGCCTTCAGATTACACTTTCGGCGGTATCCTTGGAACACAGGAAATCAATACAAGGGCCTCGATTTACAGGCCGGGTTCAAGGATTTCATTTTCCGGAACCAATACCAATTACAGCTGGAGAATGATGGGAACACACGTTTCCGGAATGGATAAAGACGGATGGGCTTATGTGATTTCAGCCGGAAGACGCTGGGCACAAGAAGGCTATTTTGAAGGAACTGATTACAGTGCGAACTCTCTATTTGCAAGTGTTGAGAAAAGAATCAACGACAAGCACTCGATCAACTTAACTTCTATCTATGCGCAAAACAGCCGTGGGAAAAACTCTCCAAATACTGACGAGGTAACTAACCTTAAAGGTGAACAATACAACTCATACTGGGGTTGGCAAGACGGAAAGAAAAGAAATTCAAGAGACAAGGACGTAGAAGAGCCAATGTTGATTTTAGGCCACTACTGGAAAGTCACTGAGAAAACCAACCTGAATACCAATATCGCTTACCAGACAGGTTCGATTGGGAACAGCCGTATGGATTACACAGGCGCTGTTGACAGCCCGGATCCGACTTACTACAAATTCCTTCCAAGCTATTACACTTCAAGGTATGATGGTTTGAACAACTATATTGGGAACAGCCCACAAAACGTGGCAGATGCTGCCGGGTCAAGATTTTTCACACATCCGCAAATTGACTGGGATGAAATCTACAGAGTGAACTCTGACACGACAAGATTTGACCGCGGACGCAGCCTTTATGTATTGTATGAAGACAGGACCGACGATAAATTATGGACTGCAAACTCTGTATTGAACTCGCAATTGGCCGACAACATCGTCGTAAATGCTGGTGCTACATTCAGGAAGCTGAAATCGCACAACTACCAGAACCTTCTTGACCTTTTGGGCGGTGACTACTTTAAAGACACTGATTCTTTCGGAAATACATTCGACCAGGAACAATCAGATTTGAACCATCCTGACAGGCTTGTTGGCGAAGGTGATACTTATGGGTACAACTACAATTTGTATGCGATGACCATCGATGCGTTTACACAATTCAAATTCACTTACAAAAAAGTCGATTTTTACGTGGCCGAAACTTTCACCCGTACAGAATACCAAAGAGAAGGTTTGTACAGAAATGGATATTATCCAACCAACTCTTTCGGAAAAAGCGACAAAATCACATATGAGAACTTCGGTTTCAAAGGTGGCTTGACCTGGAAAATTACAGGACAGCATTTGTTGAACTTCAACGGTGTTTACATGACTAAAGCGCCATCGCTGAAAAACATGTTCCCGAATGCCCGTATCAACAACAATATCCTGAATAATGCAGGTGACGAAAGAGTAACCAGCCTTGACGCCAGCTACATTATCAAAGCCCCTAAATTCAAAGCAAGATTGACCGCTTTCTATTCTAAAATCCAGAACGCAGCGGAAACATCTTTCTTCTTTGCAGACGGTGTAGGTGGTGAAGACGATCCGGATACTGCCGTAAACGAAACCAATTCATTCGTTGCAGAAACGGTTACCGGCCTTGACAAGAAAAACATCGGTGCTGAATTGGGTATGGAATACCAGATTACTTCAACCCTTAAAGCGACCTTGACTGCCGGATATGGTGAATATACATATGACAACAATCCAAATGTAACCCTTAACATCGATGCTTTGGCTACGCCGCAAAGTCCTTATCCTATAAAGGATTACGGACGGTCTAACCTGAAAGATTACAGACAGCCGGGCATGCCGCAACAAGCTGCGTCATTTGGTTTGGAATACCGCGATCCGCATTTCTGGTGGGTTGGTGCCAACATCAATTACCTTGGTGCAAACTACATCGACATTGCTCCAATTACAAGAACTTCGAACTTCTTTGTCAATCCTGAAGATCCATTTGGACTTCCTTTTCCTGAAGCTACTGAAGAAAGAGCTCGTGAATTGCTGAAACAAGAGAAATTTGACGATTTTGCGTTGCTGAACCTGACCGGTGGAAAATCATGGAAGATTGGAAACCAAACTTTTGGTATCTTTGCAAGTGTCAACAACGTTCTTGACCAAAGTTACAAAACTGGCGGTTTCGAACAGGCACGTAATGCGAATTACAGGCAATTGAACCAGGATGTTTCGAGCGGAACGCCTGCATTTGCGCCTAAATATTTCTACGGTTACGGAAGAACTTACTTCATTAACCTTTATATTAATTTCTAATTAAAAAAGCTATGAACACAAGTAAATTTAAATCGCTGCTGTTTTTTGCATCCGTCGTGGCATTGTTCACGGGATGTACTAAAGATGATGACTTTGTGGTGCAGGATTTTACGCCGATTTCTTTTGCGGAAGATTTTTCTGCCGGAGCTATCGACAATACGATTCTTGACACCCCAAATTGGGAAAATATCAATGAAATTGGAAGTGCAAAATGGACTGAGCAGATTTATAGCGGAAACGCCTATGCTGAGTTTTCAGGTTACCAATCAGGTGACGCGATAAACGTGGGCTGGCTGGTTTCTCCTGCCATCAATATGGATTTGCACGAAGGGGAAAAGCTCCAGTTCCTGTCTTCACAATCATATGTGACTTCCGGGGCGAATAGCTTGGAAGTTTTGATTTCTACCGATTATGCTGGTGACGTTGCGACTGCAACATGGACTAATATTGATGCCAATTTACCACTGACTACCAGCACGTATTTCGAGTTCCTGCCATCAGGTGAAATTGATTTGTCGGGTTATACCGGAACCGTTTATCTTGCGTTTAAGGTAAAAGGCTCAGGCACGAACGCTGCATTGGACGGTGGTTATCAAATTGACAATATCAGAATTACTTATAAAAAAGAAGAAAATTAAAAGCTATGAAATCAATATTTAAATCGGTTTTTATTGTTGCTGCATTCGCCGGAATGGTTTCGGGATGTGCCAATAGTGACGAATATGACAACCCGAACACGTCTATCCAAACTTATGAGCTGACGCCAACCAAAACGGTAGCGCAAATTATCAGTGAGACGAATTCGACTGTCACACAATACACTACAGACGACGTTATTGAAGCGTATGTGACTTCGAGCGACGAAGGCAGTAATTTTTACAATTCCATCTCTTTCCAGACAATCCCAACCGACGGATCTAATCCAGTTGGTTTCAGTGTGCCTGTGACTATGAAATATTTCGTCAAAGGATTTACTCCCGGAAGAAAAGTATACATCAAACTGAATGGCCTTTACCGTGCTATTGTTGATGGTTCGATGCAGATTGGTGAATTATACCAGCCAAACCCTACCGACGCCCCAGCAGTGGGAAGAATCGGTGAAAGCCGTTGGCAAAACTATTTGTTCCCATCTGCGACTCATGTGGATGAGGATACTTTTGCAAGGCCTCTGACTTTGGCGCAAGCCGCTACAGATGTCAACCTGAATACTTTAGTGGATTTGCAGGGCGTACAGTTTTCAGATGGGTCATTAGGCAGGACATATTACGATGTGGATTCTGGCGGCGGTGCTACAAACCACGACCTTTCTTCTACAACTGGCGGCACAACACGTTTCTTCAGGGTCAGCAGTTTCGCAGAATTTGCTACTAAAATGATTCCAAGCGGAAGCGGAACGATCAGAGGCGTCATGACCAAATACGGAAGCGATTACCAATTTTTGTCGCGTGTGGAATCTGATGTAAGGTTGAACAACGTAAGAGTGGATGTAGCTCCTCCGGTTGTTGGAAATGCATTGGTTAATTCCGGAAGTTTTACTGAAAATTTTGAAAGCTACAGCGCCGGATCGGCTACTACGGGACAGTTCAATTTCCCAAAATACATCAATGACCCGGTTGTTGGTGACAAATTCTGGAGATGCAGGACTGCAAGCAGCAACAAATATATCGAGATGACTTCTTTCAGCACCAACCAAACGGTAAGGACAATGTTTATCGTACCGGTTGATATGGGCGCTGCAAGTACGTTCGCTTTCAAAACAAAAGCGTCTTTCTACAACGGGAACACGCTAAAAATATATTACAGTACGGATTATACTCCGGGCGCTGACGTTTCTACCGCAACGTTAGTGAACATTACCTCTAATTTCACCATCAATGACGGAAGCAGCACTTCTTTCACACCAAGTGGAACTTATAACATTCCTGCGGCGTTAACCGGAAACGGCTATTTCTTCTTTGAATACAGCGGTACTGCCATTGGCACCCCGGTTATCACAACCAATATGGATATTGATGATATCGTTGTAAACTAATAGTATCATTGTTATTATAAAAAAAGCGGGCTGATTGGCCCGCTTTTTTGTTTTATGTGGAAGAGTTGCTTTTCTTGTAAATCATTGGCTATAGCCCGTAAAATACCATTAGGCGCAGCGAAAGTTCTGGCACCCGCTTTTCTTTTAGCGGCAATTTGCGATTCGTTATAAATAGTTTTCTTTAATAAAATTTATGCGGTGCAGCTCGTGTCCCGCAATATGATAAGCTTTATTGATTAATCTCATTGGTGAATTGTATAATTGGACTTAAATGAGCGCCTTTTTACAACCATTTGATTATTGTAATTATGCCCACGACAAAACTTATTATAACGACACCAACAGTAAAAACACAGCCATACTTTAAGACAGAATCCTTCCAGTTTTTTGGTCGTATTTCAACATTCTTTCTTTCATAATCAATTACCGGCTGAATATAAAGAAGCGGAATATGATTGTCAATCCAATCGTGATTAATATTTATTGATAAGGTTTCTATATCGCCGTTTTTGATTTCGTCAATCCGGACTGCGGCTTTTAAGAGTTCGGCGGCAAACAATTCCAATCCGGCTTTATTGGCTTTGATATATGCTTCATCGGTATCACCTCCAATATAATAAAATCCTAAGCCAGCAATATCTTTCGAGTCATTGGATTGTAGTGATTCTATGATTTTATTTAATTCTTCTTGTTTCAATTTTGTTATGGGTGCTTGATTGTAACTGGTGTTAGCGGGCTGGCAACTCTTAATATTAATCAATCAGGAAATGCTGCTTAATGTTATTTATTACAAACTCTGTATCCTCGCGTTTTATTTCAAAGAATGGGTTGCTTAATATCAAACTAGAATCGGATGAAACAAAAGCATGCATTATTTGTTGCAACAGGTCTGCTAAAGTAGTTGTGTGTACATCACTTATTTTCATATCTAAATTAAATGGACTGTCTAAAATAAATGTGTTTAAAAGATGTTCATGAACTAAAGATTCTCTTGGATAGAAATATACTTTGTATTTGAAGAAAATGAAATAACTATTTCTATTTCAAAGTTTCCTTTAGCAGACTTACTGAAAAATAAAATACAAGTTAGTAATGAAACCATTTCTGGCAACAGATTTAATAGAATTTCTCCGTCAGTATAGTTTGCTCTCTCGACTTGTATTGTGGACTCTTTAACCTGCATAGCATTCCCATAAAAATAGTTTTGAGCATGCGTTTTTTCAGGATTATTTAAATATACCATTTCATTGCGCGAATGACTGGTTCTCAATACCTGATTAAATATTGGTAAATATGTTTGTTGGGTCGCTGTAGTGGGCATGGATTGGTTTAATCGGGTATGGATTTCGGGTACAGAGATTTTTTCCGTTTTTAAACTTACTACTGAACTCCAATGACAATAATTCGAAATATTAAGTTTTTCTAATGTTTTTGGAATATCCAATAAACTTAGGTTCTCTTCAACATCATTATTTTTTACAGCGTCTATTGCCGACTGAAACTCCATTTTTAAGTAGCGGTGCAGCGCTGTCATTTTGATAGGACTTAGGTGTTCTATAATTTTATACAAATCATCGAAATCAATAATATTTTTATCCGCCGAAAAACTAAAATGTGGTTCTGTATTAGTATTTATAGGTTTTTTGTTTACTTGTAAGGATAAAAGTCTTTATAGTAGTAAATGTGTCGTAGTGCTTGAATTTTAGGCATGTTTTTAAAGTATCATCAATTTTTTCAGATTTCTTAGTTGCGGTAATTTGGAATGCTATACTTTCTCCCTTATCACCTAAGTCAATTCCTGGATAATTGGATTTGCCATCATTAAGGCTTTCTAACTCTAATTCGTAAATTAGATTCAATATTCGCTTAATAAAGTTTTCAGAATGTTTATTAATGTTAAGTAAGCCTAATGCCGAAAGTGCTTGCACTTCCGATCTAAAGTTATTAAGCATTGAAATGATTTCCTCTAATTGTTTTCCGGAATTAATCATAATAGTGTTTTCTTGGCTTGTTTTAAGTTGAATGTTTCTATTGTTTGCCGATAACTCTCAAATATATGGATTTTATTCAATTACAATCTAAAAGCAAAAACCCCCGATCGCTCGGGGGTTTTGCCTTATAAAGGATAATAGGTGTTATTTCTTGACGATAAGGAACTCCGACCTGCGGTTCATGGCGTGCTGCTCCTCGGTGCAGTCGGCCCCGCAGTCGACCTTAGGCTCGGTCT
>DATHKH010000012.1:0-5765 GCA_035286325.1 Flavobacterium sp.
TTGTCGCGGTGGTTTGGTTTGGCGTGACTTTGATCATTTCGGGCGAAATGAAAGATGTGGGCCAACTCATATCTTTCGTCCTCTATTCGATATTCGTCGGTGCTTCTTTTGGCGGTATCGCCGAACTGTATGCGCAAATCCAGAAAGCCATCGGCGCCACGGAACGCGTCTTTGAACTGCTCGATGAAACCCCCGAAAACATCAACGCGACACACGGCAAACCAGTCGAAAGAATCAATGGCAATGTCGCATTCAAAAATGTCGCGTTCAGTTATCCGTCACGGAAAGAAGTCCAGGTTTTGAAAGACGTCAGCTTTACGGCCAATTTCGGGCAGAAAGTCGCCATTGCCGGACCAAGCGGTGCCGGAAAATCGACCATCGCCTCACTCCTGTTGCGTTTTTACGACATCCAGGGCGGCGAAATATTAGTCGACGGCAAGAATATCTTTGACTACGATCTCGAAACGCTTCGCGGCAATATGAGCATTGTGCCACAAGACGTGATTTTGTTTGGCGGAACAATCAGGGAAAACATCGCTTATGGCAAACCCGACGCAACAGAAGAAGAAATATTCAAAGCAGCCAAACAGGCAAATGCATTGGAATTTGTCAATGGATTTCCTGAAAAATTTGAAACGGTTGTCGGCGAACGCGGCATCAAATTGTCCGGCGGCCAAAGGCAACGCATTGCGATTGCAAGAGCGTTATTAAAGAATCCAGCGATATTGATATTGGACGAAGCGACATCGTCATTGGACAGTGAAAGCGAAAAACTCGTCCAGGAAGCCTTGGAGATTTTGATGGAAGGAAGAACCAGCATCATCATCGCGCACCGGCTTTCCACGATCCGCAGCGCCGATAAGATTCTGGTGTTGGACAAAGGCACTGTCATCGAGCAAGGCACGCATAAGGAATTGTTGGAAATTGAGAATGGGCTGTATAAGAACTTGAGCAATCTGCAGTTTTCTGACTTTTAAAGGCTAGCTACGAATTCACGAATTATCAGCTTTTTAATTCGTTCGTGGCAATAAAATTATTTCCTCTTCCTCCTATTCCGCTCCGCAGTAATCAAAGTCAGTTCCCTGCCCGTTTGACCTTCTACAGAAGTATTTTCTTCCGCACGGCGGATAAGATATGGCATCACTTCGCGCACCGGCCCGAAAGGCAGGTATTTCGCGACATTGTAACCGTTGGCCGCAAGGTTATAGGAAATGTTGTCGCTCATGCCATACAATTGCCCGAACCAAACGCGGTGGTCGTTTTTGGCAATGTTGTTTTGCTGCATCAAATCCATCAGCATATAAGTACTTCCCTCGTTGTGTGTTCCGGCAAAAATCGCCATCTTTTCGAGGTGTTCCACCATATAGACGACGGCTTCGTTGTAGTTGTGGTCGGTGGCTTCTTTCGTATGGCAAATCGGCGAACGCTGGCCTTTTTCTTCGGCACGCTTGTTTTCCTTTTCCATATAGGCGCCGCGCACGAGTTTCATCCCGATATAAAAGCCTTCGTCCTGCGCTTGTTTGTGCAGCAGTTTCAGGTAATCCACACGGTCATGGCGGTACATTTGCAGCGTATTGAAAACGATTGGTTTCTGCTTGTTGTATTTCTGCATCATTTCAGTGACGAGGTTGTCGGCGGCATCCTGCATCCAGCTTTCTTCACCGTCGACCAATATCGCGACATCATTCTCATATGCTTTTTTGCAGACGCGGTCAAAACGCGCAGTTATCCTGCCCCATTCCATCGCTTCGTCCTGTGAGAGCTTTTGGCCTTCGCCGATTTTTTCATATAGTGCAAAACGTCCAAAGCCCGTGGGTTTGAACACTGCAAATGGAATGGCTTCACGTTCCTTGGCAAAATCAATAATTTTCAGCGTCATTTGCATCGCATCTTCAAAATGCGCTTCGTCTTCCTTGCCTTCAACCGAATAATCGAGTACCGACGATACGCCTTTGGCATACATTTTATCGACTACGGGCAGGCAATCTTCTTCAGTCGTGCCGCCGCAGAAATGGTCAAACACCGTCGCGCGGATAATCCCTTCAACAGGCAAATGCAGCGTTAAGGCAAAGTGAGTCAGCGAAGTTCCAATTTTTACGAGGGTGCGGTTTTGTATCATTTTGAAGAGGTAATAAGCCCTGTCAAGCTCCTTATTGCTCATTGATGAAAATGCGACTTCGGTATTATTGAATAGCTGCTCCATAGAATTTTTAAATGATGTGCAAATATAATGACAGCGGAGTAAATATTAGTTAAAAAATCCCTTATTTTGCCAATCAAAATCCAAAGCACATGCAGGCAATCCCGTCAGGCAATTATTCTATTTATTTTAATGAAAACGGTTATGCCGCGTTGAATACGCATCTGGAAACCGCGAACTATTCTTCGATTTTTGTCTTGGTTGATACACATACGAATGAATTTTGCCTGCCCAATTTCCTGTCGATGGTCGCTACAGGATCTACCATAGAAATTGTCGAAATCGAACCCGGCGAAAGCCTGAAAAGCATTGCCACCTGCGTTGAATTATGGAATATCCTGACCGAACTTGGCGCCGACAGGAAAAGCCTCATCATCAATCTCGGCGGCGGCGTGATTACGGATTTGGGCGGATTTGTCGCATCGACATTCAAGCGCGGCATTCATTTCATCAATGTGCCAACGACTTTGCTCGGCATGGTTGACGCTTCCGTTGGTGGCAAAAACGGCGTTGATTTGGGAAGCCTGAAAAATCAGGTCGGAACCATCACTGCTCCGAAAATGGTATTGATTGACACGTCGTATCTCGAAACACTGCCGCAGAATGAAATGCGATCGGGATTGGCGGAAATGCTCAAGCACGGCCTGATTGCCGATAAAAGTTATTGGGAACAATTCCTGGATCTGAGCAAAATCGACTTTGCCGATTTCGATACTTTGATATATGGTTCTGTCCAAATCAAAAATGCGATCGTCATGCAGGATCCAACTGAAAACGGCATCCGGAAAGCATTGAACTTCGGGCATACTTTAGGCCACGCCATTGAAAGCCTTTTCCTTGAAAGCGAAAACAAGCAAACGCTGCTTCACGGCGAGGCGATTGCGACAGGAATGGTATTGGAAAGTTATATTTCATACCAGAAAAAGCTTCTCACGCGTGAGGAATATTTCCAGATCAAATACGTAGTGAAAAACATCTTTGACGATATTCTTTTTGAAGATAATGATATAGATGCGATACTTGCGCTGCTCATTCACGACAAGAAAAATGAATATGGGAATATAAGCTTTGCCCTCATTGACGGCATCGGAAAAATCGCCATCAACCAAAATGTTGAAAATGAAACCATTATTGCCGCATTTGCCGATTATAAATTATAATGTTTTTTTAATAAAATTTATTGTTTTCCACTTATAATATTTTTTACATTTGCCTTGTGAAAAAAAATCAGGACACAGCAGGCTCATTCTTCAAAAGCAGCGGAAACACTACATCCGCATTGCGATTGCCACAAACGGTTTTTTGGGCGAAAGCAATCTTCAGCCTTGATATTTTCCGTTTCCTGAAAGCCAATTATGAAAAGCTTCCAATCATTTATGCAAATATTCGGGTTTGAATTTTAGTTTAATCTATTGTTAAATATTTTAAACTTAAAATACTGAAAGCTAAATGAATACAAAATATTTCGATTTAATTAATCAAACCTATTATTTCCCACAGGAAGAATTTACCCTGAACAAGGACAACCTGCAATTCCACAACATCGACCTGGTGAAATTGGTAGAGCAATATGGCACACCTTTGAAGTTCACTTACCTGCCGCAGATTTCCAACAACATCAACAGGGCCAAGAACTGGTTCCGTAAGGCGATGGAAAAAAACAAGTACGAAGGGAAATATTATTATTGCTATTGCACGAAAAGCTCACATTTTGAATACATCATGAATGAGGCTTTCAAGAACAACATCCATATTGAGACGTCATCGGCCTTTGATATCAATATCGTCGAAAACCTGTTGGAAAACGGCAAAATCACAAAAAGCACTTATGTCATCTGCAACGGTTTCAAAAGGGAACAATATATTGAAAATATTGCCCGCGTCATCAACAACGGCCATAAAAATACGATTCCAATCATCGACAATTATGAGGAATTGGATTTGCTCCAGGCGGAAATAAAAGGGAAATTCAAAATCGGAATCAGGATTGCCGCCGAGGAAGAACCGAAGTTTGAGTTTTATACCTCGCGTCTCGGGATCGGGTACAAAAACATCGTGCAGTTCTACAAAAAGCAAATCCAGGAAAATGACAAGCTGGAACTGAAAATGCTCCACTTTTTCATCAATACCGGAATCAACGATACCGCATATTATTGGAATGAGCTTGTAAAATGTATCAAAGTCTACATTGCGCTTAAAAAAGAATGCCCGACTTTGGACAGCCTGAATATCGGAGGTGGTTTTCCTATCAAGAATTCATTGGCTTTCGAATACGATTACCAATACATGATTGACGAAATCATCAACCAGATCAAAATTGCGTGCGAGGAAGCGGAAGTCGATGTGCCACACATTTTCACCGAGTTCGGTTCGTTTACCGTGGGCGAAAGCGGCGGCGCAATTTACCAGGTTTTGTACCAAAAGCAGCAGAATGACAGGGAAAAATGGAACATGATCGATTCATCTTTCATCACGACTTTGCCTGATACCTGGGCAATCAACAAACGTTTTGTGATGCTGGCCGTAAATAGATGGAACGATACATATGAACGCGTTTTATTGGGCGGAATGACTTGCGACAGCGACGATTATTACAATTCCGAGCAGAATATGAATGCCATTTACCTGCCGAAATACAGCAAAGAGAAACCGTTATATATTGGGTTTTTCAATACCGGCGCATACCAGGAAACGATTGGCGGTTACGGCGGATTGCACCACTGCCTGATTCCGCAGCCCAAGCATATCCTGATTGACCGCGATGAAAATGGGATTTTGGCTACAGAAGTTTTTTCGGAACAACAAACTTCGGATGATGTACTAAAAATATTGGGATACCACAAAAAATAATTTATTTTTGGAGAATAATTCAACACAACACCCGAGGCGCAGCCGAATTGCATGGAGCGCAGCGTAAATAAAACAACAACTAAATGAGTAAAGGACCAATCAGCCAGTTTATTGAAAAGTACTACCTGCATTTCAATTCGGCAACCGTAGTTGATGCTGCGAAAGCATATGAGCAGCAACTGCAGAATGGTGCCAAAATGATGGTGACGCTGGCAGGCGCAATGAGTACGGCTGAAATCGGGAAGATTTTCGCAGAAATGATACGCCAGGACAAAGTGCAGATCATTTCCTGTACAGGCGCCAATCTTGAGGAAGACATTATGAATCTTGTGGCACATTCACATTATGAAAGGGTGCCAAACTATCGCGACCTGACGCCACAGCAGGAATGGGATTTATTGGAACGCGGATTGAATCGCGTGACCGATACCTGTATTCCTGAACATGAGGCTTTCCGGCGTTTGCAAAAGCACATTTTTAAAATCTGGAAAGATGCTGATGATGCTGGCGAAAGATATTTGCCACACGAATTCATGTACAAAATGCTGCTTTCAGGCGTTTTGGAAGAATATTACGAAATCGATTTGAAAGACAGCTGGATGTATGCCGCTGCCGAGAAAAATTTGCCTATAATTGTACCGGGTTGGGAAGATTCGACGATGGGAAATATCTTTGCTTCTTATGTCATTAAAGGCGAATTGAAAGCATCGACAAT
>DATHKH010000013.1:0-2211 GCA_035286325.1 Flavobacterium sp.
GTATTGCCTTTTAAAGCGGTGCAAATATACTGCGAATTTTATTTTCAGCAAATAAAACGCAATAAAAATTCAATTTTTTTATTTTCGGGTAATTGCCCTGTATATGTCGTTGCCATTGGCAAACAATACCAATGCGATCAATAACACAAAGCCTGTGATTTGGGCATATTCCATGAATTTGTCGCTTGGTTTCCTGCGGGTAATCATTTCATATAAAAGGAACATGACATGGCCGCCGTCCAATGCGGGAATCGGCAAGAGGTTCATTACGCCCAACATAATCGAAAGCAATGCGGTGATGCTCCAGAATACTTCCCAGCTCCATTGGTCCGGAAAAACGTTGAAGATCGCATAGAAACCGCCAACGCCGGCATAAGCGCCCGTTGATGGCGTGAAGATGGCTTTCAGCTGTTGGCTGTATTTGACAAGCCTTTCCTTGCCTTTTTCCATTCCGACAGGAAATGATTCGCCAAAACCATATTTCTGCCTGTTGATTTTATAGATGCCGAGTTTTTCGAGATTGTCATAAGCCAATCGGCCGCCGAACTGGATGCCCATTTTAGAACTGTCACTTACGATGAGGTTCAACGGGATTTTTTTGCCATCACGCAATACAACCGCCTGCACTGTTTTGCCTTTCAGAGTGTCGACAGAAGCCAACACCTGGTCTGCATACTGCACGGTTTGTCCATTGAAAACGGTAATAATGTCTTTTGGCTTGACCTTATCTTTATTCGGCGAATCATCCTGAACGCCGGTAACAACGAATGGCACACGCAATTCAACAATTGAAGCCCTTTCGCCTTCAAGCAATTGCCCAATAAAATCCTGTGGCAAATCGATGGTTTTTTGCTGTCCGTCGCGTTCTACGACGATGTGTTTGGCAACTTGCAGTTCTTCATTGATGTTTTCAAATTTTTCGGCAGCTGGCGTTCCATTGATCGAAATGATTTTGTCGCCTGTTTTCAATCCGGTTTTTTCAACGACAGGATTGGCAACCCAAATGCCATCTTTGACATCTTTGGTGTAAATAAACTGGTCGCCATAAGCATAGGACATTCCAATATAAATGACAAATGCGAGGATGAAATTGACCGTTACGCCACCAAGCATGATAATCAATCGTTGCCAGGTTGGTTTGGAACGGAATTCCCACGGTTGCGGCGGCAAATTCATCTGTTCTTTGTCCATGCTCTCGTCAATCATTCCGGCAATTTTCACATAACCGCCCAATGGCAGCCATCCGATTCCGTATTCGGTTTCGCCGATTTTCTTTTTCACGAGGGAAAATTTCGCATCAAAAAACAAATAGAATTTCTCTACACGGGTTTTGAATATTTTGGCAGGGATAAAATGCCCCAGTTCATGCAATATGATGAGTAACGACAAGCTCAATAAGAATTGAGAAAGCTTAATAACTATTTCCATTGGTGTTTTTTCGATTTTCTACGGGACAAAAGTAACGTTTTTATGTTAAGATTTCAGGGATAATTCTTTTGGGACAATTAAAAGAATGTTAATAATTCAGCAATGGTTTCATACTTTGTTTTCGGACTGGTAAATTTACAGTAAACCAAAACCATTATGCAAAAAATCAGAACCGGCCTTCTTTCTTATGGCATGTCTGGAAAAGTCTTCCATGCGCCGTTTCTCGAACTGCATCCGGGTTTTGAGCTCATTGGCGCATGGGAAAGAAGCAAAAAATTGATCCAGGAGGATTTTCCGCTGGTGAAAAGCTACGCTTCATTTGATGCGCTGCTGAACGACAATGTGGACTTGGTGATTGTCAATACGCCCGTCGATACGCATTTTGAATATGCCAAAAAAGCGTTGCTCGCGGGCAAGCATGTCCTTGTCGAAAAAGCATTTACCACAACGGTTGCTGAAGCTGAAGAACTCCAGGAGATTGCCGAAGAAAAAGGATTGAAGCTCGCCGTGTTCCAGAATAGGCGTTGGGACAGCGATTTTAAAACCGTCAAGGATATTTTCGACAAGAATATTCTGGGCGAGATTGTAGAGGCAGAAATCCATTTCGACAGGTATAACCCGAATTTAAGTCTGAAAGCACATAAGGAAAACCCCAATCCGGGAGCCGGAATCCTCAAAGATTTGGGTCCGCATATCATCGATCAGGCGTTGTGTTTGTTCGGGTTTCCCGAAGGATTGTTTGCAGATGTCCGGATGACCAGAAGTGATTCAAAGGTCGATGAC
>DATHKH010000014.1:0-5030 GCA_035286325.1 Flavobacterium sp.
ATTTGGCGGCCAGCAGCAACAACGCAGGATGAAAGGCGGCAATCTTCGCATCAAAGTCAAATTGACATTGGAGGAAATCGCGAACGGTGTCGAAAAGAAAATCAAAGTCAAAAGAAAAATCCAGGCCAAAGGCGTCAAATATAAAACCTGTCCAACCTGTAACGGGCAAGGGCAAGTCATGCGAGTGACCAATACGATTTTAGGAAGGATGCAATCGGCGTCGACTTGTCCGAATTGCAGCGGTTCCGGACAAATCATTGAAAGCAAACCGAAAGAAGCCGATGCACAAGGAATGATTTTGGAAGATGAAACCATCTCCGTGAAAATTCCGGCAGGCGTTGTCGACGGTATGCAACTGAAAGTATCCAACAAAGGAAATGACGCGCCAGGCAACGGAATTCCAGGTGATTTGATTGTGGCGATTGAAGAAGTCGAGCACGCGTTCCTGAAACGCGAAGGCGAGAATTTACACCTCGATTTATACATCAGCATCAGCGAAGCCGTACTTGGGATTTCGAAAGATATCGAAGCCGTAAACGGGAAAGTCAGGATTAAACTCGAAGAAGGCATCCAGTCCGGAAAAATTTTAAGGCTGAAAGGCAAAGGCGTACCAAGCATCAACGGTTATGGAAATGGCGATTTGCTCGTACACATCAATGTCTGGACACCGAAAAATTTAAGCAAAGAGCAAAAAGAATTTTTTGAGAAAAATCTTGCAAACGAGAACTTCGCACCAAATCCTGAAAAGTCGGACAAATCTTTTTTTGAAAAAGTTAAAGATATGTTTTCATAATTTAAAAAATTATTTTATATTTGGGATGTTACTAGTAGGTAACTAGTAATTTCTTTTTCATAGCAATTTTTCCCATCCTTGTGCAAATAAGGGTGGGTTTTTTTTGGAAAACCAATTCATTCTCCTGCGAATGATTTACTTTTACGCACAAACAAATTTTCATAATGGCCAACATACTTGAAGTCGATAAAGTCGTCAAGCAATACGGAGATTACACTGCCCTGAATGAAGTGTCATTGTCTGTTCCAAAAGGAAGCATCTACGGACTTTTAGGCCCTAACGGCGCCGGAAAAACATCACTGATCCGGATCATCAACCAAATCACCATGCCCGACAGCGGCACCATTTATCTCGACGGTGAAAAACTCCAGCCCAAACATGTGCAATACATCGGCTATCTTCCCGAAGAGCGCGGATTGTACAAAACCATGAAAGTCGGGGAACAATGTTTATACCTCGCCCAAATGAAAGGCCTGTCAAAAGCCGAAGCGAAAATCCAACTCGACTATTGGTTTGAACGCCTCGACATCAAAGGCTGGTGGAACAAGAAAATCCAGGAATTGTCAAAAGGCATGGCGCAGAAAATCCAATTCGTCGTCACCGTGTTGCACAAACCGAAACTGCTCATTTTCGATGAGCCGTTTTCAGGATTCGATCCTGTAAATGCGAATCTCATCAAAGACGAAATCCTCGCATTAAAGGAAAATGGCGCGACGATCATTTTTTCAACGCACCGCATGGAAAGCGTCGAGGAACTTTGCGACGATATCGCTTTGATCCACAAATCCAATAAGCTCATCGAAGGCAAGCTCGACGATGTCAAACGACAGTTCCGCTCCAATACTTTTGAAGTCGGTATTTTAACTGCAAATGTCGAAGGGCTGATGTACGACCTGACCCAAAAATTCACTTTGTCGCAAACACATTTCAAATCGCTGAACGACGAACTCAAACTCGACATCCAACTCGGAAATGCGTCGCCAAACGAATTATTGAACCTATTGACGCAACGCGGACAAGTCACGCATTTTGTAGAGAAAATCCCGAGCGTCAACGACATTTTCATCCAAACGGTAAAAGACAAATAACATGAGCATCTTAACCTTAATCATCAAACGGGAATTCGTCGCTAAAGTCCGCAACAAATCCTTTATCGTCATGACGTTTTTGAGTCCGCTGCTGTTTGTCGGAATCGCCGCATTCGTGGGTTACCTAAGCCAGATGAAAGCCGATGTCAAGAAAATAGCTGTCCATGACGAAACCGGAATGTTCGTCGGCAACTTCAAAAGCGACGAAGAATACAAATACGTCGACCTGTCGTCCGTCAATATGGAAATCCTAAAAGACAGCGTCACGGCAGAACATTACGAAGGCGTTTTGTTCATCCCGAAAGTCACCGAAAACAAAGACCTCGAAAAGAAAATCCAATACATTTCCAACGACAGCCCAAGCATGATGTTCATCGCCGGGCTCGAAGATAACATCGCGACAAAACTGACCAAGGACAATTTTGAAAAGGCAAAACTCGACACACTCGCCATCAAAAATGCCGAAGCTAAAATCAACATCAGCCTCGCCAAGTCGTCAGGTGAACAAAGCCTCAAAGGCCTCAATGAAATCAAGATCGCGATCGGCGGCATCTTTGGTTACCTGATCATGATGTTCATTATCATCTACGGAAACATGGTCATGCGCAGCGTCATCGAGGAAAAAACAAACCGCATTGTCGAAATCATCATTTCGTCAGTCAAGCCATTCCAATTGATGATGGGCAAAATCATCGGCACATCGCTCGCCGGAATTCTGCAATTCCTGATTTGGGCGATTATCGGATTCACATTGTTGTTCGCAGCTTCGGCTTTCTTCGGTGTCAACATTGGTCCGTCGCACAGCGTATCGCCGGAAATGGTCAACGCAGCGCAACAGGAAATGGGCAGCATGCAATTATACATCAAAGAATTATGGAACCTGCCAATCGCAACAATCCTGATCGCTTTCATCATTTATTTCATCGGAGGGTATTTCCTGTACAGCTCATTTTACGCAGCCATCGGTGCCGCAGTCGACAATGAAACCGATTCGCAGCAATTCCTTTTGCCGATCATCATGCCGTTGATTCTTGGCGTCTATATCGGGTTTTTCACTGTCATGAACGATCCGCATGGAACAGTCGCGACCGTATTTTCGATGGTGCCGCTCACGTCGCCAATCGTGATGCTGATGCGAATCCCATTTGGCGTGCCATGGTGGCAATTGCTGCTGTCCATCGCGATATTGTTCGGGACATTCTTTTTCACAGTCTGGTTTGCCGCCAAAATCTACCGCGTCGGGATATTGATGTATGGCAAAAAACCAACGTATAAGGAATTGTTCAAATGGCTCAGGTATTAATGATTCCGAATCCGTAAGAAACTTTTGTTAATTATTTGAAGCTATTCCCGCTATCCGTTTCAATCTTTTTATTTTTAAAGAAAAAATAAAAAGGATTTCCACTTTTATCGGGGCTAGGGCATCCAACACCAAATTGGCTCAACGTTAAACAGGGAATCCAAATAACCAATTTATAAATTACCGCATGCCCAAAATATTAATAATAGAAGACGAAGCCGCAATCCGCCGCGTACTCGGGAAAATCCTGTCAGAAGAAAGCGATACTTATGAAGTTGAGGAAGCCGAAGACGGCATTTCCGGACTCGAAAAAATAAAAAACACCGATTACGACCTTGTGTTGTGTGACATCAAAATGCCCAAAATGGATGGTGTCGACGTACTCGAAGCGGTCAAAAAAATAAAACCCGAAATCCCGATGGTCATGATTTCCGGACACGGCGATATGGAA
Organism: Flavobacterium sp.; assembly: GCA_035286325.1. Taxonomy (GTDB): domain Bacteria; phylum Bacteroidota; class Bacteroidia; order Flavobacteriales; family Flavobacteriaceae; genus Flavobacterium. The sequence goes on from DATHKH010000014.1 coordinate 3,633, forward strand.
ACCGCGATTCACACGATGAAACTCGGCGCGTTCGACTACATCTCAAAACCGCCGGATTTAAACCGTTTGCTCAATACCGTGCGCAATGCATTGGACAAAAAACAGCTCGTCGTTGAGAATAAAATCCTGAAGAAAAAAGTCAGCAAGAATTACGATATGATTGGGGAAAGCGATGCCATCAACCATATCAAAGACATGATTGAGAAAGTCGCACAAACCGATGCGCGCGTTTTGATTACCGGACCAAACGGAACCGGAAAAGAACTTGTCGCACACCAATTGCACGAAAAAAGCGAACGTGCCAATGCGCCACTGATTGAAGTCAATTGTGCCGCAATACCGAGTGAGCTTATCGAAAGTGAATTGTTTGGGCATGTCAAAGGTGCGTTTACATCTGCCGTCAGGGATCGCGCGGGGAAATTTGAAGCTGCTGACAAAGGCACGATTTTCCTAGATGAAATCGGCGATATGAGTCTTTCTGCACAAGCCAAAGTACTGCGTGTATTACAGGAAAACATGATCCAGCGTGTCGGAGCGGAAAAAGATATTAAGGTCGATGTGCGCGTCGTTGCGGCAACCAACAAAGACCTGAAAAAAGAAATCGAAGCCGGGAATTTCCGCGAGGATTTATACCACAGACTTGCGGTCATATTGATAAAAGTGCCGGCGCTGAACGAACGCCGCGACGACATCCCGCTGTTGGTTGAGCATTTCACCGAAAAAATCGCATCCGAACACGGCAATACGCCAAAGCAATTTTCACCGGCGGCCATTAACCTTTTAAAAGCATACGACTGGACAGGAAACATCCGCGAATTGAGAAATGTTGTGGAAAGATTAATCATCCTTGGCGGCGCTGAAATTTCGGAAAATGACGTGAAGCTCTTTGCGAGTAAATAAACACAAATGAACCTAAAAAAAATAAACCCGAACCTTCAAAAAGGTCTAATCGAAAACGGCCTGACTGAAGCCAATGAATTGCAGCAGCAAACTTTTTCCACGATAAAAAGTGGTGCCGACTGCATCATCATTTCACCAGAAAAATCAGGAAAAACGACAACGATTGTATTAAACGTCATCCAGCAATTGGTAACTGAAGGCGAGGAATCGCCACGCGCCTTAATCTTTGTCGAGAATAAGGAAAAGATGTTGGCCATGGAAGAACTGTTTGAAACACTCGGAAAATACAATCCTTTGCATGTTTACGGCGTGCACGACAAAAGTGATATCGAATTCGACAAGAACTATATTTCCACAGGAATTGACGTATTGATCGGAACACCGACACGCCTCAACGATATGTTCACCACCGCAGGCTACAATGTCAACCGCCTGAAAATGGTCATCGTTGACGATGCGGAAACCTTGTTGAAAGCACGCCATGAAACCAAAATCATG
>DATHKH010000015.1:0-28688 GCA_035286325.1 Flavobacterium sp.
AGGGAAGAATCATCAATAACGAAAAATGTATTTGCCGTGACGGCTTACCCTAATCCGTTTGCAGATAACGTCAGTATCGATATCAGAACTGCAAGTGCCGAAAAAGTAAATGTGAAGGTATACGACATGACCGGCAGGCTTTTGGAAGTGTTGGATACGGATGTGTCGGAAGTGAACACATTGCAGATAGGAGATCGTTACCCGTCAGGGGTTTACAACGTAATTGTAAGCCAGGGCGATGAGGTGAAAACACTGCGTGTGATTAAGCGATAATCGATAAAATTAAATATAAAAAAAGCCCTTTCATTCCGAAAGGGCTTTTTTTGTGGAGCCGGGGAGAATCGAACTCCCGTCCAGACAGGCAACTGAAAAGCTTTCTACGCGTTTATTTCCCGATTGGGTTTTCGTCATTGCGCAAGGCCGGGAACAGCCACACAATGCTTATCTTCTTGAGTTTTAGAGACGGATCCGAAGTTCCTCCGTCCTTAGGTCTGTTTTACGGTTCTCCCTGATGGAACGCCACAAACCACGGCTTTCCGGGAGAATCCAGCTTCCCGACCTTGTCGGGACGTGGCATTATCTTACTTTAATTCAGATTATGCAGCTAAAGCGTAGTTATTTTCGCCGTTTAAAAGTGTTGAAACATTTGGTAACGGGATACGTTTCGGTCCCCGACGTGCTTACTGTCCAATTCGACCCGCTGTCAAAACCGGGCGGCCCCAAATTAATTAATAATTGAAAATGGATAATTGACAATTATTTGAGCCTGCAAATATACACGAAAGTTCTGTTTGAAAATGATAAGATTTTTCTAAATTTTTGGGCGTTGCCTGCGGCCAGGCTTTTCGCTGCAATCTTTTTTAAATGCCTCCGCTGCGCTTCATCTATTTAAAAAAGGATTTTCGCTACAATCCTTAACGCGCCTTACAAGTAATTATCAATTATCAATTATCCATTTATTCCAGTTTTTCCTCATCCTTATCTTTCTTAAACGGATAATCACCAAAACCAGGCGCGAGCTTCCGTACCAGATAAGTCTTCTTGGTCATTTTGTTTGACAATGCAATGATTGTGACCTTCTCATTCCGCAACGTCACATAAGAAGATGTGTTGCCATGCCACCAGCCGTTGTGGAAATAGAAATGCTGCCCCGTTTCCCATTCGATCATGCGGATGCCAAGGCCGTAATTCTTCGTGCCTTTGCTTTCATAGCTGTAGCCTTTATAAACCTGCTTGAACAAATCCTTGTCAAGGAAATTCGGGTCATACGTCGCCATATCGAATTTCATCAAATCGCGCGGCGTCGAATAAATGTTCTTGTCGCCATAAACCGCATCGAGGAAATCATACGCCAAATGTAAACCGTTGCCTTTAAAAGTCTGCGATGCGGTTTCCTTGTCCTTTTCCAGATCAAAGACGTAGGTGTCGGTCATGCCCAATGGCTTGAAAATCATGCGTTGCATCGCCTCGCCATATTTTAGTCCGGTGATTCTTTCAATGACCAAAGCCAGCATCGCATAATTCGTATTGCAATATGCGAAGTGCGTTCCGGCAGGCGTAGCCAACGCAATGTTTTTCTCACCCAAAAGCCTTAGGATGTCTTCATTCGTAATGGTTTGCTTTGTATCCCAAACACCGGGATCAGCGGTGAAATAAGCGTAATTGCGTAGCCCGCTGCGGTGATTCAGCAGCATCCGGATCGTAATGTCGGGGTACGGAAAGGTTTTGAGAATGGTATTGACTTTCTGGTCGAGGTCGAGTTTGTCACGGTTCACCAACTGCATGATGGCGGCGGCCGTCAGCATTTTGCTGACCGACGCGATGTGCATCGGCGTATGCGCGGTGATGAAGTTCTTTTTATTATCGGCGTAACCGGCATATTTTTCATAGATGATTTGTCCGTTGCGGGCGACAAGGAAACTTACGTTGTCGTTTTTGTTCCAGAGCTTGTTGGCAAAACGTTCAACCATGGCCTGCTTCTCGTTGACATAGGAAACTGACAGTTTAGGCAGTTTCAGCGAACATGGAAAAACGCACGCCATCGTATCCGTACTCTTTTCACGGGCGCGGTTCTGGGCGTATTTTTCTTTTTTGGAACACGAGAAGGATAAAAAACAAAGGATTGCAATTATAGAAAGGCGAAAATATCGGGATGTCATTTTTATATGCTTATAAAGGCAAATATAACCAAAGTAACAAATCGGAAAATCGTGATTTTGTTAACGATAAGGTAAACTTTTCAACAGAAATTTATAATGCATTGGAATTCAATATAAAAACAAAGCTGAATGATATTCAAGACTGCGTGAAGGATTGAAGCAAGGTGCCGCGCACCGCGGAAAGCCTGACCCGCAGGGTCACGCCCAAAGCCCAAAGTGAATTGCAATGGATAAAACATTCACTAAAAAAGTTTTGCAAACGATGTAGTAAACACTACTTTTGGGCGCATTAAAATTAAGACCCCAAAATGAAATTCGGAATCATAAAAGAAAGAAAATCCCCGCCTGACAGACGCGTTGTCTTTACGCCGGACGAATTGCAAAGGCTTAAAAAAGAACATCAGGAAGCCGAGATAAAAGTCGAAAGTTCGGATATCAGGATTTTTTCCGACGAGCAATACCGGGCAGCGGGCATTGAAGTCACCGATGATGTTTCAGATTGCGATGTGCTCTTTGGCGTCAAGGAAGTGCCGGTTGATGCGCTAATCCCAAATAAGAAGTATTTTTTCTTTTCCCATACGATCAAAAAACAGCCGCACAACAGAAAACTGCTGCAGGCAATCCTTGAGAAAAAGATTGATTTGTACGACCATGAAACGATCGTGGATGCGAATTTCAGGCGACTGATTGGTTTTGGCAGGTATGCCGGAATTGTTGGGGCTTATAATGGATTTCGTGCATTCGGAATTAAATTCGAGCTTTTTAACATTCCAAAGGCGGAAACGCTATCAGGAAAGGATGCGTTAATAGAAAAACTCAAAAGGCAGACCTTGCCACCGATAAAAATTGTCCTGACCGGCCATGGAAAAGTCGCCAATGGCGCAAAGGAAATTCTTGACGGTATAAAAATCAAACAGATTTCGATAAGCGACTATCTGACAAAGAATTACGACGGACCAGTTTACACCCAGCTTGATGTTTTGGATTACAACAAACGCATTGACGGGCAGGTATTGGACAACAAGGATTTCTACCACAACCCGACGGATTATATTTCTGATTTTGGGCGTTTTACGAAAGTGTCGGACATTTTTATGGCAGGGCATTTTTATGGGAATGATGCGCCGGTTATATTAACCCGGAATATGTTGCAATCTGTTGATAATAAGATAAAAGTCGTTGCCGATATTTCCTGTGACGTCGAAGGCCCGATTGCCAGTACGTTGCGTTCGTCTACGATTGCCGAACCTTTATATGGTTACCTGCCGATAGAAGACAGGGAAGTCGATATGTTTCATCCGGCGGCAATTGTGGTCATGGCGGTTGATAATCTGCCGTGTGAACTGCCAAAAGATGCGAGCGAAGGCTTTGGTGAGATGTTTATGGAGCATGTCATCCCGGCTTTTTTCAATGGCGATAAGGATGGCATTCTGGAAAGGGCGAAGGTCACCGAAAACGGCAAGCTCACCGAAAGATTCAAATACCTGCAGGAATATGCAGACGGCAAATAGATAATGCTTCCATAACGGAGGCATTTTTTTTTAATCCAAATACGCTATATTTGGTTACTAAATTTCCAGAGTGTTTACGAAAGCATTTAAAATAGTTATTTTTCTTTTCTTTTCATGCAGCCTGTATCCGCAGGAACTGCTGCCTTTTGTCGAAAATTTCAGCAAATCCGATTATCATGGCGACAACCAGATTTGGAATGTCGTGCAGGGCAATGACAATGCGATATATTTCGCCAACAACCATTATTTTTTGCGTTACAACGGCGTCAAATGGGAACGGTATACGCTGCCGAACAAAACCATCATCCGCTCGATTTTTATAGATGGCGACAGGATTTATTGTGGTTCGTATAAGGAATTCGGCTATTGGAAACGCATCGAAGGCAAGATGGTTTATACATCGCTTTCGAAGAGCAGCAGTCTTTTTTCAGGTAACTCCGATAATGAGGAAATCTGGAAAGTCTTTAAGTACCACGGCAAAATTTATTTCCAGTCTTTCAATGAGCTTTTTATTTATGAGGCGAATGTCACAAGGAAAATAAGGTTTCCGTCGCAGATTTCATATTGTTATCTTGTAGATGACCAGATTTATGTAGCTTCAGTACGCAATGGCGTTTACCTGATGGACGGTGATGCATTTGTCAAAAAAGACAACTGGAAAGGGCTCGAGGATAATGTCATCCATTATATCGGGAAGCACAATGGGAAAATTTATGTGTTTACCAAAAATAATGGGGTTTTCATTGAAGAAAACGGTGCGCTTGTGCCTTGGAAGCATCCGCTGAATAACATCCTGAAAGAGCAAGTCATCATTACGGCAAAGTTTGTCGGACAAAAGCTGGCCATCGGCACTGGACTTCAGGGTCTTTACATCCTCAATTTGGCCGACAATTCATACCAGAACATCAACAGGCAAAACGCATTGAAGAACAACGCGATTTTATCCATTGGCACAGATAAGGAAAATGATCTTTGGCTTGGGCTTGACAACGGGATTTGCCATATTGAGATCAATTCGCCTGTTTCGATCTTTTCGGATAATTCGGGGATTTTAGGTTCGGTATATTCACTTTCAACGACAAATGACGGCTATATTTTTGTGACGAATCATGGCATTTTTACATCAAGAAACAAGAAACTTGAGGTCATTCCCGATTCACAAGGCCAGGTTTGGGATATTTACAAAACCGGTAATGAATTCATCATTGGCCATAACGACGGCACTTTCATATACGACGGCACGACCTTGCGAAATGTCAATCCGGTCAATGGCGGTTGGAAATTCCTGGACAGCAAGTTGGACGATGTATATTTCCAAGCCAATTACTCCGGGATTGCTGTCTATCCCAACCGCAATGACCTGACCAAATGGAAAATACTCGAAGGGCTGACCAAACCCATCAGGAACATTGCGCAGAATAAACCTAATGAGCTTTGGGCTGCCGACAATTACAGGAGTTTGTACCGCATTGAGTATGACGACCATTTCATGACCCGGAAAATTGAGAATATTTCGGAGCTCAACGGTATAAAAAACGACTATGGCGTCAAGATTTTTACTTATAAGAATGAGATACTTTTTTTGATGGACAATGATTGGTATGTCTTTAACCGCATATCCAACAGGCTTGAAAAAGATGTGACTTTCGATCATATTTTTAAAGGCATATCCGACATCATACCGATAGACGATGACAGTTTCATGGTTGTAAAAAGTGGGCTGTTGTATTTGATATCGCAGGTCAAAAATGAATTCATCTGGCAATTGGTTCCTGAAAAATATTATGAAGGAAAACTCATCATCGAGAATACTAAAGTCTATCGCAATGGCAAATCACTTTTGTTAAACCTGGACGATGGATTCATTTCGTTTGAACCGGACAAAAGGAACAATAGAAAGCCGAAAGTAAACGTTGAAGGTTTTTATCATGGAAACATGATTATCAATGATTTAAAAATAAGGTACAACCAGTCGGTCGAAGTGAATCTCGTTCCTGAATTTTATGGCTACAGCCGACCCGATTTGTTTTACAAGTTGAATGGCGCATCCCATTTTATACACATCAAAACCGGGCAGTTGGTTTTAAATAACCTTGGAAGCGGCAGCCAGAACCTTGATTTTTATTACAATGACGGGAAGAAGTTTGTCAAGATTGCCGACTATAGGTTTGATGTGGGCAACCCGTGGTATTTCTCATTTTGGATGATTCTTTTCTATGTGTTGTTCATCGTCATTACAAGTTATTTATACTACAAATGGAATAAGATACGGTATACGCAAAAATTTGAGTTGCGGGAAGAAGAACTGCGCCATCAGAAGAATATCCTGGAAATCAAACTAAAAGCCGAAAATGAACTAAAAATACAAGAATATGAGAAACATATCCTCGAACTTGAAATCCAGTCCAAATCTTCTGAAGTTGCCGGAAAATCCCTTTCCATAGCAAAACAAAGTGAAATCATTGAGAGCATACAGGAAATCCTTGATAGGGAAACAGATTTGGATAAGCTTAAAAGTGAGATCAAGAAAGCGATAAAAATAAACGCCATCAATAAACATGAGTGGGAAATTTTTGAAAGTAACCTCAATCAGATTCATAACGAATTCATTATTAGTCTTTCAAAAAAGTACCCGAATCTGACTTCAAAAGACATGAAGCTCTGCATTTACCTGAAGATGAATCTTTCCTCTAAGGAAATTGCGCCATTGATGAACATCACTTATCGCGGTGTTGAGTTGCATAGATACCGCCTGCGAAAAAAGCTGCATTTAAGCCCTGAAGACAGTCTTTATAAGTTTATGGCGCTCCTTTAAACACAAAGTTACCACATCATTACCACTACTGCAATTAAAGCCCATAAATGTTAAGTATATGTTTTGCTAATATTTTGGGCAATGGATTACCGATGTATTTATGTAGTAACCGGGTTATTAACTACAACGTTGTAAATTTCTTAAATTGGCTCAACATTAATTCTACAATAAATGAAAAAGCCAATTTTACTTTTATTATTCCTACTCTTTGTTTCAAAGTTTAGTGCCCAAAACATTACTGTATCTGGTAAAGCAACCGATGAAAAAGGATTGTCAATTCCCGGCCTGTCAGTAAATGCTGTCCAATCAAAAGCGTCAACCATATCTGATTTTGATGGAAATTTTCAAATCCAGGTGCCAGAAGGGGAATTGCTTGAATTTTCATATATAGGATATGAAACACAAACTTTACCGGCAACACTTTCCATGACCATTGTCATGAAACAAAGCAACATTAAACTGGATGAAGTTGTTGTGATTGGATACGGAACACGGAAAAAAGTGGACAATACCGGTGCAATAAGCCAGGTAACGGGCAATGATATCGCAAGGCAAAAAATGTTGAATCCCGTACAAGCCATGCAAGGAAAAGCGGCTGGAGTGCAAATTGTAGCAAACGACTCGCCAGGTGGTTCATCGTCACTGATTATCCGCGGCGTGGGAACAGTAAACAGCAGTAGTGGGCCATTATATGTGGTTGATGGAATTCCAACAGGAAGTATTACGAGCATCAATCCAAATGACATCCTGACCATAGATGTATTAAAGGACGCATCTTCATTGGCAATATACGGAAACCGGGCTGCAAATGGTGTGATCATTGTCACGACTAAAAAAGGAAAAGGCGGCAGGACTGTCTTTGAAGCAGAAAGTTATGTCGGTTTGAGAATGCCGCTGAAAAAAGTCGAAATGGGTAATTCTGCCCAATTTGTCGCTTATTCGAATCAGGCTTTGAATTCCAATACGTTTGCCCAAAACCAGCCATACGACACCGATTGGTTTGATGAAATTACCAGGACAGGAATGTATACGACCAATAATCTTTCGATGTCTGGCAGCACGGATAAATTGAGTTACCTGACCAGCGTGAGCAGTTATGACGAGAAAGGAATTTTAAACGGGTTGGATTACAACAGGTTGACTTTCAGGACAAATAACGAGTACACTGTATCTGATCGCTTTAAACTTTCGCAAACGATGAGCGTATCTTTCACAAGGTCTACGCCGAAACCATTTTCAGCTTTTACAAGCGCTTACAAACAATCACCGATTTTGCCGGTCAGATATCCGGATGGAAAATACAGCGCTTCTATCGTTGGCTCTAATGGGCTTCCTGAAGAGATCGGTTCTGTTTTCAACAATGTGGGAAACCCGGTCGCAGATCTTGATTTCTTTACTGAAAAACAAAAAGACCTTATTTTGCAAGGAAGCTTGTCCGGGGAATATAAAATTGCAAAATATTTGAAATTCACCTCACGTATTGGTGTAGAATATGACAATTGGAAAGCATTTTCATTCGTTCCATTAAGGGATATCTTTCTCGCAGCCAATCCGACCAGGGAAATCGCCGATTATCCATCGGCTTCAGCGATTAACACATTGACAACGTCAAGAAGGGATTATTTTAATTGGAACTTTGACAACTTCTTTACATTCAATGAAGTATTTGCAGATATTCACGATATCGAAGTCACTGTGGGAACAACTGCCGAGGTGATCGGCGGAAAAGAGGAATTATCCGCTACTGGCAGGAATGTTCCGGCAAATTCAGATAACTGGAACTTAAACCTGTCAAGTGATCCGGGGAATGTAACAGTAAACCACAAGATTGAAAGTGATAAAAAACTGAATAGTTATTTCGGGCGTTTCCAGTACAAGCTTATGAATAGGTATCTAGTCACCGGAACCTTGAGAAGAGACGGTTCTTCACAATTCCAGGAAGGACATAAATGGGGAAATTTTCCTTCTTTCGGGTTGGGATGGATTGTCTCCAATGAGGATTTCCTTTCTGGCAACAAATACATTAACCTCCTGAAACTCCGTGGCGGATGGGGAAGACTTGGAAATGCAAATGTTACTTTAAACCGGCAGGCTTTTGATACCGGTACTTCTTTGGGTTATCCTTTTGATGGAGGCCTGCAATCAGGAACAACAAGTAATGAAAAGATTGAACTCAATAATTGGGAGACTACCGAAGAAACTACCATCGGGCTCGATTTCGCTTTATTAACCAATAGGCTTTCAGGTACAATAGATGTATATGACAAAACAACAATTGATGCGTTCTTGCGTTTTGCCCCGGCATTATCAACAGGCCTCGATCCAACAATTGGACAAATTGGCAACATATCCAATAAAGGTTATGAATTGACATTGCGATGGGACGGAACCATTTCTGATAACTTTAAATATTGGATCGGAGGGAACTATTCCGTCAATAAAAACGAGTTGGTGAAAATTACAAACCCACTTTATGAGAAAAGTACAGGGGGAGATTTAGGAAACGGTCAAGTGACCAAACGATTAGAGGAAGGCCAGCCAATAGGAAGCTTTTATTTATTCGAAACGGATGGATTGGATGCAGTAGGAGCCTTGAAATTCAAGGATTTAAACGGGGATGGTGTCATTGACAACAATGACAGAAGGTATTTTGGCTCTGCATTGCCAACTTCTTATGTCGGTTTAAATTTTGGGGGCGCATACAAAAATTTTGATTTCGCTGTTGATACTTATGGCGCAATGGGCGGCAAAGTCTACAACGGAAAACGAGCACAACGTAATGGAAATGAAAATATTGAAGCTGAAATTGGCGCAGATTTCTGGACTACCCTGAATACCGATTCCCCAAATCCGGCAGCATCGAATATGATACCCGTTGCTTCTGATTATTATCTCGAATCCGGGGATTATTTCAGGATAAACAATATCACAATAGGGTATACCGTTCCAAAATTTGTCAAACAAGTAACCTCGTTGAGAGTATATGCTACAGCATTAAATCCTTTTATATTTCAAAAATATTCCGGTTACTCGCCGGAAGTAAACCGAGATGGAAGCCCAATGGGCGGCCAGGGCATTGAACTTGATGCTTACCCAACGTTAAGTTCTTTTGTTTTTGGCGTTAACCTTAAATTTTAATTGTTATGAAAAAAATAATTTTTGCAATACTTATCACGGCAGGCCTTACTGCAATTGTAGCCAGCTGTTCGGATGATTTTCTCGATGTGAGATCTACTGAGTCTATAGAAGGAATTGACGAATTCAATAATGACGCCGGAGCAAAAAGCTTTGTGACGGCTGTCTATGCCAAATTCCTTGACTGGAATGTGAGTTCTTTTTCATGGAATGGAATTACGAGTATTGCTTCAGATGATGCCGACAAAGGTTCTGATCCGGGAGATACAGGAACCGACAAGCAAGCACTTGATATGTTGACCCATGATGCGACTTCAATTTCCGTATTGGAACTTTTTGAAGGTTGCTACCAAACTGTGAACAGGGCTAATCAGGCATTGCTTTACCTGCCGCAGCTAAACAATGCCGATCCGGTATTAAGGGCAAGGCTAACCGGCGAAGTTAAATTTTTGCGTGCGCTGACTTATTTCAATCTGGTAAGGGTTTATGGCGGTGTACCGATTGTAGATCATGTTCCGGGCGCTTCGCAGGCTGATCTCGACATGACACTGACCGCAAAAACAAAACAGGAAGTATATGATTTTATAGAACAGGATTTATTAGCTGCCATTGATGCACTTCCCGAAAAAAGCGCTTATGGCGCAGCTGATATTGGCAGGGCTTCAAAAGGTGCCGCAAGAGGATTGCTGGCAAAAGTGTATTTATATCAGCAAAGATGGGGCGATGTCATTACCCAATGTGAAGCCATTACAGGTTACGGGTTAACTCCGGATTATGCAACGATTTGGAGAGAATCCCAAGAGAATAATATAGAATCTCTTTTCGAAATACAAGGTTTTGGTGGAGATCCTTCAAGAGGTGTTGAGGGTTATTCGCTGACACAAGGCGGCAGGGGCACAAGCGGTTGGGGCTGGGGTTTCAATATTCCTTCTTTAAGCCTTGTAAACACTTATGAACCTGGCGATGTCAGAAAAGATGCCACGATTATTTTTGCGGGGGAAACCTTATGGGATGGCAGGGTGGTTTCATCATTGATTGCCAACCCGAGATATAACGAAAAAGCTTATGCGAGTTATACGATGGAAACCTACAACGGAAATGACAATCAGACTTCAAAAAACATCCGTGTTCTCAGATATGCTGAAGTGTTGCTTATGCTCGCAGAAGCAAGGAATGAAATTGGCGGTGACGCAATCACACCTTTAAACCAAGTTAGGAATCGCGCCGGTTTGCTAAATACAACAGCAAGCGGACAAGCGGCTTTGCGCACGGCAATCTGGCATGAAAGACGTGTCGAATTGGCGTTTGAACACGACAGGTATTTCGATTTAGTGCGTACTGGCCAAGCCCAGGCAGCATTTACCGCTGATGGCAAAACATTTACTATTGGCAAAAATGAATTGTTTCCTTTCCCACAAAGATTTATTAATGAGGCAGGTGGAAAAACTGCCCAGAACCCCGGATACTAAAAGCCAGTTATGAGAATACTATGGACAATCATTTTATCGCTTTTCTTTTTTAGCTGTGGCTCATGCGACAGCAATAATACGACAGTTCCTCCTGTACCAGATCCACCGCCTTCCCTTACAGATGAAGAGCTTGTAGATCTGGTAGAAAAGCAGACATTCAAATATTTTTGGGATTATGCCGAAACCAATTCTGGATTGGCACGCGAAAGATACCATCCTTCAGATCCTTCAAATGATGAGCATTTGGTTACGACCGGAGGTTCTGGTTTTGGACTGATGTCAATCGTTGCCGGGATTTCACGGAATTATGTCACCAGGGAAGCCGGAATCGAAAGGCTGAACCAAATTGCAGATTTCCTGGCGACTGCCGACCGCTTTCATGGCGCATGGCCACACTGGATGAACGGCACAACCGGACATGTCGTGCCTTTCGGAACGATGGACAATGGGGGCGACTTGGTTGAAACATCGTTTTTATGTGCCGCAATGATAACCGTCCGCGAGTATTTTAAGAACGGCACGCCCGACGAACAGGCATTGGCACTCAAATATGACAATTTATGGAAAGGTGTTGAATGGAGTTGGTATACCAACAACCAAAACGTATTGTACTGGCATTGGTCTCCGGATTACGCCTGGCAGATGAATTTTCCTTTACAAGGCTATAACGAATGCCTGATTACTTATGTCATGGCAGCTTCTTCACCAACGCATCCGATTGACCCGGTTGCTTATCACGAAGGCTGGGCCAGAAGCGGCGATATTGTTTCGGGTGTAACAGCTTATGGTTTGCCTTTGATATTGAAACACAATGGCGCATCCCAGCTTGGCGGGCCATTATTCTGGTCGCATTATTCTTACCTCGGATTGGATCCGACGCAGTTGTCCGACCAATATGCGAATTATTGGGATGTTAATGTGAACCATACAAAAATCGATTACCTCTATTGTGTCGATAATCCTCATGGGTATTTGGGTTATGGTGCCAATTATTGGGGACTGACCGCTTCTTATTCACGGAATCCTGATGGCACAATCGGATATGATGCCCACATGCCAAGCAATGATAAAGGGGTTATTTCGCCTACTGCTGGAATCAGTTCTATTGTGTATACGCCAACGGAATCAAAAGCACTGATCCGGAATTTATATGAAAACTATCGAACGAATGTTTGGGGCGTAGCAGGTTTTTATGACGCCGACAGCCGCCATTACAATTGGACAGCACCGCGTTATCTCGCTATCGATCAAGGCCCGCAGGTAGTAATGATTGAAAATTATCGTTCAGGCTTGTTGTGGGGTTTATTTATGCATGCACCTGAAGTCCAACAAGGGCTTTTGAATTTAGGCTTTCACTCCGGAAAATACGGGTTTTAATAGAATCAATAGAAAATTAAGCATGGGATTAAAACAACTGATAATCATACTATTTGCATTCACCGCTTCCGCCTACAGCCAAAAAAAGGATAAGTCGCCAATTAAGCCCAAGGCCGAATTCGTTGCCGAACTGATGGCAAAGATGACGATTGAAGAAAAAATCTATCAAACGGTCCAATACACATCAGACGGTTCGACTACAGGACCGAAAACAGGCGATAATTTCATTACCTATATCCAACAAGGGAAAGTCGGCTCACTGCTTAACGCGACCGGCGCGAAAAGTACACGTGATCTACAAAAACTAAATCTCGAAAACTCCAGGCTGAAAATTCCTTTGCTTTTCGGGCATGATGTAATTCACGGCTATAAAACTATTTTTCCAATCAATCTCGGAATGGCTTCTTCCTTTGATGTAAAAGCGGTGGAACGCGCCGCAAGAATTGCTGCAACAGAAGCGGCTGCCGGTGGCGTACATTGGACTTTCGCGCCAATGGTCGACATTTCCAGAGATGCCAGATGGGGCAGGATTTCGGAAGGTTCGGGTGAGGATACTTATCTTACAACACAAATGGCGATCGCCAATGTCAAAGGCTTTCAGGGAGATGATTTGTCAAAAAACAATACAATCCTGGCTTGCGTCAAACATTTTGCCTCTTATGGCGCTGCAGAATCCGGACGTGACTACAATACAACAGACATGTCGGAAAGGGTTTTGCGCGACACTTATCTTCCGCCTTTCAAAGCGGCCGCTGAAGCCGGCGCAAAGACGTTCATGACATCGTTTAACGAAATTTCCGGAGTGCCGTCCACAGGGAATAGATTTTTGCTTCGCGATATCCTGAAAGGCGAATGGGAATTTGACGGCTTTGTCGTGACCGATTACACCGGAATCAACGAAATGGTTGCGCATGGTTTTGCAAAAGATGAAGCCGATGCAGCAAGAATCGCATTAAACGCAGGTGTCGACATGGATATGGTCGGCGGTACTTTTATGAAATTCACCAAACAAAATTATGATGCCGGGAAAGTCGCGTTGGCTGAAATCGATGATGCCTGTAAAAGAATCCTTAATGCCAAATATGACCTTGGACTTTTTGAAGATCCATATCGCTATAGTGACGAAAAAAGGGAAAAAGAAACCATCTACAAACCTGAATTTTTGGATGCCGCTTTGGCCATCGCCAATGAATCGATGGTTTTGCTCAAAAACAACAACAATGTCCTGCCCTTAAAAAAAGACCAGAAAATTGCTTTTGTCGGACCATTGGTCAGCGATGATTCGAATATTATCGGTTCGTGGGCTGCGCTTGGCGACAGAAACGGCTATGCGGTAAGTGTCAAAGAAGGCGTGACCAAATTGCTGGGCACATCCGCAAAGGCAACTTTCGAACAAGGTGTCGAAATTGAAAGCACAAAAAGAGACATGATGTCCAAAGCAATCGAAAGCGCGAAAAACGCCGACGTGATTGTGGCGGTAATGGGCGAAAGGGAAAATATGACCGGTGAAGCGGCTTCCAGGACAAACCTCGATTTGCCGGGATTGCAAAAAGAATTTTTGGCAGAATTAAAAAAACTCGGTAAACCAATTGTGTTGGTACTGATGAACGGAAGGCCTTTGACATTATCATGGGAAAACGAAAACATGGACGCCATTCTCGAAACATGGTGGACAGGAACGCGCGGCGGTGACGCTATTGCACAAACACTTTTCGGGATGAACAATCCGAGCGCAAAATTGCCGGTGTCTTTTCCAAGGAATGTCGGCCAATTGCCAATCTACTACAACCATAAAAATACAGGCAGGCCTTATTTGGGGTTGTCAGATCCGGAACAAAAATACAAATCGAGATATACTGATGTCGACAACAGCCCGCTGTTTCCTTTTGGTTATGGGTTGAGTTATACGACTTTTTCGTACTCGGATTTGAAAGTGTCAGCGGCAAAAGTAAAGTTCAACGAAAAGTTTACCGTTTCTGTCAATGTCAAAAACACTGGGAATGTCGACGGTGTCGAAATCGTACAGCTTTATATCAAAGATGTAGTAGGTTCAGTTACTCGGCCAGTCAGGGAACTGAAAGGTTTCCAAAGGGTTTCGTTGGCCAAAGGCGAAACAAAAACAGTGACATTCGAAATATCGTCCGACGATTTGAAATTTTACAATATCGATATGAAAAATACTGCCGAAGCGGGAGATTTTGAAGTGTTTGTCGGCGGCAATTCAAATGCAGAAATGAAGGAAAAATTTGAGTTAGTTAAATAGTTGAGTTTTTACTGGCCCTTTGGCTTTTGGCAGAAGGGCTTTTTAAATTTTTTGATGTGAACAGTATTGCAAATTTATCGTGTGTTTTACTTTGTACCTTCTTGTTTCCGAAGGCTGCAGATATTGCCGCACAGCAAAAAACCTATTGCAATCCCATCAACATAGATTATGGATATTGCCCGATTCCGGATTTTGTCAAGCAAGGCAAGCATAGGGCTACGGCCGATCCCGTAATCACATTTTTTAAAGGCGAGTATTATCTTTTTTCAACCAACCAATGGGGATATTGGCACAGCAAGGATATGCTGGATTGGACATTTATCCCACGCAAATTCTTGCGCCCTGAGCATAAAGTCTATGATGAATTGTGTGCGCCGTCGCTTTCTTTTGTGAATGATAGCTTGATTGTTGTTGGTTCAACACAGGGGAAAGAATTTCCGATTTGGATGAGTACAAATCCTTCTAAAGACGACTGGAAGGAATTGGTGCACAAATCGCAAGCCGGTGCCTGGGATCCGCAAATTTTCTGGGATAAGGAAAAAGATGAAATCTATGAGTATTACGGTTCCAGCAATGTATATCCGATTCACGGTGTTAAACTCAACCGCAAAACATTCCAGCCGGAAGGTGAAGTCTACGACCTTATTGCTTTGAACGATGACGAACACGGTTGGGAAAGATTCGGGCAAAACAACGACAATACTTTCCTGCAGCCATTTATGGAAGGCGCTTTTATGACCAAACACAACAACAAATATTATTTGCAATATGGTGCGCCGGGAACTGAATTTGACGGATATGGAGACGGCGTTTACGTCAGTGCCAATCCGCTAGGACCATTTGTATACCAGTCGCACAATCCATTCTCCTACAAACCGGGCGGATTTGCACGCGGCGCCGGACATGGCGCAACTTATCAGGATGCCGGAAATGACTATTGGCATGTATCGACGATTTCGATCTGTACAAAAAATAATTTTGAAAGGCGAATTGGAATTTGGCCGGCAGGATTTGACAATGACGGCGTTTTATATTCGAATACTGCATATGGCGATTATCCGACATTCCTGCCTTCAGAAAAGAAAAACCACTTAAGCGAAAGTTTTTCAGGATGGATGTTATTGAATTACAACAAGCCTGTCCAGGTTTCATCGACACTTGGTGGTTTCCATTCAAATTATGCCACTGATGAAGACATCAAAACCTATTGGTGTGCAAAATCAGGAAACAAAGGAGAATGGCTCATTTCAGATTTAGGCGAAAAAAGTACGATCAATGCCATCCAGATTAATTATGCCGACCAGGATGTAGATATCATGGGAAAACCTGAAAGTACCAGTGGCCATCAATACATTTTATATTATTCGGATGATGCCAAAAACTGGAAAATACTTACAGACAAAAGCAAAAACGCCAAAGACGTTCCTCATGATTATATTGAGTTGCAAAAGCCAGTACAGGCGCGGTATGTAAAAATTGAAAACCTCAAAATGCCTACTGGAAAATTTGCTGTCAGCGGCTTAAGGGTTTTTGGCAAAGGCAGCGGCGCAAAGCCTGAATCAGTTGAATCCTTTGTGCCATTGCGCTCAGAGCCAATGAGAAAGGGAGAAAGGCGCAGTGTATGGTTCAAATGGGAACAGCAGCCTTCAGCAGACGGGTATGTCATTTATTTTGGGAAATCGCCAGAGAAACTTTACGGTTCCATCATGGTGTATGGAAAGAATGAATATTACTTTAATGGTTTAGACAGGTCGTCTGCCTATTATTTTCAGGTTGAGGCCTTTAACAATAATGGAATTGGTCCAAAAAGTAATGTAAAAAAAGCCGAATGAGTGTTATATTAACAATAAAAAAACGTAAATTTATGAGCAAAGAAAAGAAAACATAAAACAATGATTATATTTTAACTAAATACCCACTTTTTATTTATCAACTTAAAAATTTTAAACCAATGAAAAAAAACGCAAAAAACACTTTTTTAGCAATGTCCGCAATGGCGCTGATTTTAGCAGGCTGCAGCAGTGACGATAACGATGGAACTCCAGATTTACCACCAATTGGCGGTTACGATAATTCTGATGAAGTTGCCGCCGCAAATCTTGTTGCAAAATGGAGCTTTGAAAACGACCTTAAAGATTCAAAAAACAATATCGCAGGGGTCGGAACGTTAGCGGGATACAGTGTTGGTAAAAAAGGGCAGGCATTTCAGGGATCAAGTACTGAAGCCAGATACGCAATTTATAATGGTGAAACAGCTGTTGGTGCTGTGAGCAGCTTCAGTCTTGCCTTTTGGATGAAAGCCGGACAAACGGTGCCGGATGGTGGAACGCCAGGACAAGGGAAAGGCGCACAGGGAATTTTCTCTTTGGTCAATCCTGATGGATTTTGGGGTGGCTTGAATTTATTCCTTGAAAACCCGGATGACAACAATCCTACGAAACTTAGGATAAAAATGGACATCGAAAATAAAAGAACCGGTGTAGTTTGGCAAGGCCAAGGTCCAATATTTAATGTGGCATCCATCGATACCTGGGTACATATTGTATTGACTTATGACGCTGCAACCAGTCGTTTCTCTGCATACCAAAATGGAGAACTTGGTGCGGTCAATTCGTTGTCAGGAGTGCCTTACGGTCTTTTTGGAACGACTGCTTCCAACATTCTTTACGGTAATGATCCAGGCGGACCTGGACCTGTTGGAGATTATCCTACAGACCCGGCTGCAACACCTGGAAGCAATGGAAATCCTAACAGTGCTCCATTATACGGCGCTTTGGAATTTGCTACACCAGCATTGTCCCAAGTCGTAATCGGATCGCACCAATTTACCACAACACCTTCATTGACAACTGTTCACGGTACTGAACCATGGTCAACGACTTATGCAGGTGCTTTGGATGAATTCAGGATTTACAAATCTGCGCTGACTTTAGCTGAAGTAAATGCACTTTTCCTATTGGAAAGCGCAAACAGATAATCTTATTTATTTGGAAACAAAAGGTTGCCTTAACGGCAGCCTTTTTTTATACCTCGTTTTGAAATTTTTGCAAAATAAACCATACGCAAACGTTGTAATTTCGGTTAAGAAATCGATTTCGTTAATAACTTAATACGCCTTGCCTTGCGGATTAAGTTTATATCCATGATATTTATTGAAATTATTAAACCAATCATTCACTTAAACAACCAACTATGAGTTCAGAGAATTTACAAACCAAATGGGGCCAGTTTATTCCGCTGGTGACAGTCTTTTTTTTCTGGGGATTTGTCGCCGCGAGCAATGATATCCTGATTCCTGTTTTTAAGAAAGCATTTGATTTATCACAAGGCGAAAGCCAATTGGTATCAGTGGCGTTTTATGTCGCCTATACGGTCGGATCGCTGTTATACATGATTATTTCCCACCTGACAAAAGGTGACATTATCAACAGGATTGGTTATAAAAACAGTCTGGCTTTGGGATTGTCGATTTCCGCTCTTGGAACATTGTTGTTTTATCCTGCGGCAAATACCGGTTCATTTCCTTTGATGTTATCCGGATTGTTTATTGTAGGTTTAGGTTTTTCATTGCAGCAAACCGTGGCCAACCCGTTGGCCATTACATTGGGCCCGATTGCCACAGGCTCGCAACGATTGATTACGGCTGGCGGCATCAATAATTTGGGAACAACCATCGGCCCGTTGATTGTGAGCTTTGCGATTTTCGGTTCGGTTTCATCAGGCAATACCGACGCGAGTATCGAAAGCGTCAAAATTCCGTACCTTATTCTCGGTCTTGCCTTTCTTGCCGTCGCGGTGCTATTAAAATTTTCCGCACTTCCTGACAGGGTTGTTTCTGACGATATTGTCGTAGAAGACATCACTAAAGAAACCAAGCATGCGTTGCATTATCCGCAACTGGTTTTAGGAATGATCGCGATTTTCATTTATGTGGGCGTTGAGGTTTCCACAGCGAGTAACCTTCCGGCTTACCTCGAGAAAAACATTGGGGTTATCACCAAAGACGTTGCACCATACGTATCGCTCTATTGGGCCAGCCTGATGATTGGGCGTTGGACCGGCGCTGCCGGAGCGCTAACTTCTAATAAGACGAAACAAATGATACTCAGATTTGTCTTGCCATATCTTGCATTTGCCGTTTTTCTTGGCGTAAATGCTATTGCCGACCATGATCTTTCCCCATTTTATGTCTATTCAGGAATTATATTGGTACTGATTATTGCTGATTTGCTGTCGAAAGGAAATCCGGCGACTATGTTGTTATTGTTTTCCGGATTGGGAATCGTTGCGCTTGTCATCGGCATGGCCACTGACGGATGGATTAGCGTTTATGCCTTCATCAGTGTAGGTTTGTTCTGCAGCACGCTTTGGCCTTGTATTTTTACTTTGGCGATCAGCGGGCTTGGCAAAAGCACCAATCAAGGAAGCAACTTCTTGATTATGATGATTATGGGTGGCGGAATCGTGAGTTGGCTTCAGGGTGTCGTTGCCGACAATTCAAACATCCATTTCAGTTATATCGTTGGCGTGGCATGCTTTGCCTATCTGGCTTTTTATGCCTGGAGAGTCAGTGGCATTTTAAGAAAACAAGGGATCAGCTTTGACAAACAGATTGAAGGCGGACATTAATTTCCTGCTCATAAAAATTTAAAAAAGGGCTTGCGGCAATGCAAGCCCTTTTTTTATTTGAAACAAAACCTTAAATTTACAGCACAACCAAACTACCATGAAAAAATATTTCTTCTTCTTTTTACTGTATTCGGGCGTCGCATTTTCACAAAATAATGATGCCCAAAACCTCAAAGAAATCTATAAATTATCGCTGACGAATTCCAAATGCTATTCATGGCTTGACTATTTGTCCAATAAAATCGGGGCGAGATTGTCCGGTTCTGCCAATGCGGAAAAAGCGATCCAATATGCAAAAGGCGAGCTCGAGACATTGGGTTTGGACAAAGTGTATTTGCAGGAAGTCATGGTGCCAAAATGGGTGCGCGGCGAAAAGGAAATCGCCTATATCAAGGATGATAAAACCAAAACAAATGTCCCGATTTGCGCTTTGGGCGGCTCAGTCGCCACAGCAAAAAACGGCATCCTTGCACCGGTAATCGAAGTCCATTCTTTAGATGAACTCGCGACGCTGGGCGCTGAAAAAATAAAAGGGAAAATCGTATTTTTCAACAGGCCGATGAATCCTGAAAACGTCGACACTTTCAAATCCTATGGCGGCTGTGTCGACCAACGGGGAAAAGGCGCGTATGAAGCTTCAAAATTTGGTGCCGTTGGCGTTATCGTCAGGTCGATGAACCTTCGTTTGGACGATTTCCCGCATACTGGCGCAATGGGTTATAAAGATTTGCCAAAAGAACAATGGATTCCGGCGGCAGCCATCAGTACGAATGGCGCAGAGTTGCTGAGCAAATCGTTGGTAAAAAATCCAAATCTGCAATTCTATTTCAAACAATCCTGCCAGAAATTTGACGATGTGTTATCCTACAATGTCATTGGTGAAATCAAGGGCAGCGAGCATCCGGAAAATATCATGATTGTAGGCGGGCATTTGGATTCGTGGGATTTGGCCGACGGATCGCATGACGATGGCGCCGGAATCGTTCAAAGCATGGAAGTGCTGCACCTATTCAAAACGATGGCTTACAAGCCTAAAAATACGATTCGCGCGGTGCTTTTTATCAATGAGGAAAATGGCGGAAGAGGCGGCGACAAATACAACGAACTCGCACAGAAAAACAATGAGAACCACATTTTTGCCATGGAAAGCGATAGCGGCGGATTCTCGCCAAGGGGTTTTACAATTGAGGGAAATGAGGCCAATTTTAAAAAGGTTTTGGGTTTTAAGGAATTGTTCGATCCTTATCAGGTGCAGGATTTTACTAAAGGCCACACGGGTTCGGACATTGAGCCATTGAAGTCGAAAAACATCCTGAAAGCAGGATTGAAACCTGATTCACAAAGGTATTTTGATTACCATCATGCGGCAAACGATAAGTTTGATGCCGTCGATAAAAGGGAACTCGAACTCGGTGCCGCGACGATGGCTTCCCTGATGTACCTGGTTGACCAAACCGGAATCGAGCCATAAAAAAAACCGGGGATTACCCGGTTTTCAATTATTTTCCTTCTATTTTTTTCAAAGTCTTTTTGGCTTCTTTGCTATTCGTTCTTTTTACGCCAAGGTCTTTATTCATTTTGTAGCGTTTGTCAGGCGTACCGTCTTTCTTAAGGACTTTGTTCGCTTTATAACGTCTGTCCGGCGTGCCGTCTTTTTTCAGGACGACCGTTTTACCGTTCCTTTTGAATTCGGCTTTCTTTTCGGTTTTTTGGATGACAATCTTTTTGTCGTCATTGCCTTTTATTTTTTCCAGCGTTTTGGCTCCTGCAGCGCTTTGTGCATTTCCGGCAAGGGCAAATCCAAATGCCATCATCACGCATAAAATTAATTTTTTCATAATTCTTGAATTTTGTTTAAGCTAAATTACAAAAGAATTGATTCCGATATCTTAATGTTAACTTAAACATTTTGAGATTTTATCCGAATCCTTTTTCCTATATTTAGGCACCAATAAGCAACCCCAAAAATTAGGAACATGAAGCCCAACATCCAAAATCTCGCCATGCTTTCAGCAGTGATCGCATTCGCTTCCTGCGAGTCACATACAAAGAAAACCATCACAGAATCCGGAACTGAAATCGTCAAAGCGCGAACGCCAATTGAAGACACAATCAACAGAGAGACGATTCCACCTTTGGAAACCAAAACTGTTGAAGGCACCGTAACCGATATCAATAATGGCAAAGACGGCTATACCGCAAAGCTCGAAACGAAGGAAAAAGAGATTTATGCAGTGACGATCAGCCATTCGAACCTCAAAAATCACGAGCAATACAAAACCGTAAAAATTGGCGACCAACTAAAAGTCACCGGCGATTATTGGAAACTCGAAAATGAAAACCAGATTACGGTCCGCGAAATCAACTAAAAAAATAGCCACAGATTCACAGATTACCCTAACATCGCTTAGAAAAATCTGTGAATCTGTGGCTTTATTTGGGCTTAGGAATTATTCGTGCCCCAGTCAATTTTTCGTGAGAAATACATCACCGCGGCGAGAATCAGGAACAATCCGATGCTTCCGACCAGCAACGCATAATCTTCGAGCTGGATGATCACATAGATGAATGTGTAAAGCACGGTCAGTGAAATCCCAATGAATGCCGGGAATTTCCGGTTCTTCAAAATCGACACCGAATACAGCGAAATCAACGCTACCACCGAACTTCCTGCAATAATATAAGCCAGGCTGAAGCTGCTGTGTTCTGTAATCGAAATCAGCAGCGTGTAAAACATGATCAGCGCGAGCCCAATCATCGAATACTGGAAAATGTGGATGCTGATTTTGCTGATGGACTGAATCAGGAAGAAAATCAGGAATGTCAGGCCGATGACCAGGAATCCGTATTTTGAAGCCCGCTCGTTTTGCTGGTATTCATCGACAGGAATCAGGAAATCAACCCCAAAGGCATATTTTTTCAAATCGGGTAACGTTTCAAAAGATTGTTGTGCAAATGGCCTGTTGAGGTGCAAAACACGCCATTGTGCCTCAAATCCCTTGTCGCTGATTTGCTTGTTTTTCTCGTCGGGAATGTAATTGCCCATAAACGAAGGCGAATGCCAGTCGGAAATCATTTTGGCTTCGGTTGTTTTCCCGATTGGCGCCATCATAATCTGTTTGCTGCCATTGTAATCAATGCGGAATTTAAAATCCAGCTTTTCATTATTCCTTAAATTTCCAAGACTGACGGTCCGCGTTTCCAAAGAAGCGACGCTGTCGTTCTGGCTGTTTTGCCCTGGCTCGAAGCGGTAATTGTTTGTGCCGAGTTTCAGGTTGACCTGGCTTTTGATACTTTTCATATCGGTTGTCCTGATCAGGATTGTCGCCTTATCCCACAAAATATCTTCATCGGGAATGCTGTTAATATCGAAATTGGGTTTCGTATAACTTCCCGTAAAATCCATCTGCGCCTTAAAGACATTCGATTTGTAAAGGCTTCTTTTGAGTGGTTTGGCCATTTTGGCGGTTGTCGCATTGCGGAGTTCGTCAGGGAAAAAGTAAGCGTATTCAATATGCGTGGCTTTCTGCTTCAGGATTTCCTTGGTTTTCTCGTTGACAGAAACGGTTTCCGTATACGTTTTGTACGGAATTTTTAAAATCGGGCCGTAGAAATAAATGCTCTCGCCCCATTTTTCATTGGTTTCGACAATGACTTCGCTTTGCCGCTTGCTTCTTTCCTCGATGAGACTTTTGACATATTCCAGCGGAATCAGCAACACTAATGTCAGCATGCCGACCATAATCATTTTTGCGGTGGTGCTTTGAAAAAAGCCAGGTGGTTTTTTGTACTCGAATGGTTCCATTTTATTATTGGTTTTAGATTAATGTTCGGATTAAAAAAGGGTTGACATGCCCATCGTGATATAAAAATAAAAGGCGGCAATCGGAATGTTCGACAGTAAAATCAGGATCTTGATGGCGAGTTCGGTCCGTTGCTCAGGCAGAATTATAAAGTGGTACAGCAGATTCAGGAATACCAATGTGTTGACGATAAAGGCAATGATGACATAGAATAATCCCGCGAGGACAATCTTGCTATTATTTGGCAAAAACTGGTGCGCGACAAACAATACCGTGCCGATGGCAAACGATGCAATGGCGAGCTCGGTTGAGAATTTCCCCTGAAAGGTCTGGTCTTGTTCGGTTGCTGAATGTTGTGATTCTTCGTGAAATGTTGAATGTTCCATAATTATTGAATGTTAAGTGAATACTGAATGTCTTTGATGGGCTGGCCGAGCATTTTGAAAAAGTCGAGGTCATACAACCGGTGGGATTGCCTGCCGCGTTTATAAAAGGAATAAAAAACGGGAATCCGGAAAGGGTAGAAGACCGTGCCAACCATAATCGAAATAAAAAGGTATAGGCTTCTCTTGCCGTTGCCCAAAAGGAAATATTGCATCCCGATTTCCTCCGGAACTGAAATCCCCGTATTGGTCAGCACATGAAAAACGTCATGGTCTTCGACCTGTGGTTGCATCTCAAAATCATATTTCAAAAGGAAACAACCCAGATGAAACCCGAGCGTTTCCTCGTCATGGAAGATCAGTTCAGAAACCGAAACTTCCCATGGCTGGTTTTTCTTGATCAGTTTTTGGTATGGCTTTTTCGTCAGCTCAAACATTTTTTCGATAAATAATGCTTTCATAATCGTTTTTGTAAAGTACTTTGAATTTCAAAGTAAATTGATAAAAAAATAGTTTACTTTTTCTGGATCAGTTTTTCAAGCGCGTCAATATGGTCCTTAAAGGCTTTTCTGCCATCAGTGGTCGCGATGTAACTTGTGTTTGGTTTTTTGCCAATGAACTGTTTTTCGATGACAATGTAATTCTCGGCTTCCAATGCTTTGGTATGGCTCGCGAGATTGCCGTCGGTGACGCCCAACAATTCCTTGAGCGTATTGAAATCGGCGGATTCATTGACCATCAGCACCGACATGATGCCAAGGCGGATGCGATGGTCGAAAGCCTTGTTTATATTTTGGATGATATTTTTCAATTTATTTCCTGTCGTATTTAAAATGCATGATCGCGCCGTAAAAAATATGGCAGAAACCAAAACCTATGGACCATAAAAGTAAGGAATATCCGCGGAATGCCGTCGCGACCAAACCAAGAAAAACGATGCTCAAACCCAGGTAACGCACATCGCGGAACGTATATTTCCCGCCATTGACACAGGCAAGCCCGTAAAACAGCAAAGTCGCAGGCGCAATCAGGTCGTAATATTCATCCCTTAAAAGCAAAATCGTAAAAGCACCGCCAGTCACCAACGGAATCATGAAATTGACAATCAGTCTTTTCGACGTGCTGTTCCAAATCGTTTCGCCGATTTTTTTGGCTTTCAAAGTACTCAGGAAAATGCCCGTCATTAAGGAAAGAATCAATACGCCCACTGCAATCATTGTTAGGCTTTTCACGACATCACTTTCGTCAGCAGCGTAACTATTCCTTTGAAAGTCATAACCGGCACTATTGGCCATATGGTATTCGGCAACAATGCGATGCGCTATAAATGCGCCAACCAAAGCATAAATTCCGGCAAGCACGCCCGACAAGCCGCTGAGCGAAATGAACTGCGACGATTTGTTCATCATGTTCTTGATTTCGCTGATGTCCTTGAGATAATCTTTTTCTTCCATTTTAAAGTACTTTGAATCGCAAAGTAATGTATAAAATTCTGTTCTGCCAAATAATTCTTGATTTATTTTTTGGGCGTGCCCTTCGCTGGAGAACAGGGTTAAAGTAAAGGAATTGTACAAGCTCAGGCCAGGCTTTCCGTTTCAAGTCCGCGCTCGTTCCTCGCTGTGGGCTTTCCACTGCAATCCTTCACGCAAACTTCAAGTGAAAAATACTATCCGCGTTAGGGATTACCTCATCAGATAATATTTGTTATAGGAATTCGGTGAATGCTGCGCATTTGAAATGAAAATCCTTTTCTTGCAAAGAAAAGATTGCAATGCAAAGCCCGACTCGAGCCAACGCGATATCAAGCAAGCCCGAAATTTTCCGCGAGAGAACGCCAAAAAAAAACGCGAAAACATAAATGCTTCGCGCTTCATATTGAATGATTAAAATTATTACACCCTGAAAATCCCGCCTACAGCCACAATCCGCTGAAAGAACCAAAAATGCTGTGCAGCATGGTCGGAATCGCTTTTGGTCGTCATGATATCGGGCATATTGATATAGCCGCCTTTCAATTCGCCCTGCAAATAAAAATATTTGAAGAACGTGAAATTGATGCCTGTTTTCAAAGATGCGCCATAGCCGGAAACATGAAAATCGTCGTGCCTTTCCTTGCCCAATAGTGTCGTATTTGTTTTTGGGAACAACACGCCTGCGCCAACGCCTTCGGTCAGGTTGATTTGGAATTTATCGGTATTCGGAAGGTTGATCAGTTTCGAAACGTCGTCGTGGCGCGAGAATTCGGTGTTGATATAATTCAAGCCGTCAGTGTGCTCATACATCAGGAAATCGGTCGTCATGACCGTCGGCTGGTCGGTATAAATGCCGTTGAACGCCGAGCCGGCTTCAGAAGCCGGCAAATCGATGTAGCCGTCGACATTCGCCGTCTGGTTGGTCGTCATGACATATTTCATATGATCCCAGCCAATCGCAATGCTGTAATGGTCACTGATGAAATAACCCATCCTGAAATTGGTCTGCGGAATGGTCATGCGCGCCGGGTTGACGTAATCGATCTGGTAGCCTTTTGGCTTGTCGTGCGCTTCCATGTCGTGGATTGTGAAATCGTAGCCTTCGCCCCAAAATCGCACATCGGATTTTGTAAAGCTTTCGCGGTTTCCGCCCCAAGAGACGAAGAATTTACCTTTGTTATGGGCTGTGTATTTTTCCGGAGCTATTGCCGCGTCCTGGGCAAGCATGTACTGTGAAAAAGCACAAAAAGTGAGTACAATCAAAAAGGATTTTTTCAATTGCTTAGGGATTAATATAAATTAGAAATTATTAATGGTTTTGCGTATGGCGACCAGCCTGTTCATCAATCCTTCAAAATAATCGAGATGCAGCATATTGGCACCGTCGCTTTTTGCATGTGCAGGATCAAAATGGGTTTCGATGAATATGCCGTCAACGCCAACAGCAATGCCGGCTTTGGCAACGGTTTCAATCATGTCTGGCCTTCCGCCGGTAACACCTGCGGTCTGGTTTGGCTGTTGCAGTGAATGTGTGACATCGAGAACAGTCGTTGCAAATTGCTGCATCGTCGGGATGCCGCGGTAATCTACAATCATGTCCTGGTATCCGAACATCGTGCCGCGATCGGTCACCATGACGTTTTCATTCTGGCAATCCAATACTTTTTGCACCGCATGCTTCATGCTTTCCGGGCTCATGAACTGGCCTTTTTTGAGGTTGACTGTTTTTCCGGTATTGGCAGCAGCCACAACCAAATCGGTTTGGCGCACCAGAAATGCCGGAATTTGGAGTACGTCGACATATTCGGCAGCCATCGCCGCATCTTCGTTGGTATGGATATCGGTTACGGTCGGGATATGGAATGTTTCGGAAACTTTGCGGATGATTTTCAGCGCTTTCTCGTCGCCGATACCGCTAAAGCTGTCAATCCTCGAACGGTTGGCTTTCTTGAATGAGCCTTTAAAAACATATGGAATCTGTAGTTTGTCTGTAATGCCAACGAGTTTTTCTGCAATGCGCATGGCCATTTCTTCGCCTTCAATGGCGCACGGCCCGGCAAGCAGGAAGAAATTGCCACTATTGGTATGTTTAATCTGGGGAATATTATTGATGTTCATAATGTTGTTTTTGAAAGCGCAAAGATAATTAATATTTCGCTTACAAAATCATCTGTCTTCACAATTGAAAGCCAATAGGATAGCATAAAAATTATTCGGTTTTTTTCAGGGTAAAACCAACGGGAACCATCAATATGCCTTTTTCATAGATGTTCATGTAAAGCCGTATCGGTCTTTTCAATCCAACCCAGGTGATTTCGTAAATGTCGAGGAAACCGGCGCCCATTTCACTTTTTGCTGTCGGGAACGGACAACAGCTGTCAACTTTCTTAAAGAAGACTTTCTCGCCGTTTGGTCCGGCCAATGCGTTCAGGAAACGCTGTTGGTTGATGACATCGTCTTTGGTATTGCGGTAAAAAATATTGATTGGGTAATCTTTGTCATAGCCATATCTTTTATCCGTGCTGTATTCTGTAATGACAAAAGTGTTGCTTTTGGTGAGTTTCGGGATTGGCGCATCGTCATCCACATTTTTAAGCGATGATTTGGTACTCAGGCACGAAGTGCACAATACGACCAGTAAAATAAAGACTAAAGATTTCATTTTCATTTTGACGGGGATTTAGTTTTGAGAAATAGCGCGACAACTGCCGAAACCACAACGCCCATCGACAAGTCGGGAATCGCATCTTTATATAAGTAATAATCCATATTGAAAATGCCTTGCGCTTTTTCGAGCGTCATATGATTGTGGCTGACCTGGTAATTGATCATCTCGCTGAAATAATTAGTGCTGATAAAGGTGTATGTGATATAATTCACCAACGGATTCAGGCACGCCACAACAATCGCCATAATTACCCCTGAAAGAAACCCGCGCTGCCAGTCCATGTTGCCGTGGTAAAAGTTTTTCTTTTTGTCCATGATGGCCAATATGTAAATCGCAATCGCAACAAACCCGAACAGGTTCGTATAAATGAGCTGCCTGCTGATAAAAGCATCGTGAAGACCAACCAATTTTTCAAGCACCATCCACAACAGGGAAGCGATGGTAAAAATAATTCCCCATTTGATTTCGATGGAAAAGTTCTTCATTTAGGAGGATTTAAGTTTTCAATTTTCAAATTTAATGGTTTATTTTCACAATCTGCACAACAGCAAAAACCGATTTGCTATTTTTGTACAAAACTACAACCATTATGGAAATACTTTCACAAACCTGGCCTTGGTACATCTCCGGATTCCTGATTGGCCTGATTATGCTTTTCCTGATTTATTTTGGGAAAGTATTCGGCATGTCGACAAACCTGCGTTCGTTATGCTCGATGACGGGCGTCGGGAAAATTGTCCCGTTTTTTGATTTCGACTGGCGCGCGCAGCGTTGGAATTTTGCAGTCATTATCGGCGGTATGATTGGCGGTTTCGTCGCTGTACATTTCATGAGCGATCCGTCAAACGTGGCCATTAATCCGGAAACGATAGTCGATTTGCAGAAACTCGGCATTGATGCGCCATTCGGGAAATTGCTTCCTGAAGCACTTTTTGGCACTGAGGCTTTGCAGTCGCCATCAATGATTTTCATACTGACGATCGGTGGCGTACTGATTGGTTTCG
>DATHKH010000016.1:0-10661 GCA_035286325.1 Flavobacterium sp.
CGTCCTGTCCGGTAACGACATGTCCAAAAACGGTATAACCTCCGTCAAGATGCGGCGTATCTTTATGCGTGATATAAAACTGGCTTCCGTCTGTATTCGGGCCTGAATTGGCCATAGCCAAAATTCCGGGGCGGTCGTGCTTTAAATCGGTGATTTCGTCCTTGAATTTATAGCCTGGATCGCCCGTGCCATTTCCTAGCGGATCGCCGCCCTGTATCATAAAATTGGCAATAACCCTGTGGAATTTCAATCCGTCATAAAAACGTTTTCCTTTGTATTTTGCATCAACAACCGGATTGGTGCCTTCAGCCAATGAAATAAAATTGGCAACGGTTATCGGTGTTTTCTGGTATTCAAGGAATAGAACAATCTTTCCTTTTGAAGTTTCCATTTCTGCAAAAATTCCTTCTTTCGGAACTTCCGGCTTGGCTGCGGCTGGTTTGCCTGCAGGTTGGGAAAATGCGGCCATTCCCACTAACAATAAGACGATGACTTTTAATTTCATTTTTAAGTTTTTATGCTCCTTACTTTTTCGCGATCTGCTGGGATTTTCAGGCTTAGTCCCTTTTTTATTTATTTTTTTGGCGGCGTTTGAATAAGTTCCAATTCAAATATCAGGTTGGCATCCGGTGGAATAACACCACCGATACCTTGTGAACCATAACCGAGGCTTGACGGGATAAAAACGACGGCCTTGTCTCCAAAAGACAATTTATCAATCCCTTCGATGAATCCCGGAATCATACCATCTTTTCTTCCGGCCTGGAAAGGAATCGGGTAATAAACGCCCTGATCCTGCCTTTGCTGTTCGAATTTTCCCATGGCTTTCGCGACATCGGCGATATTGGTGTCAAACAGGCTTCCGTTTTCGAAATAACCGGCATAATTGATATACACCACTGATCCTACGGCCGGTTTTTTACCGCCGCCTTTTTTGAGGATTTTATATTGCAGTCCGGAAGCTGTTTTTTGTGATGCTTTTTTAATTCCGGTGAAATAAGCTGCTTTGGCTTCATTTACGGCTTTGTATTTGGCCTCATAGACCTTTTTGTTTTCAGCATCAACGGCAGACTGTTTCTTTTGGTTGTCCTGGTCAGCAACGACATAATCGTTGAACGTCTTTACGGCATCAAACCTTTTCGCTGCTTCTCCTTTGCGGATGATGGTCACCGAATTGATGACATCGCCCATCTCAATGCTGTTAACGGTTTCCATGCCATTGTCGATGACGTAACCAAATACGGTGTGTTTCCCATCAAGGTCTGGCGTTGGCACATGCGTGATGAAAAATTGGCTGCCGTTTGTTCCCGGACCTGCATTGGCCATCGAAAGCGTACCGGCTTGGTCGTGCTTCAAATTACAGAACTCATCCTTAAATTTGTATCCAGGACCGCCCGAACCGTCGGCATCAGGATCACCGCCCTGAATCATAAAACCTTTGATAACACGGTGGAACGTCAGTCCGTCGTAGAAATTTTTGCCTTTGTATTTTTTGCTGACAAATGGATTTTTGCCTTCCGCCAACGTAACGAAATTCGCTACAGTTACAGGCGCTTTGGCATATTCTAATTGTACGGTAATGTTGCCTTTGTTGGTTTCGATTTCGGCATATAAGCCATCGGGAAGCTTGGAATTTTCGTCTTTACAGGAAGTCAGTGCGACACAGACGAGTGCCAAAAGGAGAAACGTTTTTTTCATTATCGAATTAAATATTATTCAGTAGTTGTTTTTGGTTCGGGCTCGAAATTATTCAGGGTTACGGTACAAATCAACGGTTCGTTCTGGCCAATGCGCTTGTTGTCGCCATGATAGCCATAGCCCATGTGCGACGGGAAAAGGAAAATCACTTTTTCATTTTTGCGCATCAGTTTGATGCCGTCGCGCAATCCCATCATAATATTCTGCTTGTCGACATGATATACCTGCGGCCTGTTTTGTACTTCAGAATAGATCACATTGCCGTCAAGGTCTTTTACTTCATAATCAAAATAAGCGACATCGCCTCTTTTTGGGTTCAGCGTATCCTTTTCATTCCGGACTTCGTAATAATACCAATAGCCTTTTTTGGAAGCGTAATATTTTATGCCTGGATTGCTTTTGATGATGGAATCGATTTTTCCTTCCTCGCCGGCAATCAGCTTTTTGTTGCGTTCGACCGATTCCCTCATAAAGGAACCTTCAGAATGCGATATCGGCATTCTTGCCTGCTGATGCTGCGAACACGAAGCAGCCAGCATGATGGCAAAGACGGCCAATATGATGTGCTTTAAGAATTTCATAGGTTATATGTTTTTAATCCGGTTTACAATGTCTTCAAACTTCTTCACCGTTTCTTCCATTGACAGCGTCGATTTTCCTCCTGCCGCATTGATATGCCCGCCGCCGCTAAAATGGTCTCTTGCGAATTGGTTCACATCAAAATCGCCTTTCGAACGCAGCGAAATCTTGATGATATTCTCGTCATTATGCTCAATAAAAATAGCAGTAAAAATAACACCTTTTATGCTTAATCCATAATTTACGATGCCTTCAGTGTCACCTTTAACATAATTATAGGAATCGAGTTCTTTTTGCGAAAGCGTGATATAGGAAGCCTTTCCGTTTGGAAGGACGCGCAGGTTTTGGAGCGCTTTTCCGAGCAGTTGCAGGCTTTGGTATGAATTGTTGTCGAAAAGGTCGCTGTGGATGTGTCCGTTTTCAATTCCAAGATCAATCAGGTCGGCCACAATCCTGTGTGTTGCCGATGTCGTCGAAGGAAAGCGGAATGAACCCGAATCCGTGACAATACCAGTGTAAATACAAGTCGCAATCGTTTTGTCAATCAGGTCTTTTTTGCCCAACAGTGAAATGAAATTGTACAGCATTTCACAGGTCGAACCAAAGGCGGTATTGGAATATGTATATTTTGCGAAAGTATCCGGTTTCTGGTGATGGTCAATCATGATAAACGGCGCATCGAGTTTGTTCAATACGTTTTCCATTTCACCGGTGCGGTGCAGCGCATTGAAATCCATGACAAAAATAAGTTCGGATTCCTGCAGTACTTTTTCTACATTTTTTTTGTCTTTTTCAAAAATCAGGACTTTCTCCGAAGCCGGTAACCAGGCTAAAAATCCCGGAAATTCATTTGGTGCGATGACGACAGGCGAGTGGCCCATTTTCAAGAGGAAATGATACATGCCCAATGTCGATCCCATCGCATCTCCGTCGGGGCTGCGGTGCGGAATGATGGCTATTTTTTTTGGCGTTGCCAATAAGGCTGAAATTCCCTGAATGTCCTGTGCTGTCATAGGCTGCGAAGTTACATTTTTTTCACCAACAGAAAACTATTTAACAAGTTGTTATCATTTTAGCGGGTGATGAAAAGCCCAAGCCAGACGGCAAATAATCCGACGACAACGCTCAGCCCGATATAGGCGAAAGCCAGGGCGGAATTCTGGGTTTGGAAGAGGTTGATGTTTTCATATCCAAAAGCGGAAAATGTCGTATAACCGCCGCAGAAACCGGTCACGAGAAACCATTTAAGGTTGGAATCGGCCATTTGGTTTTTAGCCAGGTAACCCATTAAAATGCCGATCAGGAAACAGCCTGCGACATTGGTCAGGAAAGTCGCGAGTGGAAATGTATGTGCAAAGAATTTATTGGTAAAAACAGCAGTCAGATAACGCAAAGCGCTTCCGATTCCGCCGCCGATGGCTACCAATAAGATTGTCCTTAGCATTTATTTGGAAGTTGCGATGACAAAATTCAACCTGAGCTTGACGCCCATTTGCATCAGGTCGACCAAATCCTGGACTTTCAAATCGGCAGGAATACGGATGACAACTGTTTTGTCGTTGCTGGCAGTGGTTTTTTCAAGCAACGCCTGTTCGAGCGCGTCAAAAGCTACGGGCTGTTTGTCGAGATAATAAATTTTATCTTCGGTCACCGAAAGGCTCAAATGGTCTTTGTTCGTCGTTTCATTGCTCTGGGCTTTCGGCAAAGTCAGCTTGATGACATTCGGGTTCGCCAACGTCGAGATGATCAGGAAAAACAAAAACAAAAAGAACATGATGTCGCTCAATGACGACGTCGGGATTTCAGGATGAAAGCGTTTGTTTCTCTTAATTGCCATGCGGTTCCTGTATTACGTGAATGATATCCAACGTTTCCCTTTGCACGCGTGTCGTATAGTTGTCAATCATCATATTGAACAAATGGTAAGCAGAATAAGCGACAACACCAACGACAAGTCCGGCGCCCGAACTGATCATTTTTTCATATAAACCACCTGAAATCGTCTGGATATTCAGGTTTCCCGTATTCGAAATGGAATGGAAGATTTTGATAACCCCGGCAATCGTACCGATAAAACCAAGAATCGGCGCGATACCTGAAATAAGTCCAAGATAACCAAGCCCTTTTTCCATTTTTGCGACTTCTATTCCAGCCGTTTTATCCATGATGGATTCGATTTCATTAATCGGCCTGCCAATAATCGAAACACCGCTTTTCAGGATGATTCCCGAAGAGGAATTTTCGCGCGTGCAAAGCATGACTGCGTTTTCGAGTTTCCCGTTTTTAAGTTGCTGTTTCACATCGCCGACCAGGTTGGCATCGAGTTTTGTCATTTTTCTGATAGATAAATAGCGTTCAATGATCACATAGATACAAAAGAAAAGCAACGCAATCAGCGGATAAATCATCACACCGCCTTTGAGCAGGAAGTCAAGATAAGAAATCGGTTGGGCAACGCTGACGTCGGTAGTATTTGCGGCTGTAACGGCACTTGTAATGGTATCGGCAGCGGGTTGAACCTGGAGCAGGATATTTAATATCGTCATAGGGAAAATGGTATTTTAGGTTTTGGCAAAAATGCGTAAATTTTTTAAAAAACTCAGACAAAAATAAGCGATTTTTTGCAGCCGCCCTTTTCTTTTTATGAATAACGGAAGTTTTTTGAATTAAGTATGGTGATTTTACCAAACGCAATAATTTTGGTGCCATGCAATATTTCCGCGCTAAAAAAGTTAATCACTTAAAATCGTTGGTTTTTTCTACTTTTACCAAAATAAGCGGCATGAGATTTCTATTGTTACTGGTTGGCTTGGCTGGTTTTTCCCTGCATGGAAACGCCCAGGATTCCGGCAGCGGATCGCTTAAAATCCCGCCATCCGGCAGCGGATTGGAAACACCTCCATCGGCATTGCCATCAAAGCCATCAAGCATATTCGACAAACCATCTTCAAGTTCAGGTTCCATTTTGGAAAAGGAAAAGAACTGGAATTTCAGCAACCCAAAGACATTTACAAATCCCGGAACGCGCTATGAGGACAAACTGAACAAGACGCCATTAACCGGCGAAATCCTGTTTGCCGATTCAAATAGGAACCAGTACCTCGGCGACATCAAGGCACATTCGGGCTCGGTAAGGCTTTACTACCGCGATGACGGGAACGTTGACGGCGACATGGTGAAAATTTATGTCAATGACAAAGTGGTTAAGGAATCATTGACTTTGTCCGGCGACTTCCAGGGTTTTACGATTGAATTGCAGGATGGTTTCAACAAAATCGAATTCGAAGCGCTCAATGAAGGGTTTGAGGCGCCGAATACTGCGCAATTCGAAATTATCGATGAAAACGGAAATGTGATCCATTCGAGCAGCTGGCAAATTTCTGCCGGATATAAAGCTTCGGTGATTGTCGTGAAGTAACTAGCCCATCGGCGTACAAATCTCTACCAAAAAACCATCAATATCGCGCACATAGGCAACCGTTTGTCCATGCGGTTTCAACTTTGGTTCTGCTTCCGCAACGGCGCCTTCGCGAATGGCTTTGTCGTAGACTTCCTGTACATTTTCTGTGGTAAAACCAATTTCGATGGCGAATGGCTTGTTCGCCAGGCTGCTTTCCTGAAACCCGTCTTTCATATTGGCCCTTGCGAGGGCGATGGAAGCGAATGAAAGCGTTGCATCGCCGGTCTGCAATTCCCCGTAAGCATTCACAGGTGCGATGAATTTT
Source organism: Flavobacterium sp. (assembly GCA_035286325.1). GTDB lineage: Bacteria > Bacteroidota > Bacteroidia > Flavobacteriales > Flavobacteriaceae > Flavobacterium. The sequence continues at coordinate 6,003 of DATHKH010000016.1, forward strand.
CTCCTGAACCCGAAAGCCCTTTCATAAAAATCAATGGATTTCTCTACATTTTGCACATAGAGAATCGTGTACGCAAATTTGATCATAATTGTTATGTTTTAATCCCAGACATATTTCCAACTGCCGTCTTTTTGTCTTTTCCAGACCGTATGGAAAACACCTGTTGAAGTTTTTGGTTCCCCTTTTTCATTTTTGCTGGTCCAGATGTAATTGCCATAGGAATATCCCAAATCACCGCTTTCGGAAACAGAAACTAAAGATGGTTTCCAGGCTACTGAAGCCCTTTTGATTTGCGGGTTGTCATAAAATTTCCTGATGTTTTCCCTGCCTTTGATCATGGTATCATTTTGTCTTTTGATTACGGCATTTTCGTCGGCATAAAAGTAAAAAGCATCAGCAATTCCTTTGTCCTTTGCCATGTCACAAAACGCTTTTTCGGCCGCAAAGATTTCGATTTCATAGTCATGCTTATCGACTTTTTTTGTGGTCGAGAAAAGCGCAATCGAAACCGCAGTCAAGGCAATACAGATGATTTTGGTTTTCATTTTTCGGAATTTAAACCGAAAGTTAATCAAAACCCAAAAACAATGAACGTTTTTAAGTCTGTTTTTTTTTTGAAGCTGTTCCCGCTATGCGCAGTATCTCTGCGAGGATACCTGCTGCAAATGCGCAGCATTCACCGAACTCCTATCGCAAATAGAAGTTAAGTGAGGTAATCGGGGCTAGGGCTTTACGTTCACAATTTGCCGTTAAATAAACATTCCGCCCGAAGCCTCAATCCGCTGCGCATTGACCCAACGGCCGTCTTCCGAACATAAAAATGCGACCACGCCGCCAATGTCGTCCGGCTGTCCGGCGCGACCCAAAGCAGTCACTGAATTGATGAACGTTTCCATGCCTTCATTTGAAAAAGCCGCTTTCGTAAAATCGGTGTGGATGATGCCAGGCGCAACGACATTTGCCGCAATGCCTCTTGTGCCAAGTTCTTTTGCGAGGTATCTCGTAAAAACTTCTATGGCACCTTTCATGGAGGCATATGCCGAATAACCCGGCGTCGAAAATCTTGTCAATCCCGTCGAAATGTTTACAATCCGCCCGCCATCAGCAAGCAGCGGAATCGATTTCTGCGTCAGGAAATACACACCTTTAAACTGGATGTTGAACAGCGTGTCAAAATCTTCTTCAGTGGTCAATTCAATCGGCTTATGAATGCCAATTCCAGCGTTGTTGACGAGAAAATCAAAGCTGTTTCTATGCCATTTGTCCTGTAATGTTTTTGAGACTTCGGAGATGAAGCTTTCAAAAGTGCTGCTCACCGCAACATCCAATTGCAAGGCAACGGCTTTTTGCCCGAGTTTTTCGATTTCCGAAACCACAGCGTCGGCTTCTTCTTTTTGCGAACGATAGGTAATAATGAGGTCGTGGCCTTTTGAAGCGAGGCGAAGTGCGATATTTTTCCCGAGTCCGCGGCTGCCGCCGGTGACGAGTGCGATTTTTGGTTCCATGTCTTTTAAATTTTAATTAAGTGACAAAATTACGCCCAACGCCGAGATAAATTATGGTGACAGTTTCAGTTTAAATGGTGACAACTTCCGATTTTCCCACTTTCGACAACAAAAATGCTTCCCGATATTGCTTCGGCGTCTGTCCTGAAAAATGCTTGAAGAATTTTGTGAAATTCGACGGATCGTAAGTCAGCAATATTGCAATCTGCGCAATACTCATTTTTCCTTCTTCCAACATGCTTTTTGAAATGGCCATCAGCTTGTCCTCAAAAAAATAACACGGTGCTTTTCCGGTTGTGAGTTTGATCGTATTGCTCAAATGCGTCGGATGGATGTGCAGCCTTTCGGCAAAATCCCTGATTTCAAACATATCCAAAATGCGGCCTTCGACAATATCATCCAGATGGTTGTCAATCATGGCGAGGAAATCGGCCGTGATTTCGTGCTGGCGTGCTAGGATTTTCTTTGGAATCGGTTTTGGCATATCCAAAGATAATAATTATTGCACTCATTTTATCGGTTATAAAAACCCAAAAATTTTACAAAATTCCATTTTTCCAATCTAAAAATTAAAAGTATTTTTGCACATGCAACACAACGTCCTCATTTTAGATTTCGGCTCGCAATACACACAACTCATTGCGCGCAGGGTTCGCGAATTGAACATATTCTGCGAAATTTTCCCATACAACCATTTTCCAACCGATTTATCAAGCTACAAAGCCGTCATCCTTTCCGGAAGCCCGTTCTCGGTCCGTGGTGAAGATGCGCCGCATCCTGATTTGTCACAAATCCGCGGCAAATTGCCACTGCTTGCCGTTTGCTATGGCGCGCAATACCTGGCTCATTTCTCAGGTGGTGAAGTCGCACCTTCGAATACGCGTGAATACGGCCGCGCGAATCTGTCGTACATTAAAAGTGGGGAAGCATTTTTCCACAACGTATTGGAGAATTCCCAGGTCTGGATGTCACACAGCGATACGATTAAATTATTGCCGACCAATGCGATAAAACTCGCCAGCACACATGATGTCGAAAACGCAGCCTACCGGATTGAAGGTGAAACGACATATGCGATCCAATACCATCCCGAAGTGTTCCACTCTACGGACGGCAAACAAATGCTTGAGAATTTCCTGGTCAAGATTGCGCATGTGCCGCAGAATTTTACCCCAAATGCCTTCGTCGAGGAAATCGTTGGCGAACTGAAGGAAAAACTGCAGGATGATAAAGTCGTTCTGGGGCTTTCCGGCGGTGTCGATTCGACTGTTGCGGCAGTTTTGCTGAACAAGGCCATCGGGAAAAACCTGTACTGCATTTTTGTCAATAATGGGTTGCTGCGCAAGAACGAATTTGAAAGCGTTTTGCACCAATATAAAGACATGGGACTGAATGTCAAAGGCGTCGATGCGACCGACAGGTTTATGGATGCGCTGGCCGGGATTTCAGATCCTGAACTCAAAAGAAAAGCCATCGGCCGTTGTTTTATTGAAGTTTTCGATGTCGAAGCGCACCGGATTGAAGATGTAAAATGGCTCGCACAAGGCACCATTTATCCCGATGTCATTGAGTCGGTTTCCGTAAAAGGACCATCGGCGACCATCAAGTCGCACCACAACGTTGGCGGATTGCCCGATTATATGAAGCTCAAAATTGTCGAGCCGTTGAGAATGCTGTTCAAAGACGAAGTGCGCCGCGTCGGGAAAACACTCGGCATTGACGCGGAATTGCTGGGAAGGCATCCGTTTCCGGGCCCGGGATTGTCAATTCGTATATTGGGTGATATCACTTTGGAAAAAGTTCGTATCTTGCAGGAAGTTGACGCCGTTTTTATTGACGGATTGAAGTCCTGGGGATTGTATGACAAAGTCTGGCAAGCGGGAGCGATACTGCTTCCGGTCAATAGTGTCGGGGTAATGGGCGACGAGCGCACCTACGAAAAAGTGGTCGCATTGCGCGCCGTGGAATCGACCGACGGAATGACCGCAGACTGGGTACACCTGCCTTACGATTTCCTGATGAAAGTCTCCAACGACATCATCAACAAAGTCAAAGGCGTCAATCGGGTGGTGTATGACATCAGCTCAAAACCGCCGGCGACGATTGAGTGGGAATAACTTAAAACCGTAATTGTATGAGAAAGTGGATGCTGATTTTATTTATGGCCTTTGCGTTTCACAATGCTTTCAGCCAGGAATTTGAAATGATCCGCCACCAAGTACAAATGGGCGAAACAGTCCGCATGATTTCCAGAAAATACAAGGTTGAGCCTTCTGAAATATACAGGCTGAATAAATTTGCCATTGACGGCATCAGCAAAGGCATGATATTGCAGATTATGGTGCCAAAGAAAGAGGAAAAAGTAGCCGAAGTCTTGCCGCCGCCAGAAACATCTGAAGATGCTGTCGTCCAAAACACCAATGCAACCACTGACGATAACGCCGAAAAGACCGTCACAACCCAAACGACGACGACAGTCCGAAAAAAGAAACCAAAACAAGAACCTGTCGCGCAAACAGAAAAGTCCGTAGCCTCGGAGCAAACGTTGCAGTCAGATGCAAGTCCGCCGCCAGTCATTACTCCGTCTGAAAACACTGGCCAGGAAATCAAACATACAGTTGCAAAAGGAGAAACGTTATTTAGCCTGGCAAGGAAATACAATGTCAAAGTCGACGATATCAAAACCCAAAATGCAGATGTGCTGAAAAAAGGATTGCAACCCGGACAAGTACTGACAATAAATTCCAATCAATCAGCCACTGAGGTACAGACCACGCCCGAAAACACCGTAGCCAAAAAAGAAACCGTCACCGAGCCTGAAACCAAAATAGAAAAATCTGAAACGCCGGCGACAGACAATTCCGGACAAGAAGTCAAACACACTGTTTCCAAAGGCGAAACACTATTCAGCTTGTCAAAACGTTATAATGTTTCCGTCGACGACATCAAATCGCAGAATGCAGACGCTTTGAAAAAAGGATTGCAAATCGGCCAGGTATTGACCATTATGGCAAAAAATTAGAAACCAGAGACATTGGAGGATTTTAAACAAACAAACTATGAAAATTAATCGCGGCATCATTTCTTTTTTAGTCTTGGCCTTTTTGATTTCTGTCACCACTTTTGCACAAACGACCAAGCATACGGTTGCAAA
>DATHKH010000017.1:0-21256 GCA_035286325.1 Flavobacterium sp.
TTCGTCAGGGTTTATATGACAGATGAAAATGCCGGTGATTCCTACGACATGCGTTTTGCGGCATGGAACGTCAACAGGTTGGCAAAAGCAGATAAAAACTGGTTTACGGATTATGCCACGGCATACCAACTGTCAGGCGCCGTTTTAGGGCTTAATGCTGACGCTGCTGCTGCGTATGCCAGGAATTTTGCCGACAATAACGTATCTCCGGGATTGCCATTATCTCCATATATCGACCCGTTAAATCCAAATGGTCCAAGGTTGGCAAGGTTCGTACCTGGTTCACCTGAGTATAACAATGCATTGGCTACTGTCATTTCAAACCCTGATTTGACACAAGGCGCAAAATTCATCGACGAGTCCAAATTATACCATTCAGATGTCAACTATAATTTCAAGGAACTGATCAAAATTGCAGAAATACAGGTTGGTGGTTCTGCGAGACAATATGTAATGGATTCAAAAGGAACCATCTTTACAGATTTCGACGGGCCGATAAAATATGAAGAATACGGCGTTTACACACAAGTACAGAAAAAATTCATGAAAGAGGAAAGATTGAAATTCACAGGTTCTGTCCGTTACGACAAAAGCCAGAATTTTGACGGTTTCGTCTCTCCAAGGATTGCCTTCGTATATTCGGCAGGCGCCAACAAGCAACACAACATCAGGGCATCATACCAAACCGGTTTCCGCAACCCAACCACACAAGACCAGTACATCGGACTTGATTTAGGGCCTTTCGCCTTGATCGGTTCAGCGCCAGATAACTTAACCAGGTATGTTGAAACATTGCCGGTAAGTCCTAACGGCCAACTCCTTCCGGATGTTGGTGAAACGGCCACTTTATCGGGAGTTCAGGCTTACAACAATTCCTTTACGCTGGCTTCGGTCCAGGCATATAGTGCGAGTGGAGATGTTTCCGTTCTTCAGGTCGCAGACATCGGTCTTGTAAAACCGGAAAGGGTGCAGGCATTTGAATTGGGTTACCGCTCGGTCGTAAAAGATTTGTCCATTGACCTTAATGGTTACTATAATATCTATAATGACTTCCTGAATCAGGCCAGGGTAATCACACCTTATTATGGGAGTGTGACTGATGTTACGCCAACTTCAGAATCCGTCCAGGCGATTCAAAACGGTGACAGAAGGGTTTACCAGATTTATACCAACTCAAAAACGGAAGTGACTTCTGTCGGATTTGGTGTTGGATTGTCTAAAAAAGTATATAAGAATTTCGAGTTGGGCGTCAATTATAACTATGCCGATTTTGATTTCGACCAGGCTGAAGATCCAAGCTTCGTCCCGGGATTCAACACGCCAAAGCACAGGGTAAAAGCATCATTCGGAAACCCGAATGCGTTTAAAAATTTCGGATTCAATGTCAACGTACGGTATAATAAGGATTATTTGTACCAAGGTTCTTTTGCAGATGGAACGGTTCCTGAAAATACGGTTCTCGATGCCCAGATCAATTATGCGATTCCACAGTGGAAAATGCTGTTCAAGCTTGGCGCGGCCAATTTATTCGGGGAAGATTACATCCAGGTAATCGGAGCAGGAGAAATCGGGCAGCAGTGGTTCGCTTCCATCACTATCAATCCTTAATTAAAGCAATAACAAAAAATTAGAAACGATGATAAAAAATTTCAAATGGCTGCTTTTACTTTCTTTAAGTTTTGCAGCATGTAATAATGACGATGAAGGATCAACAACCGAAGAGCCAATTACGGCCGGCACGGCAGATTTTTCAAAGTATGTCGCTTTGGGGAATTCCCTGACATCGGGATTCAGCGATAATGCGCTTTTCAAAAGAGGACAGGAAAACTCATATCCAAATATCTTATCCCAGCAGTTTGCATTGGCAGGCGGCGGCGCGTTTACGATTCCTTATGTAGGCGATGACAATCTGGGCGGTTTGCTGTTAGGCGGAAATGTGATTCAAGGAACAAGGCTGTTTTTTAACGGAGTTGGACCGGTAAACGTTCCGGGAACTCCTGTTACTGAAGTCACCAATCATTTGAATGGTCCTTTTAACAACATGGGTGTTCCAGGAGCAAAAAGCTTCCATTTGATAGCGCCGGGTTATGGAAACGTTGCGGGCGTAGCATTGGGATTGGCAAATCCGTATTATGCGCGTTTTGCATCCTCGTCGACTTCTACGATTTTAGGCGATGCATTGGCGCAAAGCCCGACTTTCTTTTCACTTTGGATTGGAAACAATGACGTATTGGCTTATGCGACTTCAGGCGGAACCGGTGTGAACCAAATAGGAAACCTGGATCCTTCAACCTATGGCGCGAATGACATCACTGACCCAGGCGTTTTCGCGAATGTTTACAGCGGATTGATCGACGGATTGACAGCCAATGGCGCCAAAGGTGTCGTGGCCAATCTTCCATATGTGACGACCATTCCTTTTTTCAGGACCGTGCCTTACAATCCTGTTGCATTGGATGCAAGTACTTCTGCACAATTGAATGGCGGTTATGCGCCATATAACGGCGGACTCCAGGTCGCTTTGTCAAACGGTTTGATTACAGCAGCTGAAGCAGCGCGCAGGACCGTTTCTTTTCATGCCGGCTCAAATCCGGTTGTGATCGTTGACAGTTACCTGACCAACCTGGCAGGTTTGGGATTGCCGTCATACAGGCCGGCGACTGCAGAAGACCTTTTGGTATTGCCATCACGGAATTTTATCGGAACTTTGGTTGGCGGAAATCCCGCGGCGGTTAACGGCGTTTCGGTTCCGTTGGCAGACAGTTGGGTATTGTCGAAAGATGAGGTAGCCGAAGTCAGAGCAGCTACTGATGCGTATAATACATCCATCAAATCACTGGCAGATGCCAAAGGGCTTGCCTTTATGGATGCGAATGCCTTAATGACCCAACTATACAATGGCGGTGTCCGTTTTGGGAATTATCACATGACTGCTGCCTATGTTACCGGTGGTGCTTTTTCGCTTGACGGCGTGCATCCTTCATCAAGAGGTTATGCCTACATTGCCAATAAATTCCTTGAAGCGATTAATGCGACTTACGGCTCAAATTTCAAAGGCGTCGACATAGGCGATTACCAAATACAATATCCGATGACCATAGTGCCATAAATTGCAAATTCTTATATAAATAAAAACCATCTCGCTACGGGGTGGTTTTTATTTTTCCGCCAGTTTCTAAAACATTTGCCCCTGGAATTTTCAGGATACAGACAATCCTGCAATTTTCTGATATTTTTTTATGAAAAAATTATTGATTTTATATTTTAAAAAATTATCTTTGCACTCGGAAAAAAGAAGGTCATATTGAGCCTTGTTTAATTCCTTTCGCCTTTAAAAACAGTTATTTAATACACATACAATGTCAAAAGTAATAGGAAAAGTTGCGCAAATCATCGGTCCGGTAGTAGACGTGGTTTTCAATGGAAATGTTGAACTTCCAAAAATTTACGATTCACTTGAAATCACTAAAAAAGACGGTACTTTATTGGTCTTGGAAGTGCAATCACACATCGGTGAGAACACAGTCCGTACAATTTCAATGGATTCAACTGACGGATTGAGCCGTGGCTATGAAGTCGTTGGAACCGGAAACCCGATCAAAATGCCGATTGGAGCCGACATCTACGGACGTTTGTTCAACGTAATCGGGGATGCTATCGATGGTTTGGGAGATTTGCCTAAAACTGGCGACGACGGCGTTTCAATCCACAGGCCAGCGCCAAGATTCGAAGATTTATCAACTTCCTCAGAAGTATTGTTTACAGGTATCAAAGTAATCGATTTGATCGAGCCTTATTCCAAAGGTGGAAAAATCGGTTTGTTCGGCGGTGCCGGTGTTGGTAAAACAGTATTGATCCAGGAATTGATCAACAATATTGCAAAAGGCCACGGTGGTCTTTCAGTATTCGCAGGAGTAGGTGAAAGAACACGTGAAGGAAATGACTTGCTTCGTGAGATGCTTGAGTCAGGTATCATCAAATATGGCGAAGAATTCATGCATTCGATGGAAGCCGGCGGATGGGATTTATCCAAAGTCGACAAACCGGGAATGCGCGAATCAAAAGCGACTTTCGTATTCGGACAAATGAATGAGCCACCAGGAGCGCGTGCGCGTGTAGCCCTGTCAGGTTTGTCAATTGCGGAATATTTCCGTGACGGAGCTGGTTCAGACCAGGGAAAAGACGTATTGTTCTTCGTAGACAACATCTTCCGTTTTACACAAGCGGGTTCAGAAGTGTCTGCACTTTTGGGACGTATGCCGTCGGCGGTAGGTTACCAGCCAACATTAGCTACAGAAATGGGTGCGATGCAAGAACGTATCACCTCTACAAATAAAGGTTCCATTACATCTGTACAGGCGGTTTACGTTCCTGCGGATGACTTAACGGATCCGGCGCCGGCAACGACATTTGCCCACTTGGATGCGACAACTGTATTGTCGCGTAAAATTGCCGAGCTTGGTATTTATCCTGCTGTGGATCCGTTGGATTCGACTTCAAGGATCTTGACCCCGGAAATCTTGGGTGCTGAGCACTACGACTGTGCACAACGCGTAAAAGAGATTCTTCAGAAATACAAACAATTGCAGGATATCATTGCGATTTTGGGTATGGAAGAGCTTTCAGAAGAAGATAAATTGTCGGTTTCACGTGCACGCCGCGTACAACGTTTCTTGTCGCAGCCGTTCCACGTTGCCGAGCAATTTACAGGTATTCCAGGCGTTTTGGTTGATATCAAAGACACCATCAAAGGGTTTAACATGATCATCGACGGCGAATTGGATCACTTGCCAGAAGCGGCTTTCAACCTGAAAGGAACCATCGAAGACGCTATCGAAGCCGGAGAAAAAATGTTGGCAGAAGCATAATTCAATACATCAAACATGACTTTAGAAATTGTTTCCCCGGAAGCCAAATTATTCTCAGGAACTGTCACTTCGGTAACATTGCCTGGCGTTGACGGAAGTTTCCAGATATTGAACCACCACGCGCCAATCGTTTCCATCCTCAAAGAAGGGCACATCAAGATTGCCGCCGACAATTTTGCCATCAATAAAGAATCAGCGTCGAAATTTGTCAAAGTAGACAACAATACCTACACGCTGGCCATCAATTCCGGCACGATTGAAATGAATGACAACAAAGTGATTGTGTTGGTCGACTAACACTATTTAAATTTATAAAGAAAAGCCGGGCATTAGTGTTCGGCTTTTTTATTTGCAGCTGTTTCCGGCTTTTCGCTGCAATCTTTTTTTTAAGAGATTTGCCTTCCGCTGCGCTACAGGCGATCCTTAAAAAAAGGATTTACGCTGCAATCCGGGCTAGGGCTTTTGTCATCCAAAAGAACATTCATTTTCTATCGCAACAACTTTCCATTTTAAATCAATAAATTTGTCCATGAAGTTTCCTGAAAACCTTAACGCCAAACTCGAAGACAGAAAGCAAAACAATGCCTTCAGGAAATTGTCCGACACGCACAATCTAATTGATTTCTCTTCGAACGATTACCTCGGCTTTGCCAGATCCGAAGCCATATTTCAGCAGACACATGAGCTTTTGCGCGACAGAAATATCACAGCAAACGGCGCGACCGGTTCGCGGCTCATTTCAGGAAATCACGGTTTATATCCGGAAACCGAGAATGCCATCGCCAAATTCCACGATGCCGAAAGTGCTTTGGTTTTCAATTCCGGTTACGACGCCAACGTCGGGTTTTTCAGTTCGGTGCCGCAACGCAGCGACATTGTCTTGTTCGACGAATTGTGCCATGCTTCCATCCGCGACGGCGTCAGGTTGTCAAACGCCAAATCCTATAAATTCAGCCACAACGACCTCGAAGATTTGGAAAACCTGATCCAAAAACACCAGACCGATCAAAGCGAAATCTTTATCGCAACCGAATCCGTCTTTTCAATGGATGGCGATTCCCCAAACCTCGAGCAAATGGCTGCATTGGTCCAAAAATACAATTGCCTTTTAATAGTTGATGAAGCGCATGCATTGGGCGTTTTTGGCAAAAAAGGCTGCGGTTTAGTACAGGAATTGCAATTGCAAAATAAAGTTTTCGCCCGAATCATGACTTTCGGAAAAGGGCTTGGCTGCCATGGCGCCGCGATTTTGGGGTCAAAAGAATTGTCGGATTACCTGGTCAATTTTGCGCGGAGTTTCATTTATACGACCGGTTTGCCGCCGCATTCATTGGCCTCCATTTTAACGGCATACCAACAGCTGGAAACCGACAGCCGATCATTGGAAAAACTGAGAGACAACATCCTGCATTTCAGCCAGGAGAAAAACAGGCTCGGCATCAGGCAAATTTTCGTCCGCAGCAAATCGGCGATCCAGTCGGCGATTATTCCCGGGAATGAAAAAGTAAAAAACATCGCCTCACAATTGCAGTCAAAAGGATTTGACGTCAAAGCGATTCTGTCGCCAACAGTCCCGGAAGGGCAGGAACGATTGCGCATCTGCCTGCACAGTTGCAATTCGGCACAGGAAATTGCCAATGTACTTGAATCACTTCAAAACCTCATTTTTTAGCCATGGAAGACCAAGAATTCATACTGCTGGCAGAAACCCAATATTCTTCTGAAGCATTAATTTACAAAGGGAAGCTCGAATCGGAAGGGATCGAAGTATTCATAAAAGATAATTTCATTGTCGATTCCATGCCGTTGTATAGCAATGCCGTTGGTGGCGTAAAGCTTTTTGTACGCAAAGAAAATTTTGGTGAGGCACAAAAAGCATTTTCCCAAATCAGCCGTTTTTCAGTAGACAATACAGGAAAACCTGTTGTCTGCCCAAATTGCGGAAGTCATGAAACAGACTTACTGACGACAATTAATGATTCCAAATCATTCCTTGCTTTTGTATTTTCACTGTTAATTACGGTCTTCCCATTTTATGCAAAATACAAACACAAATGCAGCGCGTGTGGTTTTGAATTCGAAGAAAAATAACTATGGTTTTTTGCTGAACCATTTCGAATCTTCTTCGCCAAATAAATAAGCATACGGTTCGGTTGCCGGATTCAGTTCAAACAGTTTCTTCAGGATGGCAATCGTCGGGATAATTAAAATCATGCCTACAATGCCCCAAATTGTACCGCCAATCAACAATCCCAGAAAAGTCACAAACGCATTCAGGCTGACATTGGCGCCCGTGATCTTTGGTGTTAGGTAACTGCTTTCCAAGAACTGGATCAGCGTAAATGAGATGACAACGGCAAACGGATAAAACAGGCTGTCCTTGGTCAGCAACGCAAAAAGGAAAGGCAATATCGCACCTAAAAACGGACCGAGATACGGAATGATATTCAGTAATCCCGCCAGCATTCCGAAGAAAACCGCATGCTTGATGCCAAGCGCAAAAAGTACACAAGTATTGACGACACCCAAAATCAACATGACTTTTCCGGCGCCGGAAATATAAGAATGCACAATTTCCCTGATCGAAACGATGTGTTCCTGCAGGATTTTATGGCGCTGGTTGGAGAAAACTTTGGTGACAAAAACGGCAAAATGATCCCGGTAAATCAGCAGGAAAAAAACAAAAACCGGAAGCAACAGCAAACTCGATATCGTCCCGACGGTCACAGACAGCAATTTCGACATAGACATTTTTTCGGATTGAACCAATGCCAACATCTTTTGGGCATCAAATCCATAACCCATTCCCATATCCATACCGACGGTTTCCCTGACCGATTGGTTTGCAGAAATCACCATGCGATTCAAGTCTTGCTCAACATTATCGAGGTCGGCAGTAAAATTTCGCAATTGGGTGATGATAAAATAAACAACTGCCGAAATAACGATCGTACACAGCAAAAGCGCAATGAAAGCGGCCAGTGAACGCGGAGTCTTATGCCTTTCCAAACGGTTGCAAAAGGAAGTCATCAGCATCGCGATATAGCCCGAAACCATCAGCGGAACCAATATCGGCTTGGCCATAATCATAAAAAAGATAATGATGATGATCAATAGCGAAATGTAAACAGCCTTGATATATGAAGGTACTTTTGTGGTATTCATAATAATGGTTTGAATGAAACGTCTGGCCTTAAACAAATTTAGGCATTATCAATGACAAATGGAAATGCCCTGTTTTTCAGCAGGTGAAATCCGCGGTTACTTCTTATCTTTGCGGCAGTAATCCTTAAGCAAATGAAAATTTTCATTACCGGAATTTCAACCGATGTCGGCAAGACCATCGCGGCCGCAATCACAACTGAAGCGCTCGAAGCCGATTACTGGAAACCGATCCAGGCCGGGGATTTGCACCATTCCGACAGCCATAAAGTACAATCGCTGCTTTCAAATGGCAAGTCCAAAATCTTTGAGAACAGTTATGCGTTGAATACGCCTGCAAGCCCGCATTTTGCTGCAAAATTGGATGATATTGTTATCGATATCAAAAAAATAAACGAGCCTAAAACCAAAAACCACCTTGTCATTGAAGGCGCGGGCGGTATTTTTGTCCCGATAAATGATTTGGAAACCATTGTTGATTTAATCCAAAAAGACTACAAAGTAATTGTAGTTTCAAGGCATTATCTCGGAAGCATCAACCATACGTTATTGACGGTTGAAGCTTTGAAAAACAGGAAAATCAATATCGCAGGAATTATTTTTTCGGGTGATGAGAACAAACCTTCGGAAGAAATTATCCTTAGCAAAACCGGAGTTAAATGCATTGGCAGGATTGCGCTTGAACCTTATTTTGATAAGAATGTCATTGCCGAATATGCCGATTTATTTCGTGAAAACTTACTGAATTTATAAAAAATGACATTACAGGAAAGAGACCAAAAATACCTTTGGCATCCCTATACACAGCACAAAACCGCACAACCTCCAATTGCGATCGCCAAAGGCGAAGGCGCTTTGCTCTGGGATGAAAACGGCAAGGAATATATTGACGCGATCGCTTCCTGGTGGGTGAATCCTTTTGGGCATTCCAACCGGGTTATTGCCGATGCGATTTATAAACAGCTGATAACTTTAGAGCATGTCCTGTTTGGCGGATTTACCCATGAACCGGCAATCCTTGTTGCTGAAAAACTGATGGAAATCCTGCCTTCAAACCAAAAGAAAATCTTCTTTTCCGATAACGGCTCGACCGCTGTGGAAGTCGCGATTAAAGCGGCGCTGCAGTATTTTTACAACAAAGGCGAAAAACGCACGACCATCATTGCTTTTGAAAATGCGTTTCACGGCGATACTTTTGCAGCGATGGCAGCCAGTGGAATTTCACTTTATACACAGGCTTTCCAAGGCATGTTCATCGATGTCGTGCGGATTCCGGTTCCTGTAAAAGGAAATGAAGAAGCGAGTTTTACGGCATTAGCAGCAGTCATAAAAAACCACAAAGCTGCGGGATTCATCTTTGAGCCTTTGGTTCAGGGCGCAGCCGGAATGGTGATGTATGACGCTTCGGCATTGGATCAACTGATTGCCATTTGCAAGGAAAACAACGTCATCACAATTGCCGATGAAGTCATGACCGGATTCGGGAAAACCGGAAAGACATTCGCCTGCGATTATCTCACGATGCAGCCCGATATGATGTGCCTTTCAAAAGCATTGACCGGCGGAACGATTCCGATGGCGATTACGACATTTACGCAGGGCATTTTTGATGGTTTTTATAGCGACGACATCAATAAGGCATTGTTTCACGGGCATACTTTTACGGCCAACCCAACAGGATGTGCGGCAGCTTTGGCAAGCATCGAATTGCTGCAAACCGCCGATATGCAGGAAAATATCCTACGCATCAATAAATCCCATTTGCAGTTTCAGGAACGGATTTCAAGCCACCCAAAAGTGTCGGACACACGTGTGCTTGGCGTTATTTTCGCATTGGAAGTAAAAAGCGACGGGCCCGAAAGTTATTACGGAAACCTTCGCAATAAATTGTACGATTTCTTTATTGAAAACGGCATTGTACTTCGGCCCGTTGGCAACATCATTTACATTTTGCCACCGTATATTATCACCGACTTACAATTAAGAAAAATTTATGCAACCATTGAATCTGCATTAGAAAAAATTGGATAATTTTAGGTTATCAAAATAATATTTTCTTTTATGATTCATCCCGATACGGAACTTCAGTTTATAAATGACGTTATAGGTTATGGTGTTGTCGCCAAAAAATTAATTCCGAAAGGAACCATAACCTGGGTTCAGGATGAGTTGGACCAGGTTTTTACCCCGCAAAAAGCCGCGCAGCTTTCCCCGCTGATGCAGGAATATCTCGAAACGTACTGTTTTACGAACAATGTCGGAAACCATGTGTTGTGCTGGGACAATGCCAAATTCGTCAACCACAGTTTCAATTCCAGCTGCATGTCTACGGCTTATGATTTTGAGATCGCCGTGCGCGACATCCATCCCGGCGAACAACTGACAGACGATTACGGCTATCTGAATATATCGGAACCGTTTGAAGTCGTCGATGAAGGCACAGACCGGAAAGTCGTTTATCCAGATGATATTTTACGGTATTACGCAGAATGGGACCAATCCATAAAAGACAATATGGATGCCATGGCAATCGTGGACCAACCGTTAAAGAAATTCATCCCTAATGAAACATGGCAGGAATTCCAAAAAGTCATGTCGGGAAATGCGGAGCTGAAATCACTGCTGACGTGTTATTACGATTCCGGAAAATAATAAGCCGGAAAGTTTCATCCCTTTTTAAGGATTGGCGTATTTTTGCCAATAAATATGTTCGTTTTGCCGAAAACCATTTCCATTACATCCATCGCTTCCGTTTCTCCACTAGGAAATACTCCAGAAACCATTTGGGCAAACTACTTGGCCAACCACCATTTTTTTGTTGAAAAGGACTTTGGCGGACAAAAAGCCCTGGCTGCAGTTCTTGACGAGAAATCGCAAGCCGTAGTGTCGTTTTTAAGGGAATCGGACCACAAATACAAATCGCTCGACAATTCCGTATTGTTTGCGATGGCGGCTTCACGCGAAGCCGTTCTGAAAGCGGGCTGGGAAGAGAAAGACACTTTTGGGATCAATATCGGTTCGTCACGCGGCGCCACCGAATTATTCGAAAAACACCATATCGATTTTCTAAATTCGGGCAAAGCCAATACGCTGACTTCGCCTACAACGACACTCGGCAATATCTCCTCATGGGTTGCGCATGATTTGCAAAATGACGGTCCGGAAATTTCACATTCCATTACCTGTTCGACAGCGCTGCATGCTTTATTGAATGGCGTGGCGTGGCTTCGGGCGGGAATGGCAGAGCGGTTTCTTGTTGGCGGAAGCGAATCGCCATTGACCGTATTTACCATCGCGCAAATGCAGGCGATGAAAATTTATGCACGCGAAAATGATGAATTTCCATGCCGTGCATTGGATTTGGACAAGAAGCAAAACACGATGATTTTAGGCGAAGGCGCATCGGTATGCTGCCTTGAGATTGGTGAAAAAGAAAATGCTTTGGCTTATGTGGAAGGCATCGGTTACGCGACGGAAATACTCGAACATTCGACTTCCATTTCTGCCGAAGCGGATTGTTTGCGGAAATCGATGCTGATGGCTTTGGGAAATACGCCACTTTCAGAAATCGATGTCATCGTCATGCATGCGCCGGGAACAATAGCCGGCGACAAATCGGAATACAAGGCAATACAGAACATATTCAGTGAGAAGTTACCATTATTAACGACAAACAAATGGAAAATCGGACATACTTTCGGCGCTTCCGGAATGCTGAACATTGAAATGGCGCTATTGATGATGCGGCACCAGAAATTTATCGGAGTGCCGTTTGCCGGAAGGCCAAACCAGCAAAAGCCGATAAAAAAGATATTGGTCAATGCGGTCGGATTTGGCGGAAATGCCGTCAGCATCTTGCTTTCAAAACCATAAAAAAAGCCCCACAATTTTGCGGGGCGTTTAATAATTGTGGATTTTGTTTACATCATTATTTTTGTTGTTGCCACGATATTATTCTCCAAAGTGACTTTTACAAGCAGCATCTGTTGCGTCGTGTTCATTCCTGAAGTCGAAAATTCATTTGCGTTGATGTTGTTCTTCGCATACAATTTCCTGCCGGTCAGGTCAAAGATTTCAACAGAACGAATGGCCGTGCTTAATGTCTTCACTGAGATTTCCTTTCCGCTTTTTATCGCAATCATGCTATTGTTTGCATCGACTTGGTTCACAGCCAGCAATGCATTGGTGAAACGGAGTTCGAAACGGTTGTCGAATGTTCCGGTTTGGGTCATGAAAGTGTAGCCTGAGGCAGTAAGTTGTTGTAAGGTTTCCGTGTTTTTATCCAACAGATATACATTTTGTCCTTCAAACAATCCGTCAAAATCACTCAATTTGATCGTGAAAGTCCCGGCAAGCGTTGTCGTATAACCCAGCGGGATTGCCTCGTTCTGGTCGAACGGCAAAGCGCGTCCCTGAATAGCGAGGTTGCTGCTGCCAAGGATGGAATAGATGCTGATGACATTTCCCCCCGGAAATATAGTGCCGTCATAAATCCTGTCAATGCCATTGGTAGCGCCAGAAATGTAGCCCAATAATGTTTCGTCGTAAGCGCCTTCGGAATTCCCCATGCTGATCCAAATCCTGTTTTTTTCAATTGGAGCAGGTGTCGTAGTAATGGCTGAAGTCCGGGATTCAAAGCTGGATGTATTTGCAATCCGCATCGAATTCCTGAATTGCGCTGCGTAAGTTCCTAAAGGCAAATCGGTGTTGGCTTCTATGAAAAACCCTTCGGCTGCGGCCAATTTTCCGGTTGGGCGCGTGCCGCCAGACAACGCTTCTGTAGCTGTCCTGACGCCGCCTGTAATATTGTATTTGGCATAATCATCGCGGGTATAATTATAATTTGCGTCACCTTCGATTAGGTTGCTGATTGCCGTATTGTGTGTCCACAAATAAACAGTCCCGCTAATGACATTGGCATTGTCAGGATCGGTAAGGAACAAATCGAGGTCGATTGCCGATGGATATGGATTGCCGATGAGGTTATAGACGTCGGCGCCTTTTTCTATGGTTGCGGAAATCGTTCCTGAATTTGGTACGCCCCTAAAAATCCCTGTATAAACGCCATCTGTAGCATTGGATTGGCTCCAACCTTGTGGTGCGCGAATGATGTATCCGATTCCTGGTTCCATGATATCAGTTCCGTTTTGCATCTCCCAATTATTGATCAGCGGATTATAGCTGAAATATTTGTCAGACAATGTATCTGGTGAAAGCTCCTGAAAAGTCCATCCGGAAACCGGCGATGACCAATAATTGTAATCATATTGTTTCATTGTGGACGTGCTGGCCTTAAAAGTAATGTCTCCAACATTGACGGCAGTTTCGTCCGCTTGAAGGATAGTGCCTTTGTCTTCCACAACGATATCCGCCAAAACATCTACGGTAAGATCGGTTTCGATAATTAATGAAATGCCTGTAGGAATGGTCAATTTGGCACCGTTGGTAACCTGGCAATTGCACACATTCAAATCGGTAGTGAGCATCAGGTCTTCCGTAATAATTACTGGTGTCGTGGCATCTGGAATTCCGTCCCATGTTCCGCTGTAAGTCAATGGCGCCGGAACAATGATTTCTACAGGCTCGGTATATTTGACGGTACAACTTCCGCTTTGGACCACAGCCCTGAAATAGCGTGTCGCCGAAAGAGTACCAATATCATTTCCCGTTAATGTTGAAGATGTGGAAACGATATCGGAGACATCTGTTGTAAACACCTCATCTTCGGCCGATTGCCATTTAAGGATGCTTCCAACGTTGTCTGAAAGCACAATGTCGCCGGGCTTCGTGTTTTTGCAAATGACACTGCTGGCGGAACTTAACGTTCCTTCCTCGGTTTCCGGACTGACAGTTACGGCTTTGAAAACCGCATCAGTTGTTGTCCCACAAGATTCATTTATAATTCTTACCCAATAAATGGTATCGACTGATGGCGTTACTGTCAGGGTTGTGTCTGTTTGTCCTTCGAATACATTATCACCCGCCGTAGATCCATTTCCCCATTCGTATTCTGAACCGGTTGTCGGACTTCCATCAGCTGTCAGAATGATGCTTTCGCCAATGCAAATGTTGGCACTGCCGGTTATTACAGTTGGCGCAGTTGATGGTGTTTGTACGGTAACCGTAACAAATGCCGCAGCGGTTGTATTGCCACAGGCGCCGGCATCGATGCGGCGTACCCAGATGGTTTTGGTTTCGGTCGCACTTATGGTTATTGATGGGCCAGTTTCATCATCGATGACATCGTATCCGGCTGTTGTTCCGTAACCCCATTCGTAAGTCACGCCAGCTGCTTCATCGCCGCCAGCCGCCGTAAGCGTTGTTGATGCTCCGGAACAAATTGTCGCTACTCCGGTTATTGATGTTGGCGCTGTCGAAATTTCCGTACATGAATCATCAGAGAAAGACACTTTAGCAGCGCCGTCATTTTCATAATATTCCAATACCAGGTAAACCGTACCGCTGAGGTAAACGGTTTCGGTAGACGTTTCGTAAACATGATCGGTCCAGTTTGAAATAAGGTATGTTGCGCCACCGTCGACGCTTAATCGGTATCCGTCATTGCCGCCAACCGTAAACGTATAATTTCCGTCGGAATAGTCTTTTGTCATCAGGTAACGGATGGCGACATTATCGGCGGAACTGCCACAAATGTGCGGTCCGGCAATCGCATTTTCGCCATAATCCTGGACAAAATTGGGTGTCGTTGTCAAATAACCGGCATAGTTTGCCGAAAAAGGACTTGATGGCGGGTTTTCCGTATTTGAGGTTGGAAAATAAACATATCCGGTCCAATTGTTCGTGCCATATGTCACTTGGTCACCATCAGGTGTTGGGCATTGGGCTTGGAGATTGGATGAAATGGTCAGTGCAAATGCAACAATACCTAAGTAAACTATTTTAGAAGTCCGGATGTTCCGGCCATAGTTTTTTATGCCGCATAATAGATGCGACAGGGCATAAGAGTAGGTTCTTTTCATAATAAAATTGTAATCTGGGCATTAATAACAATTTGTGATCTGAGAATTAGGGCATAATTCTGTTCAAATGTATATAATATCCGATTAAGAGCACAATTTTATTGTTTTGATATATTTTTTCCTACAATAAAAAGCACCGACGAATTACATCGAAAAATTGCAATTGTTTTAAAATCAACAAATTGAGATTTTGAAAAAAAATGTTTTTAGCCAACAAAAATTTTACAATTTTTTTAAACATCAGGAAATATCTTACAGCAAAAATAAAAGCTAATGCCTTAGAAAGCAGTTTTTTAGCTCAATATATTAAAAAATACCGTAATAATTTGCGGGGTTTTAGTGTCAAAACAAAAACAATTTAAAATTAATTCATCAATATCTTTTTGGTAATGGTTTTGCCGGTGTCAAGCGGGACTCTTACAATCTAGATTTGTGTCACAATTCAGGTCGGTTGTATTGAATGTGTTGGCACCAACGTCTTTTTCGAGTAGACCAATCTTCCGGCCAAATCAAACACTTTAATAGATTCAATCGTTTGGCTGCCGTTTTTCACGGAAATATGTTTCCCACTTTTAATGATGGAAATGTCTTTATCGGCAACAACAAGGCTGGTATGTTCCCAAAAGAATCATGTCGGTGAAATGCAATTCAAAACGGCTGTTGCACGTTCCGGTTGTAGCGGCTTTGCAGTATGGTTATTTGTCGGATTCCAATTCTTTCGCCTTTTCATAAACCAACGGGCTTTCATAGCCTTTGCGCAATAGGAAGTCGCAAAACTTTTTTCGTTTTTTCAACACATTTGTTTCCGCCAGGTTTTCCCAATGGCGTTCGGCGAGTGAATGGAAAGTCGCGGCATATTCTTGGGGAGTGATTTCTTTTAATGCCGTATTGATATTGTATTGTGAAATATGCCGGAATTTCAGCTCATTGACGATACGTATTTTCCCCCAATGTTTGATGCGGTGTTTCCCACGTGCGAAGCTGCAGGCAAAACGTTCCTCATTCAGGAAATTCTGTGCGATGAGGTATACGATTACTTCGTCCCGTTCTGCGGCATTCGCGCCCAAATCATATAATTTTGAAACCACTTCGCTATGGCAACGCTCCTGATAAGCGCAATAATGCTCCAATTTGCTTTTTATTTCAGATAAGGTCAGCGGATTTTGCATACGAAAACGTTTGAGTGAACCAAAAAGTTGATAATTTAGTAGTGCAAAAGTATTGAAATAAAGCAAATTAAGTATAAATTTGCAGGTTCGGAATTGCGATTCTTAATGTCCTAATTTACAGCATATCACATGAGATTTAGAACTTTACAAAAGATACATTTTTTAGGCCTTTTATTGGCAATCGGCTTTTTTGCCACAGGGACGGTTTCTGCACAAATCTTAATTCCAAATGCCACGCCGGTGATACAAAATTTTGATGTCATGGGCACATCGGCTACGGCGAGTTTGCCGCCAAACTGGAAAATGTCTCCTGCGGGCGATGCAGCGCCGACTTATGCGAATGGCGGGAATTTTACGGCCACTAATCTGGCTGCCAGCAGCGGAGCGCCGGCCACCGGTGGCCGATACAATTGGGGAAATGGCACTGCCACAACTGACCGGGCATTGGGGTTTATGACTTCTGGGAGTTATGCCAGCCCGAATTCGATTATGGCCTATTACCAAAACACATCAGGCGTACAGATTAATGATTTGTCCATAACATTTGATTATGAGCGATATAGGGTAAATGCTGCTACATGTGCTGTTACATTTTTCACATCAACCGACGGCACAACCTGGACAGCACGGACTGCAGGCGATAGTGGCGCATTCGCCACGGGAGCAAACGTTTATGATTTTACAACCGGAACAGTAGTTAGCAAAACAGTCACCCTTATAGGAATCAATGTCGCAAACGGCGGCAATTTGTATTTGCGATGGAATTTCAATACCACAGGTACAAATTCACAAGGCGTTGGAATTGACAATGTAAGTTTAACGGCTACGTTGGCGCCAACAGGAATCACTTCATTCCAAAACGGGCCATGGAATAATACCACAACCTGGATTGGCGGCGTGATTCCAGTCAGTACTGATAATGTCGTCATCAACCACACCGTGACTGATGCTACCGGGCAAACCAGGGATGCAGGAACCACAACAACCGTAAGCACTTCCGGAACGCTGATAGAAAGCAATGTCACTTATACCAATAACGGCGTCACCACCATCAATGGAACGTTCCAAATCAATACCGGAGCTTGGGCTACAGGGAATAATTTTATTTATAGCGGAACGGCAAGCACACTTTCTTTCAACAGCACGAGCAATTATGGGATAAATAATCTGGATGCTTATTGGCCAGTCTCAAATAGTCCATACAATGTGAAAGTGCTTAACAGCGCAGGGATTACGATCAATGCAGGTATGGTAAGGACTATTGCCGGAGATCTTAATATGGGCGGCGGTATTACTATGCCAACTTCTGCCCTTACGATCAATGGTACATGTCATGTTAATGCGAACGGTTTTTTTAGCAATGCGCCGCTTTACGGGCCTGCTTCTACGCTGGATTACAGCGCCTTAGCTACTTATGGACGTGGATTTGAATGGAGTGCGCTGGGTGTCGGGACGATTGGGGTAACGCCTGGATATCCGAATAATGTCAACGTATCGGCCTTAACCACGCTAAACTATAATAATGGAACGCCATTGGCTAAAGCCATGAACGGCAACCTGACCATTGCACCAAGCAGTACATTTGACATGAGTTATGGTGGCGGCACATCGGGAGGAACGCTTACGGTAGGCGGAAATCTCAGCAATGGCGGAACTTTTATTTTGGGCAATACTGCCGGGGATGATTTAAAATTGTATGGAAACTTTACCAACACTGTTGGAACTTTTAACGGAAATAACAGGGCCGTTTACTTTTCAAAAGCAAGCGGTACACAAACCATCATTTCGCTTTCGCCACTTACAATCCCTTACATCGTATTTGATAGTACAGGAAGCCGCACAGTTTCCGCTTCTACAGGAGCGCTGTTGGTTTCTGCGCCTTTGGGCGGGAATGTCATCAGCTTTAACAGCAGTTCGGATATTTTTTCCATCGCTACGGGAATTACCGTCACTTTAGGAACCGCTGGTGTAGCTAATGCCATTTCGGGTTTAGGAACTTTCAGCGGAGGCACGATTTCTAACCTGACTTTACTGGGAACAGGAAGTATTGGAACTATCAGGTTTACTGCAGGCTCACAAAATTTGGGAACTTTTATCGTCAACAGAACTGCCGGTGCCATTGGATGTGTTTTGGGTTCGCCATTAACGGTAAGTACTTCGCTTGCATTGACAAACGGGATTGTGGATTTGGGAAATAATCCTATGACAATTGGAAATTCGGGAGCAATTTCGGGCGCCTCGGCTAATAACTATATCATTGCGGATGTCGCGAACGGCAGCAATGCTTCATTAAGAAAAAACTTTCTTTCGGCGGCAAGTTTCGTATTTCCGATAGGCGATAGTGCTGCTTCTGCCAATGGTTCAGAATATTCGCCGATAACGGCAACTTTTACGGGGGGCAGTTATGCCGGTTATGCCGGGTTCGCCGTAAATGATATTAAGGAACCGAACTTAGACGCTCCTGTCCATTTTATTACAAGATATTGGGATATGACTTCGTCGGCAATTACGCCAACAAATTATAGTCTAACAGCTGATTATTATGCTACGGATGTAAATGGAACTGAAGCACTCTGCCAATCCAACCAATGGGACGGCTCGAACTGGTCAAATGGCGGCGCTCCCGGTGGAACGAACACATTGACCATTGGTGGCATTACAGCATTACCGGCCACAAACCATATTACAAAAGGTTTCCGCGCAGGAGATCTTTACATCACAGACCCGACGCCAGCAAACTATGCTACAGGAAGCCTTTACGATTTTGGTACAAAGGCCATCGGAACAAACACCGATGTCATTTTTACAATCAAGAATGTCGGACAGCAAAATCTGACTTTTTCACTTCCGGTTCTAACAAACACATTGGGTACGGCCTACAGCCTTCTTCCCGGATTTTCAACAGCTTCGTTGGCACCAAACGCAACCAGAACTTTCACCATCCGTTTTTCACCGATTGCTGCAACCAGTTATACGGGCAAAATTTCCTTTACGACTAATGATCCGGATGAGGTTCCGTATGTCATCAACTTTACAGGAATTGGTGCGCTACCGGCAAATGAAATCAATGTCAAAAGTGTTGCAACGGGTAGCAGTATTCCAAATAACAGTGTAGTTGCGCCAGTATATGATACTAAATTTGCCATACAACTCGTCGCCACTACTTCAGGGACAAAAAATTACACCATTGAAAATACAGGAAATATCAATCTCAATATTACAAGTTTTGGATTTGATCTCGCGAGCGCCAATCCCGGAGATTTCAATATTACAGGAACGCCTGGGATTATTTTGCCCGGAGGAACGCTTTCATTCAGCATCACTTTCACACCGTCGGCTACGGGCTTGAGGACAGCCATTGTCTCCATTGGGAATGATGATACAGATGAAAATCCTTATCTTTTTAATATTGAAGGAACAGGCCAGGGCCCGGAAATCAATGTCGTTGGAAATGCGACTTCGATTGCATCTGGAAGCTTGACACCGAGCACTTCGAACTTTACCGATTTTGGGAATGTGAATGTCACGACAGGTTCTATCATGCGGACATTTACAATTGCCAATGTCGGTGATGCGAGCCTAAACATTACATCAATTACAAAATCGGGTGCTGGTTCGGCCGACTTTACCATCAGCACCACCGCAACGCCTTTTAGTATTGCTGCCAGCGGAAGTACTGCTGTGAATATTACTTTTGACCCATCAGTTGTTGGCGCGAGAACGGCACTGATAACAATTGCCAATAACGATGGTGACGAGCCAAGTTATACTTTTGCGATAGAAGGAAATGGCGTGACTTATACGCCATGTGCCTTAAATGTGATCCAGACAATCGGGCAGCAGGATTTTGAAGCGGCTCCGGCAACGCCTGTAATGCTTTATACGCCAACACAAGATGCAGGCGCAGGAACTATTTTTGTCGGCGGCGGTCAGGCAAGAGGTGAAATCCATACCGCAGATTCCAATAAGTTTATTGGCGCGCGAAGTTTCCAGATTCCCGGAAATGTCGCCAATACATCCAAAAACACAACCCTTATTTTTGATACTGTTGACGCTTCGACCTATTCGGAAGTCAGCCTGAATTTCCAACTTGGTGCTTATGCAACTACAGATATCCAGGGGCTTGACGTAGGCGACAAAGTGACGGTTTATATCAGTACGAATAGTGGAATAACCTGGTCTTCTGAAATGGAGATGTCCGGGAAAAGTAATTCCATATGGAATGTCAGTACATCCACAGGCTCGGCAACAGCAAATTATGACGGGAATAATTCTCCGGGAATCTTTCAGGCACCAACGGGTTCCATTAATATCGGGCCACGAAATATCTCCCTGTCGGATATTCCAAATTCGGCCCAGTTAAGGCTCAAAATAGTGCTGACAATTGACCGCTCTGACGAATTATGGGTGCTTGAAAACGTAAAATTTGAAGGAAAAAAACCAGCGGTTTCAACATGGTTTTCAGGTTCTTGGACGCCAAGCGCACCTACGGCTTCGGTTTTTGCAATCATCAATTCCGCATACAATACGGCATCGGGGAACATTAATGCGTGCAGCTGCCAAATCAACGCGCCTGTTACAGTCAATGCCAATCAATACCTGGACATCCAAAGCGACATTGAAAACAATAGTACCGTTACCATAGAAAGCAACGGCAGCCTGATCCAAAGCAATGACACCGCTTCAAATACCGGTACGGGTAATTATACCATTAAAAGGACAACAACTTCATACAACCTTTATGATTATACGTATTGGTCTTCGCCTGTGACCAGCGCAACAATCGGTGCGACTTTTATCGGATGGCGAACCGATTACGCCTTTTTATTCGATACGGCGAGTTTTTCCGATGGCGATTTAGACGGATTTGATGACAACCAGAACGATTGGCAGCAGATTGGTACAGGAACTACAATGGATCCGGGAAGAGGTTATGCAGTTATGATGCCAACGGCCGGATATACCGGTGCGGCAACGACTGTGTCTTTCAATGGGAATGTCAATAATGGCGTTGTTCCGGAAACCTTGTCATTAAGCGGAAATGTCGCGGCTAACGATGATTTTAACCTCATTGGGA
>DATHKH010000018.1:0-6688 GCA_035286325.1 Flavobacterium sp.
AGCGGCGGAAAAGGATTTCCGCCGCGCCTGCCTCGTGAAATCAGGATGATGATAATGATTATGATGATGATGAATGGCGCTGCAGGAAATCCTTTTCCGCCGCTTGCCTTTCGCGTGCCTTTGTATTTGCCTTTGAGCACATCAAAAATCGCGTCTGCGCCTTTGTCAAGTCCGTTGTAGTAGCTTCCGGCCTTAAATTCGGGAATGATGATGTTCCGCACGAGTTCGCCGGTAATGCCCGCAGTCAGTTTGTCTTCGACGCCATAACCAGGGGAAATCCATATTTTGTGTTCCTGTTCGGCCACGAGGATAAAAACGCCGTTGTCTTCTTTGGCTTGGCCGATCCCCCATTCCTGTGCCCATTTTGGTGTCAGGATGCCGATGTCTTCGCCGTTGATTGTCGGGACAGTCGCAATGACAATCTGAGTTGAGGTTGAATCGGAATACCGGATCAGTTTTTCTTCCAATGCCGTTTTCTTGGAATCATTCAGCAGTTTTGCGTAATCGTAAACGCTGGTCTGGAAATCGGGCTTTTTCGGAATGGTAAATTGCGCAAAACCTGTTTGTATACAAAACAGGCAGAAGAGCAGTTTCAGGGAAGTCTTGTTCATTTTGTTGGTTTTATCCATTAGAAATTTCATTGGATAATTCATCCGTGTCGTCGTCTTCGCAAGGGAAATGTTTTTGCAATTGCGCGCCTGCCATGGCAATGCCGGCAATCAATCCCTGCTTGAAATCGCCGTTCTTGAAATGCGAAGCCATAATGTCTTTCGTCGTATCCCAGAAATCATCTGACACGACATCGTCAATGCCTTTATCGCCGCAAATGACAAAAGCTTTGTCTTCGACCGCAAGGTAAATCAGCACGCCGTTCTTGAGTTTGGTTTCGTCCATTTTCAGCAAATGAAAAACTTCCAGCGCACGGTCAAACGCGACGCCGGAAGTTGTTTTTTCAATATGGACACGGATTTCGCCGGAAGTTTCTTTTTCAGCCATGCGAATCGCTTCAACAATCTGCTGTTCTTCTTCGGTGGTCAGAAAATTCTCGACTTTCGACATGTGTTTTGTTTTAGAATTTGACCTCTACAGGTTTGTCTGCGCCTTCAACCGATTTGAAATATGGTTTTTCAGGATAGCTCAAGAACCATTTTTGTGGTATCGAAAGCACATAGCCATTGTAAGCCTGTACGGATTCGTTGAAACGCGTCCTTGCAGTCAGGATCTGGTTTTCGGTGCTGGCCAATTCGTCCTGTAATTTCAGGAAGTTTGCGTTGGCTTTCAGTTCAGGATATCTTTCAACCGACACCAATAGCCTCGACAATGTTGAAGAAACACCTGATTGCGCACTTTGGAACTGTGCCAGTTGCTCAGGAGTGATGTTTGACGGGTCAACTGTTACCGCAGTGGCTTTCGCACGTGCTTCGATGACAGCAGTCAATGTTGATTTTTCGAAATCGGCAGCGCCTTTTACAGTGTTGACCAGATTTCCGATCAGGTCATTTCGTCTTTGGTAGGAAGCGTCAACATTTCCCCATTCTTTTCCCATGGCCTGGTTAAAAGCCAATGCTTTGTTCTGGATGCCCATCGCCCAAAAAATAATTATAAGGACGACTCCGGCTACGATAATCCAAGGCAAAAATTTTCTCATTTTGTTTTAATTTAAGTTTTGTTACTAAGGTTATAAATCGGTTATAATTGGTTTTTAATATTCGTCAGTTGCGCTTTGATGCCTTCGAGTTTGCTGATGATCTCAAACTTATCGAGCGTTTTTTTCTGGCCTTCTTTCAAATGTGTTTTCGCGCCTTCCAATGTGAATCCGCGTTCTTTCACCAAATGGTAAATCAGTTGCAGGTTTTTCACGTCTTCTGGTGTAAACATCCGGTTGCCTTTCGCGTTTTTCTTGGGTTTCAGGATGTCGAATTCCTTGTCCCAGAAACGGATCAGCGACGCATTCACGTCGAAAGCCTTAGCGAGTTCGCCAATGCTGTAATATCTTTTGTCTGGTGATAATTCTATATGCATTAATCTAAAGATTGGTTTTCCTGGTTGGCTAATTTTGAAATGGCGACGTATTCCGCAGCTGAAATATTTCCGTAATAGAAATTCAACGGGTTGACGACCGCGCCGTTTTTGTGGACTTCATAATGGCAGTGCGGCGCTTCCGAGCGGCCGGTGCTGCCAACATATCCGATGACATCGCCGCGTTTGACATGTTGTCCGGCGTGGACTTTATACTTGCTCAAATGTCCGTATAAAGTTTCATATCCAAAGCCATGTCGAATGACAATGTGGTTTCCATAACCTGAAGCCGTCGCATCGGCTCGCGCCACAACGCCATCGCCGGTCGCAAAAATCGGCGTACCTGTTTTGGCTGAAAAATCCATTCCGGCGTGGAATTTCCTGACTTTCGTAAACGGATCGCTTCGGTATCCGAAACCCGATGCCATTTGCCGCAAATTCTCATTCCGTATCGGCTGTATCGCCGGAATCGCAGCCAGTAATTTGCTTTTTGCCTTCGCCAGTTTCAAAATCTCATCAAGCGATTTCGATTGGATTACGAGTTCTTTCGACAAAATATCGACGCGTTTTGTCGTATTGATCACGAGTTCCGAATTGTCGTAACCTTCTAATTCCTTATATCTGTTCACACCGCCAAATCCGGCTTTGCGCTGGGCTGCAGGAATCGGATCGGCATTGAAATAGGTACGGTATAAATTGTTGTCGCGGTCTTCTAAATTGCCTATGACTTCATCGACCTGGTCCATTTTTTTGTTCAAAAGGTCATAACGCAATTTCATGTTCGAAATTTCACGCGTCAACAATCGGTCTTTTGGGGTTTCAAAAAAGGAAGTGTTCAAAACAAGCACGAATCCCAAAAAGCCAAACAGCGCCGAAGCCACCAAAAATAGCGCGGCATAGGCAAATTTCGTCCTTTTTTTCTGCTTGATTTTCCGGTACGCCAAACTTTCCGGGTCGTAATAATATTTTACCTTCTTCATTATTTTAAAATGTCCTATTTTTGCCATTGCCAAACAGGAGTCCAACAAATTTAATAAAATGTTTCACTCTTTAAGGCGATTTATAATTTATTTAGAATATTAGTGCCTGTTCCGGCTGTCCGTTGCAAGTTCTCGTTTTAAAAGCCGTTTTCCAACGCTTCGCAAAAGCTTCCTTTGGTCGCTTCCGCAAATCGGGGAAAACAGGCTTTTAAAACCGCGAAGCTTTCCACTGCCATCCGGGGCAACCAGAGCGCTAGCGAACAGGCGAAGCAATTTCAACTCACAATGAAGTCACAAGACATAAGGAAGCAATTCCTCGATTTTTTCCAATCAAAAGGGCATTTGATCGTGCCATCGGCGCCAATCGTACTCAAAGACGATCCAACGCTGATGTTCAACAATTCGGGTATGGCCCAGTTCAAGGAGTATTTCCTCGGCAACGGCACGCCAAAAAGCAAGCGCATCGCCGATACGCAAAAATGCCTGCGCGTTTCTGGGAAACACAATGATTTGGAAGAAGTCGGCATCGATACCTATCATCATACGATGTTCGAAATGCTCGGCAATTGGTCTTTTGGCGATTATTTCAAGAAAGAAGCGATTCATTGGGCATGGGAACTATTGACCGAAGTCTACAAAATCGACAAGAATATTCTATACGTCACCGTGTTTGAAGGCAGCGAAGAAGAAAACGTGCCATTCGACCAGGAAGCATTCGACATCTGGAAAACCCTGATTGCTGAAGACCGCATTTTGCTTGGAAATAAAAAAGATAATTTCTGGGAAATGGGCGACCAAGGTCCGTGCGGGCCGTGTTCTGAAATCCACGTCGATATTCGTTCATTGGCGGAAAAAGCAAAACAGGACGGAAAGGAACTCGTCAACGCCGACCATCCGCAAGTCGTAGAAATCTGGAACAACGTGTTCATGGAATTCAACCGCAAAGCCGACGGTTCACTAGAGAAATTGCCTGCACAACACGTCGATACCGGAATGGGTTTCGAGCGTTTGTGCATGGTGT
Source organism: Flavobacterium sp. (assembly GCA_035286325.1). GTDB lineage: Bacteria > Bacteroidota > Bacteroidia > Flavobacteriales > Flavobacteriaceae > Flavobacterium. Next base: position 4,021 of record DATHKH010000018.1, read on the forward strand.
TGCAAGGTGTCCAATCGAATTACGATACCGATGTTTTCACGCCGATCATCAACAAGATTGAAAGCATTACGAATGCAAAATATACGATAAAAGCAAAGGACGAAGACGAAGAGAAAATCAACATCGCGATTCGTGTCATCGCCGACCACGTGCGTGCCGTGGCTTTCGCGATTGCAGACGGACAGTTGCCGTCGAACACAGGCGCCGGTTATGTCATCCGCAGGATTCTGCGCCGAGCGATCCGTTATGGATTTACCTTTTTGAATACGAAAGAAGCCTTCATTTACCAATTGGTTGAAGTGCTGAGTGAACAAATGGGCGGGCAATTTCCTGAAATCCGTTCACAGAAAAATCTCGTGATGAACGTGATTCGGGAAGAGGAAAGTTCGTTTTTAAGGACGATTGACAATGGAATTAACCAAATTAATTATCACATTGGATTAATTGAGGAATTAATAAAGCAAAATCCAAATACAGAAAAACTAATAAGCGGAAATCTCGCATTTGAACTTTATGATACGTATGGATTTCCTTTAGATTTGACTGAATTGATTGCTAAGGAAAATGGATTCACAGTTGATATTGAAGGATTCGAAAAAGCGATGTTCGAGCAAAAAACACGCTCGCGCGCCGCTTCGGAAGTGTCGACGGACGACTGGACGATATTGGCCGAAAACAGTGAAGAACCTTTTGTCGGTTATGATTTGTTGGTCAACGAAGTCAAGATCATGCGTTACCGCAAAGTCGACTCGAAGAAAGACGGGAAATTATACCAAATCGTTTTAGACCATACGCCATTCTATCCCGAAGGCGGCGGCCAGGTTGGCGACAAAGGTTTATTGATGTGGGAAGATCAGTCGATAATGGTACTTGATACTAAAAAGGAAAACAATTTGATCCTGCATTTTACGGAATCACTGCCAAATAACGTGCACGGAAAATTTATTGCAAAAGTCAATGAAGTATTCAGGGCGGATACTGCAAAAAATCACTCCGCCACACATTTAATGCATTTGGCTTTGCGTACGATTTTGGGCAAACATGTTGAACAGAAAGGATCGCTTGTCAATCCTGATTATTTGCGTTTTGACTTCTCGCATTTTGCAAAAGTCACCGACGAACAATTAAAGGAAGTTGAAGATTTTGTAAATGAGAGAATTCATGAACATTTGCCTTTGCAGGAAAGAAGAAATATTCCGTTTGCACAAGCTGTTTCAGAAGGCGCGATGGCATTATTCGGGGAAAAATATGGAGATAGTGTCCGTGCGATTAAATTCGGTGACAGCATGGAATTGTGCGGCGGTATTCACGTTAAAAATACTGCGGATATTTGGAGTTTTAAAATTATTAGTGAAGGTGCAGTTGCTGCAGGTATCCGAAGAATTGAAGCAATTACTGGCGATGCTGTAAAGAAATATTACACCAATCAGGAAAATTTGGTAGTCGAAATGAAGGCTATTTTGAAAAATCCGCAAGATCCTATTAAAGTATTGACAAATCTGCAAAATGAATTTTCCAGACTAAAAAAAGAAATGGAATCCTTAAATAAGGAAAAAGTCAATATGTTAAAAAATCAATTGGACAATGATTTCCATCAGTACAATTCTATGAATATTCTAATTAAAAAAGTAGACCTGAAGGCAAATTTAATCAAGGAAGTTACACAGGCTACAGGAAGCACACACAGTAATTCTTTCGTATTTTTAGCTTCGGTTGACGAAGGTAAGCCTTATTATTCTTGCTATATTTCAAAGAATTTAGTGTCAGATAATTTGAATGCCAATAACATCATTAAAGAATTGGGACAATATGTAGGCGGGAATGGTGGCGGACAACCATTTTTTGCATCAGGCAGTGGCGTAGATTCGGGAGGTATTGATGAGATTTTAGAAAAAGCCAAAGATTTCGTGAAATAAATTTCGCAAAATTATAAAAGGGCTTCAGGTTCATGTCTTCATGGATTTTGAAACCCCAAATTGACTACAAATTAGGCGGGACTACTTTCCAAACCGATAAATTCACTTATGACAATAATAATAGAATGACGAGTTATTTAATGCTTGACTTTGCAGCTGGAGGTTTTTTACACAACATCACACTTGACCAATCTACCTCTGATGTAGATTTCTCCACAGCGTATACTTATAATTCAGATGACGGTAGAGTTTTTCTATGAATAATCCAATTTGCCAACGCTTGAAATCCGGTTGGTAATCCCAATCTTAATTGCGTATATTTAAGCCTCAATTTTCTTGAGGTTTTTTTATGCAGTTCAGTACCCCGATACCGATTCCGAAAAGCAATCGCCCGATTGATTACCATTCCAAAGTGGTATTGCTCGGTTCTTGTTTTGCAGTCAATATGTCAGAGAAATTCGAGTATTTCAAATTCAGGAATACCGCCAATCCGTTTGGGATTCTTTTTCATCCGCTGGCGATTGAGAAATTCATTGGCTATGCCATCGATAAAAAAACTTTTACCGAAAAGGACATTTTCTTCCATAATGAGCGCTGGCATTGCTTTGATGCGCATTCTGACGTCAGCCGTGCTGATAAAAACGACATGCTCGGCCATCTCAACAGCGTGACGAAATCCGCAAACACACAAATCGCCGAAGCCACGCACATCATCATAACTTTGGGAACCGCGTGGGTTTACACCAATATTG
>DATHKH010000019.1:0-6708 GCA_035286325.1 Flavobacterium sp.
GCCACCGGCAGGCATCACGGTGACCAAACAGCTTCGCGCGTTCTCCCTGAATGACTTTGCGGGACAACTGGCACCGAATACGACATACAACGTCAGGGTGAGACTGGTTTTCAACAACGCCGATCCTGAAGGCCCATTCGGCAAGACATGCAGCATCACGACACCTGGCTCGGCAAGGGAAGAGATTGCAGTGACCAAGAACGTGTTCAGTGCAACGGCTTACCCGAACCCGTTTGCGGACAGTTTCAACCTTGATGTGACCACGGCCAATACCGACAGGGTGAAGGTGAAGGTATACGACATGACCGGAAGGTTATTGGAAGTGCTGGATACCGAGATATCCGAAGTGAAGACACTGCAGGTGGGCGATCGTTATCCGTCAGGGGTTTACAACGTGATTGTAAGCCAGGGCGATGAGGTGAAAACACTGCGTGTGATCAAGAGATAAGATTTGGGTTACTTATAAAAGCACCTCTCTTAATTGAGAGGTGTTTTTAATTTTTTTAAAATAATACTATGAAAAACTCAAAAAATACATTAGCGATACTGTTTTTTCTGTATTCTATGGTCAGCATGGCGCAAGTTGGTATCGGAACGACAACTCCTGCAGCAACGCTCGACATTACTGCTGCAAATTTGTCAGGAAATACCGTCGATGGCCTTTTGGTCCCAAGAGTTTCCAGGTTGCGTGCACAAACAATGATTGGTACACCTACTTCGACCGTGCTATACGTGAATGATGTCTCGAACGGAACAGCAACCGGAACAACGGTCAATGTGACGTCGGTTGGGTTTTATTTCTTTAACGGAACCGTTTGGGAAAAATTAGGTTCGGGAGTTAGTAATGATTGGTCCGTAACCGGGAATTCCGGATTATCGGGTACGACAAATTTCTTAGGAACGACAGATGGTGTTGATCTGGCTTTTAGAAGGAGCAATGCTGCTTCAGGAAAAATAGGGGCAACGAGTACCTCATTTGGCGTAAATGCCCTGACTGCAGGAGCCGCTACAAATAATGCCGCGTTTGGCACTAACGCTTTGGCACTGAGTACGGGTGCTGATAATGTCGCCGTTGGAAACGGGACGCTATCAGCAAATACGACAGGCATCCAAAACACAGGTATCGGTAACGCCGCTTTGCCAGTTAATACCGGGAGTGCCAATACTGCAGTAGGATTTCAGGCGTTAAACGCAAATGCAGCCGCAAACAACAACACTGCTGTAGGCTTTCAAGCCTTATTCAGAAATACGGCAAGCAACAATACTGGAATTGGCTTCCAGTCATTGGCAAACAATACAACGGCAGTCCAAAACACGGCTGTAGGTTTTCAGTCGGCAACCGCATTGAACGGAAGCAGAAATACCTCAATTGGCTATACCGCTTTGGCTGGTAACACCACCGGTAATGAAAATACTGCGGTTGGAAATTCTGCTTTGGGACGAAATACAGGTTCGGGAAATACTGTAATGGGTCATGAAGCCGAGTTTGGATCAACTGCTGCCTTTAACAACACCACGGCTATAGGATATCATGCACTTTTCAGCAATTCAGCCAGCAACAATACCGCCTTGGGTTATAATGCGCTGCAGGGAAATACCGCGTCTACGGGAAATACTGCTGTTGGCTCATCTGCTTTAAACAACAATACAGCAGCCAGCAACACCGCCCTTGGCGATTCGGCCGGATTTGAACACGCAAGCGGAACCAACAATACGTATGTAGGATTTGAAGCCGGAAGATTCAGTTCAGGTCTTGCTGTTACTAACAACAACGCATTCTTTGGATCGCAGGCAGGGCTTTTTTCCAGCGGTTCATTCAATACCGCCATTGGATCGAACACTTTAAAAGCAAACGCGGCTACGGCCAATAATGTGGCAATCGGATATAATGCGCTTACAGTCAATACGGGTACTGGCAATGTGGCCATCGGTTACAGCGCGGCTTCTGCCGAAACAGGTTCCAATAAATTGTATATTGAAAATTCAAATGCCGATGCGAATAATGCGCTGATTTATGGTGAATTCAACACGAATATTGTTCGCGTGAATGGAACTTTGCAAATCAGCAATCCCGCTACTGCGAATGGATATGCGCTGCCCATCGTCAGGGGGACAAACGGCCAGGTTCTGCAAACCGATGGTGCCGGAGCAACAAGTTGGGTTACAAATCCTGCCACCGCATTGTCTTTGGTCAGGGCGAATCTGACGGCCAACCAAACCTTGACCATGGCGGGTTGGCAAAAAATCAATTTTAACGCCGAGGCTTTCGACACGGGTAATGAGTTTGATACGGCTACCGGTCGTTTTACGGCTACCAAAGCGGGCTTTTACAGAATAGAGGCTACTTTCCATACAAACACCCAAAGCAATAATAATTTGTATTCAATTGGAATAAGTGTCAACGGATCGTATTACCAGATGACCTCTCACGACCATCATGGAGTAGGTAATGTGGAACGTTCCGTAAGCTGTATCGTCCAGTTGGCTGTAGGCGGTTACGTTGAAGTCTTCGCCGAAAATTTCGCGTCCGGAGTGGACATCGACAGTTACAGTGGCAAAACCGTTTTCGAAATTCAGCAGATACGATAATCCGATTATAAACCTATTTCAAGCAAACAGTTGTTTTCTGTTCGAATTGGCGTGCGTTTAACACCGGTTCGGTTTCGTTCATGCCAGGTTGCGCCGTATAGCCGCATAATGACATGATAATACATTTGCGAAATCGATTTCTTCACTATATTGCATCTTGAAATCTTCGGCTACTTGTGCCGAAATCAAATCATTACAAAACTAACAACAACCTATTTGCAAAAATGAAAATCAAATCCCCCCTTATTTGGTTATTATTGCTTCCTGCCTTTCTATTCGGACAGGAATTATCACCCATTGTAAAATACAACTCGGCTACCTACAACGCAGGAAATCAAAACTGGATGATATCCCAGGATTCCCAACGGTTTATGTTTTTTGCCAACAATGAAGGCTTACTCGAGTTTAACGGTTCGGCATGGACGCTTTATCCTTCACCCAATGAAACGATTATCAGATCGGTCCAGGTAGTCGGCGATAGGATTTATACCGGATGTTATATGGAGTTTGGTTATTGGACAAGAGAACCGAACAACCATCTTAAATACCATTCCCTAAGCAGTAAAATAAAAAGCCGGATCGTAGATGATGAGCAGTTCTGGAATATTTTTTCTTATGAACAATGGATGATATTCCAGTCATTGAATCAAATCCATATTTATGATACCAAGACGGGCCAGTTTTCGGTCATTTCGTCTAAAAACGGCATCTTGAAATCCTTCCAGGCCAACAATTCGATTTATTACCAAGTGGCCAACGAAGGGTTGTATGAAATCGAAAACGGAAAAGGCAAGCTGGTTTCCAACGATCCGGTTGTGGTAAATAATAAGATTGTCGCCATTTTTTCTACCGATGACGGCCTGTTGTTTCAAACGCAGCACAATGGTTTTTTCACTATGATCAACGGGAATTTTGCGCCATTTTTCTCTGATGTTGACGATCAGATTATTACAAGCAGCGTGTATAGCTGTCAGCAATTATCAGATAAAGGATTCGCCATAGGAACCGTTTCCAATGGGATTTTTATACTTTCTGCTACGGGAAAACTAAAATACCATATCACACAAGATAAAGGATTAAGCAATAATACTGTTTTGTCGATATTTGAGGATGTAGATGAAAATTTATGGATCGGACTTGATAACGGCATTAACTGCATCAATTTAAAATCGCCGATAAGCAGCTATTCAGATGATACGGGCTTTATGGGAACCGTTTATGCCTCGCTTCTGCACAACGGGAAACTGTATATAGGCACCAATCAGGGACTCTTTTGCAAGACGTACAATTCAAACGAATCATTTCAGTTTATAAAAAATACAAAAGGCCAGGTCTGGTCCTTATTTGAATATGACGGAACTATATTTTGCGGGCACGATTCGGGCACTTTTATAGTAGAAGATGTAAATGCAATTCCTATTTTTTCGGCATCTGGAACCTGGGGATTCGTAAAAATTCCGGGAAGGCAGGATTTACTGCTCCAAGGGAATTATTATGGAATTTCTGTCTTGCAAAAAATAAACAACCAATGGAAGTTCAGGAACAAAATTTCAAGGTTCGACTATTCGGCCAAACATTTTGAGATCTCCAGTACGATGGATGTCTACATCAGCCATGAATACAAAGGTGTTTTCAGGTTCCGCCTCGACAAAGATTTCACGACCTGCTCGGGGCTTACGATGCTTAAAACACCCGAAAAAGGGAAAAATGCCAGCTTGATCAAATTCGATAAAAATATTTATTACGCCAATAAAAAAGGAATTTACATCCTGGATGACGCCAGCAAGACATTTCACAGGGATAAGACATTAAGCGCGGTTTTCGAAAAAGACGAATATACTTCGGGGAAATTGATTGCCAACAGTTCCAATAAGTTGTGGGTATTTTCAAAAAATTACATCCATTATTTCACGTTGAGCAAAATAGGAAATACATTGAAGAAAAACACCATTCCTATTCCGATGTCTTTAACCGGCTCTATGTTGGGATATGAAAATGTCACGCGTTTGTCAAACTCCGTTTTTCTAATCGGGACAACAGACGGTTATTATACCATCAATCTCAATGATTTAAGGTTTAAAAGCAACAGCGTTTCGATTACCAACATCGCCATAAGCAAACTGGACGAAAAACTGATCAGCTGTCCGGTGAAGGAAAAAGGCGAATTCAGGCATGATGAAAACAACATCATTATAAACTACACCGTACCGGAATACAACAAATACATCTATACGGAATATCAATACATACTTGAAGGTTTACAAGAAGAATGGAGCAATTGGTCTGCAAAGACGACCGCCAATTTTAAGAATCTGCCACCCGGCGATTACACCTTTAAGGTAAAAGCCAAAATAGCCAATTCAAATCCGAAGAATATGGCTACTTACAGCTTTACAATCCATAAACCTTGGTATCTCACTTACCTGGCGCTGGCAATTTACTTTGTTTTGATTGTTTTATTGGCGCTCCATATCAATAAGACCTACAAAGAATATTACCGTAAAAAAGAACAAAAACTGATTGAGGAAAACAACCTGCTGCTTGAAATACAAGAGTTAGAGAACGAACAGCGGCTCATGAAAATCAAAAACGAGCAATTGTCAAGCGATGTAGACAGTAAAAACCGTGAATTGGCAGTATCAACAATGGACTTGATGAAGAAAAATGAACTGCTGGCTCTGATCAAAGACGACTTGAAACGAACTGGTCCGGATAATGAAGATAAAAATATAAAATCGCTTATAAACACTATCAACAACAGCATTTCTGAAGATAATTCCTGGAACATTTTCAAAGAAGCATTCAACAATGCCGATAATGATTTTTTAAAGATCGTAAAGCAGGCACACCCATCTTTGACGCCGAATGATTTAAGGCTATGCGCTTATCTCAGGTTGAATTTGTCATCAAAAGAAATAGCGCCTTTACTCAATATTTCGGTGAGAAGTGTCGAGGTTAAAAGGTATCGTTTGCGTAAAAAAATGGATTTGCCGCATGAAACCAGTGTTGTTGAGTATATCCTGTCGATATAGTCTGCTGCGTCAGGCGCCATTCTAACTATACATTAACTATACAAATTGGTTTATTTTCCAATAGCCGACAATGATTTGCACTTCGATTTGCTATTTAAACAGCATAAACAGAGGCGTTGAAGGGATTTCTTGCTAAAAGTTATTTTGTATAGTTTCTTTAGCCAAACCAATTGAATTGCAGAAATATAAAAAATGTAGTTTTAGCAAATCGTTAATATTTAATCGTGCTTTTTGATAAATCAATAAAAAAACGCCCGAAGCATAGCCGAATTGTACGGAGCAGGAAGTAAAACCGAATAACTGACTTAATCACACCAAACCAAATAAATTATTGAAATGAGAAAACTTTATTTATTATTAACCTTTATTATTTTTTCACCTTCTGTTTTTTCACAGGACAACAAAGTTGTTGTCGTAAACGGCAGCGATGGTGCGAAATTGATAGTCAATGGAAAAGATTTTATTGTAAATGGTATGAACTGGGACTACTATCCCGTAGGGACCAATTACACTTATAGCTTATGGACTCAATCCGATGATTTTATCAAACAAGCTTTAGACGAGGAAATGTCTTTGCTTAAAAACATGGGCGTAAACACGATAAGGGTTTATTCCGGTATGCCAAAAAAATGGATTGAATATGTATATGTAAACTACGGCATTTACACGATGCTCAACCATTCTTTCGGGCGATACGGATTGACCATAAACGGAATTTGGCAGCCCAATACGGAATATTCAAAACCGGAAGTGCGCGATCTGCTTTTAAAAGAAGCAAACGAATTGGCAACAGAATATAAAGATACCAAAGGGTTGCTTCTGTTTTTATTAGGGAACGAAAACAACTATGGCCTGTTTTGGGATGGCGCGGAAACCCAGAATATCCCTGTCGAACAAAGACAATCCACAAAAAGAGCGGTCGCTATGTACAAGCTGTTCGATGAGGCAGCTGTTTCAATGAAAAAGATCGACGGTTCCCATCCAATTGCATTTTGTAACGGAGATTTGATGTTTTTGGACATCATAAACAAAGAATGCCAGGATATTGACATTTTCGCGACCAATGTTTACAGAGGCGCATCTTTTG
>DATHKH010000020.1:0-18176 GCA_035286325.1 Flavobacterium sp.
CTGACGAAAGTGGAAATGCTTATAGCGGGACTGTTAGCGTTTCGGCTTTCCATTTGCAGCCATCAGACGAAAACCTCAGTATCCTGATGCCGGGAATGCTGTATGCCGAGGATTCAAACGGCAATGAGAAAGCGCTTGAGACTTATGGAATGCTGCAGGTGGAATTGCGCGGCAGTGGTGGACAAAAACTCCAGCTTGCCAGTGGCCATACTGCAGAAATCGATGTCATGATTGATCCATCACAAATGGCCAGCGCGCCTTCAACGATTCCGATGTGGCACTTTGACGAAGCGAATGGCTATTGGAAACAGGACGGAACAGCAACAAAAACCGGCAATTTTTATAAAGCGAATGTATCGCACTTTTCATGGTGGAATTGCGATGCGCAGTTTCCTACGGTATCATTGACCATAAAACTGGTTGATGCCAACGGGAATCCTTTGTTCAATACCTTGGTTGGGCTTATCCGTACCGGAGTGACTTATACGGTAAATGGCTTGACGAATGCCAATGGATTGGTCAGCGGGCTTGTTCCAGCCAATGAATCACTGACGATGAACGTGTCGGACAATTGCGGAAATATCATTTATACGACGACCATCGGGCCATTTTCATCCAATACGACTTTGCCTGATTTTACAATCCCGAACGGCACAGTGCAATCCACATTGGTACAAGGCACGTTGCTGCAATGTGATACCAGCGCCGTGACTGATGGGTATGTTGTCTTGCATTATGGCAGCCAGACCTATTTTTCAACAGTCGGTAGCAATGGGGTTTTTAGTTTCAATACTTTGGTTTGCAATACGGCGAATGTCAATTTCTCACTCGAAGGCTATGATTATGTAAACGTCCAGACGACAGGGCTGACAAACTATACATTTACATTCCCTACGACAAACATTGGCAGCATTTCTACCTGTGGCGCGGTTGCAGAATATATCAATTATTCTATAGATGGCGGACCATTGGTAACGTTACTGACAAGTGTTGGCGGCGGAATTGACGGCAACTATATCTTTGCCAGCGGCAGTAATGGCAACAATTATGTTAATATCTCAGGAATGGCGACCACGACAGGAAGTTATACGACGGCTCAGCCATTTTTCATTACTATCCCACAGCAATTTACCATCGATTCGTCGATTCCAAACAACGTGATTTTTAATGTCAACACTATTGACCCGGTTGGCGGTTACATCGACATCAGTTTCAGCGGACCATATACTGACGCTTTGATGATAGATCACACTATCAATGGTACGGCGCATGTGATACGAAATAATTAGATGCAATCTTTTTAATATAAAAGCCTTCCATTTCAGAAGGCTTTTTTGTTTTTAACGCAACCATTGGTGTTGGTTTGTATCTTTGCTTTAACAAAATATTAACCAATATTGCTATGACCAGATTCAAATGCCTTTCCATTTTATTGTTCATCGCTTTATTGACAGGCTGTGACCCCAATGATGACAGCGGAAACAACAATACTCCCGATAACTTTTCAGAAAATTTCGGCCCAGCGGTTTCGCGCGATTTCATAGGTCAGATTGTTGATCCGGACAATCATCCCATACAAAATGCGACAGTCAAAATCGGTGCTGCTTCAGTGCAGACAGACATCAATGGCGTTTTTATCGTCAATAGCGCTGACGTGCATGAAAAACTCGCTTACATAACTGCCAAAAAATCAGGTTTTATCGATGGTTCGCGTTCACTTGTTCCGACATCGGGAAAAAACAATATCAAGATTATGCTCATTCCGGCGATTCCATTGGAAACCATCGCTTCGGGAAACACCAGCGAAGTGTCGATTTATTCAGGAACGAAAGTCATTTTTGACGGCGCTTTCGAGGATGAAAACGGAAATGCCTATTCCGGCGATGTCAGCGTTTCGATGTTTCATCTGACAACTTCTGACGAAAATATCAGCAGCCTGATGCCCGGAATGCTGTATGCGGAAGATGAGAATGGGGACGAAAAGGCATTGCAGACTTTTGGGATGCTGAACGTCGAATTACGCGGCAGCGACGGACAAAAACTGCAAATTGCCAATGGGCATACGGCTCAAATCACGATGCGCATCGACGATTCGCAATTGGCCACGGCGCCAAGTTCGATCCCATTATGGCATTTTGATGCCGAAAATGGGTATTGGAAACAGGATGGAAGCGCAACGAAGCAAGGGAATTATTATGTTGGGAATGTATCGCATTTTTCGTGGTGGAATTGTGATTTGCCAAATTCCAGTATTCTCCTAACTTTTAATGTGGTCGATGCCAGCGGAAATCCTCTTGCGAACACTATGATCAGGATATTTGATTCAGGCAATGCACATGCAGTTGGCCAAACTGACAGTAATGGCCAGCTGGCAGGAATCTTACCCGCAAATGAAGAGCTGGCATTGTTTGTTGACAACAATTGTGGACAAAGTTCGTTTTCGATGACCATAGGACCATTTGCAACTGACACTGTTTTACCGAATATTGTTTTGTCACTATCGTCATTGGTCCCGGTTACAGTGCAGGGAAATATAAAGAATTGTGATGGGCAAAATGTGATTGAAGGTTATGTCCTGATTCATTATGATGATCAAACAATTCTGGGTGAAGTTGATGAAACCGACGGCACATTTAGCGTAGATATCGTGCATTGTATGGCGAATCCATCGTTTACGATTGAAGGTTATGATTATGCCAATTTGGAAACGACCAGCGAATCGGCGCATAATTTTTCTGCGCCAATAACCAATGTTGGAATATTGAATACCTGTAACACTGCTGAATACATCACTTACCAACTCGACGATATGACCCCGGTATTAATTGTAACTGAATTTAACGCCGGTTGGAATGGTACATTTTCAGTGTTTGGCGGCAATATTCACTTTTACGGCAATATTAATATTCCCGGAACTTATACTACCGATCAATTTTCGATTGAAGGTGGAAATATAGGATTCGTGAGTCTGGATATGCCAAACACCATGGTATTTCAATTGAATAATTTTGGCGCTGTCGGGCAATATATCGATATGACTTTTAGCGGAACTTATGTAGATAATAATGTTGGATTGACACATAACCTCATAGGAACGATTCATGTTCTACGGGATTTATAGCAACCATTTACAAAAATCCGCACCTTTATAAAAAATGATCCTGCTTTTTGTTTAGTACAAAAGCCTTTAATTCCGGAAGTTTTTTTCTATAAAAAGTCTTTCACTTCATTCCTGATGTATGCCAACGCCGCACTGCTCGGCGTAGCCTTGTCGAACAAATCGTTAAGAATCGCTTCGCGCAATTGGTCGGCGCTGCCAACACTGTCGCTTAAAGCCGCTTTCCTGATCATTTGCATCGTAGCGTTTTTAGCCGTCGAAATAATCGTCCAGCATTCGTCGCTCATGTAAATCTGCTGCGTCAGGTTGTGCTCGAATTCCTGCTCAATCTGCGCGACTACAAAATTTGCATAATCGGTTTTGTCTTCTGAAATCGGCGCGATGCGGATCAGCAGTTTCGCCGGATCGATGCGCTCCATATACAAGGTCATTCTTTCATAAGCCTGCAGCCGCAAAGGCAAAGCACCTTTCTGGTTTTCACGCCTCAGTAAAAAACGCCTTTTCTTATCGTCGCTATCCGTATGCATTTTAAAAAAATAATAGGCCACACCGCCGGTAATCAATGACGGTAAAGTATAACTTAATAATTCGATGAGTTTGTCGATGTTCATGTTCTTGGTTTTTAGCGGAACAAAAATATGATTTTAGTTCATAATTACCTGCTAAATTAATTGTAATAAACTCGAAACAGTCTTATTTTTGGGCAAATTAATTTTTTGATGCAACAACATATCAGCAAGCTTAATGAGGCGCAGCAGCAGCCGGTTTTGCAAAAGGACGGTCCGATGATTATCATTGCCGGAGCCGGTTCGGGAAAGACACGCGTGCTGACCATTCGCATCGCTTACCTGATGAGCCTTGGCGTTGACCCATTTAATATCCTGGCGCTGACATTCACGAACAAAGCGGCGCGTGAAATGAAGAACCGTATCGCCGAAATCGTCGGTTCCAATGAAGCGAAAAACCTTTGGATGGGAACATTCCATTCCGTGTTTGCAAGAATTCTTCGCGCCGAAGCCGACAAACTTGGTTATCCGTCAAACTTTACGATTTACGACACACAGGATTCCGTGCGCCTGATTTCCGCCATCATCAAGGAAATGGCTTTGGATAAGGATATTTATAAACCAAAGCAGGTTTTCAGCAAAATTTCATCATACAAAAACAACCTGATTACCGTAAAGGCTTATTTCAACAACCCCGAACTCCAGGAAGCCGACGCGATGTCGAAAAAGCCGCGCATGGGCGAAATCTACAACAATTATGTCGAGCGCTGTTTCAAAGCCGGCGCGATGGATTTTGACGACCTGTTATTGAAAACCAACGAACTGCTGAACCGTTTTCCCGAAGTATTGTCAAAATACCAGCAGCGTTTTAAATATATTTTGGTTGATGAGTACCAGGATACAAACCATTCACAATACCTGATCGTCCGCGCTTTGTCCGACCGTTTCCAGAACATTTGCGTCGTGGGTGATGATGCGCAGAGCATTTATGCATTTCGCGGCGCCAACATCAACAACATCCTGAATTTCCAAAAGGATTACGAAAACGTACAAACGTATCGCCTTGAGCAGAATTACCGTTCAACCAAGAATATTGTCGAAGCCGCGAATTCCATCATTGATAAAAACAAAACCAAACTCGATAAAATTGTCTGGACCGCCAATGATTACGGGCCAAAGATAAAAGTGCACCGCAGTGTCACCGACGCCGAAGAAGGCCGTTTTGTGGCCGGGGAAATCTGGGAACAGAAAATGCAGAACCAACTTGACAATGGAAAATTCGCAATTTTATACCGCACAAATGCGCAATCCCGTGCGATGGAAGATGCACTTCGGAAACGCGATATCCCGTACCGGATTTATGGCGGATTGTCGTTCTACCAACGCAAAGAAATCAAGGATGTGCTTTGTTACCTGCGTTTGATCATCAATCCGAAGGATGAGGAAGCGCTGATCCGTGTCATCAATTATCCCGCGCGTGGTATTGGCGATACGACATTGGAAAAACTGACGATTGCCGCCAACCATTACAAGCGTTCGATTTTCGAAGTCATGCAGAATATCGACAAGATTGACCTGAAACTCAACAACCCGACGAAAAACAAACTACTCGATTTTGTCACGATGATCCAGAGTTTCCAGGTCATCAATGAAAACCACGATGCTTTTTATCTTGCCGACCATGTCGCGAAGAAAACCGGATTGGTTCAGGAACTCAAAAAAGATGCGACGCCTGAAGGTGTTGCGAGATTGGAAAATATTGAGGAATTGCTGAACGGTATCCGCGATTTTACCGAAGGCCAGAAAGAAATCGACGGTGCACGCGGTGCGTTATCGGAATTCCTCGAAGATGTTGCACTGGCGACCGATTTGGACAAAGATACGGGCGATGACGACCGTGTGGCTCTGATGACGATTCACTTGGCAAAAGGATTGGAATTCCCGTATGTTTTTGTCGTTGGAATGGAAGAAGATTTATTTCCAAGTGCGATGAGCATGAGCACACGCAGCGAACTCGAAGAAGAACGCCGTTTGTTTTATGTCGCGCTGACGCGAGCCGAAAAGCAGGCATACCTGACTTATGCGCAATCGCGTTACCGCTGGGGAAAACTGACCGACAGCGAACCTTCGCGGTTTATTGACGAGATTGAAGGCCAGTATCTCGAATACCTGACGCCCGAAGAAAGCAATTACCGCTATAAGCCGATGATTGACAGTGATATTTTCGGGGATATCGACAAATCGAAATTGCGATTGGCAAAACCTGCAAACGGTACGCCGCCAAAGAAATATGGCGAAGAACCGACATCGATGATCAGGAAATTGAAACCGATGTCGTCCAATGCATCGTCGGGGGCGAATTTGTTTGACGACAAACTCAGCGTTGGCAATATTGTCATGCACGAACGCTTCGGGAAAGGCGAAATCATAAACCTTGAAGGCGCCGGTGCTGATAAGAAAGCCGAGATTAAGTTTGAAGTGGGCGGCATCAAAAAATTATTGCTGCGGTTTGCCAAACTGGATATTATTGGCTAAATTATCCATTATTAATTATCAACTATCCATTATTGACATGTCACAATTCATCAAAATATACGAAGACAATCCAAACGAAGCGGCAATCGCTAAAGTCGTCAAGGTATTGCGCGACGGCGGACTCGTGATTTATCCGACGGATACCGTTTACGGACTGGGTTGCGACATCACCAATTCCAAAGCGTTGGAGCGCATTGCGAAAATCAAGGGCATCAAGCTTGACAAAGCCAATTTCTCTTTTGTTTGTGAGGATTTGAGCAACCTGTCGGATTATGTGAAGCAGATTGACACATCGACATTCAAATTATTGAAACGTGCCTTACCGGGCGCTTACACCTTTATTCTTCCGGGGAACAACAACCTGCCAAAGGAATTCAAGAAGAAAACCACGGTCGGAATCCGTGTGCCTGACAACAATATCGCATTGGAAATCGTTCGGCAATTGGGCAATCCAATTGTGTCGACTTCGATTTATGACGACGATGAAGTATTGGAATATTCGACCGATCCCGAACTGATTTTTGAAAAATGGCAAAACCTTGTCGATGTCGTCATTGACGGCGGTTATGGCGACAACCAGCCATCGACGATTATCGATTTGTCTGGGCATGAACCGGTCGTTTTGCGGGAAGGAAAAGGCAGCCTGGATATTTTGTAGAGTTGCTGAGAAGCTGATATTATGGGCGTTGCCTTCGGCCGGGCTTTTCGTTACAATCTTTTCTTTGCAAGAAAAGGATTTCCACTTCAATCCTTAACGCGGCCATAAAATCACTTCAAAAGCCCAGCCCTGATGGAAGCGGCATCCTTTTGCCGGCGCAGCAAGACAAAAGATACAGCGGACAGCAAGAACATGCTTAAAAAAAATAATCACTTTTTTAAAATCAATGTTCCGCGTTGAAATTTGGTCAAATTGCCGATTTCAATTACCGAATCGTACTTTTTAATGACATCTGGATGAATTAAATCTGTGTTCAATTCGATTCTTTTTCGGTAGTTTTCACCAACAAAATCGATGATTTGCAAGCCATGTTTTTTCGCGAGCTCCAAATAATATAAATAAGAAAGCCTGTTGGTAAAAGCGATTGGATTGCCTGCCCAAAATGCCCAATATTGGTCAGAATACTTCAGGAAATTGAATTCGGAAATGCGTTTGTCCTGGAAGAAACCGGGATTGGCAAAGTGGTCAATGAAATTTATAGTGTGCACACAAAAACCGTCGGGATTCAGCCATTGCTTCGTTTTTTCAAACATGCGGTCTAATATTGGCTGCGGAATGTGTTCCAAAACCACCTGCGAGGCAATATAATCGAATTGGGTTTCGAGATTGTCAATATCCGCAAACTGATATGGCGCGATGTAAGTGATATTTAGGAATCCAAATACAGTTTCAAAAGTCGTTTGATGTTTTAAAAAATTAATCTTTTGGTTGATTTCTTCTTTTGAACGCGTGCTTTTCGAATAGATTTCTTCGAGGAATTGGTCATCTTCAAAGTAATGGATTTGCTTTCTAAAAGTTTTAAAACGAATGTCTTTGGTGACATCGACAGTTACAATTTTTTCAAAGCCAATTAAAGACAGTACAATCGCTGAAATCAATGAATATCCGGTTCCAATTTCGAGCGCTGCTTTGCGATTTAAATCCGCTGTGCAATAACTAAACTTCCGCAGGCATTCATGAGTTTGGTACAATACGACATTGCGGTGGTAATGTTTATCAAATGTAATCGTGGCATGGTTAAGTGAATCACCCAGTGCCGACAACGACAAAATCTTTTGAATAGCTGCCTTTATTCGCCAGTCCATGGGTTTGCTTTTATGCCGTAATATAAAGAAATATTTGGACGTTATGCAAAAAAAAACGCCCCATTCCTGGAGCGTTTTCAATCAAAATTGTTTCTTATTACGGTTTGGCCGAAAGGCTTTTCATTTCTTTCTCGATCATGTCGTAGAACTGGTCGATTTTAGGCAGGATGACAATCCTTGTCCTTCTGTTGGTTGCGCGGTTTTCGGCTGTGTTGTTTTCGACTAGTGGAATGTATTCGCTTCTACCGGCAGCAATCAGCTGTTTAGGCGGTACGCCAAGGTCTTTTGTCAGAACCCTGATGATCGAAGTCGAACGCTTCACGCTCAAATCCCAGTTGTCCAATAAAACGCCGTTGCTGATGAATGGTACGTTATCGGTATGGCCTTCGACCATGCATTCAAAATCAGGTTTGCTGTTGATGACTTTGGCGACTTTTGCCAGTACCAACTTAGCGCCATCGCTTACGATATAGCTTCCGCTTTTGAATAACAATTTATCTGAAATAGAGATGAATACCACGCCTTTTTCAACATTGACCTGGATGTCCGGGTCGTTGATACCGACTGAGCTTTTGATGCTCGAAACCAATGCCAATGTGACGCTGTCTTTTTTGGTGATTGCATCTTGAAGCCTTGTGATTTTAAGGTCTTTCTCTTTTAGGCTTTCCAATGCTTTTTCCACATTTGCCGCACCTTTGGTCGAAAGTGTGGTCATGTTTCCCATATTGTTGATGAGATCGGAATTGTTCTTTTTCAGGAAATCAATCTGGCTGTTCAGTGATTCTTTTTCGGCCAGGCAGGTATTGAGTTTTACGGTTGCCGTATTGAGTAAATCCTGGATTTCCTTATTCTTGCTTTCACATGCTGCCAGTTTCTTTTTCGCGTCACATGAAGACAGCAATAAAAGGATGATTGGCAATGCTAAGATTAATCTTTTCATATAAAATGTAATTTTAGTTAGTAAGCAAATTTAACATTTTTTAGTTGTTAAAATAATCCATTCTACATAAACTATTGTTAAAAGAGTTCTTGGAAACGCTTCTTTTTATTGATAAAATACTGGATGACAATGCTGTTGGCCAGGAAATATTTTTCTTTTCCGAAAGCAACGCGTTTGCGGTATTGCCCAAAAAAATTCCAATAGCATGCAAAATGTGCCTTGATGATGGCAAATACGTGGGACAGTTTCCCTTGCAGCAGAAAATGCAATCCTGCTGTGCCGTCAAGCAGCAGCCGAATGAACAAGGTTGTAAACAAGCTGCTTCTCGGGACATTCTTGATGATGGCATAAAGCGAATTCCTGAAATTCAGGTACGTTTTTTTTGGGTTCTGGCTGTTGAGCGTGGCGCCGCCAACATGGTAAACTGTCGATTTTCCGCAGTATTTTACCTTAAGGTTATTGTTGAATGCCCGCCAGCACAAATCGATTTCTTCCTGGTGTGCAAAAAAATCGGCATCAAATCCGCCGAGTTCGCGATAAACGGTTTTCCGGATAAAGAAACACGCACCGGAAGCCCAAAAAATATCCGTTTCATCGTCATATTGGCCAAAATCTTTTTCTAGTGTATTGAAAATCCGGCCGCGGCAAAATGGGTAACCATATTTATCGATGAAACCACCGCCGGCTCCGGCATATTCAAAATATCCCTTGTTTTTATAATCGAGGATTTTAGGTTGGATGATGGCGGTTTCCGGTTGGTTGCCAAAAATTTCAACAATTGGCGAAAGCCAGTTTTCAGTGACTTCAATATCCGAGTTGACCAATGCATAAATATCCTCCTCGACAAACCGCAAAGCGTCGTTATAGCCTTTTGCATACCCGAAATTGCCTTCATTGGATATGATCCTGATTGTAGGGAAATGCGTTTTTACAAATGCAATCGAATCGTCTGTCGAAGCGTTATCGGCGACATAAATTGTAGCTTCTTGGGAATATGATACCACTGAAGGCAGGAATTGCTCTAGTAATTTCTTTCCGTTCCAGTTCAGGATGACGACAGCTGTTTTCAGATTGTTGGGTTTTTAGGTTTTTGGATGTAATCGGGAAGTTCCTTCAAAAAATGATACTTCTCATTCACATAATCCATTTGGCAAAAATAGTGATTCAGGCCGTTGGTCACCATTAAAAATTGGGCATCGATGGTCATGTTATAACGTGCAATCTGGTCGAATGTGTTTTGCGAGATTTTGATTTCCGGCGCTTTGCATTCCACCAAAACGAGTATCGAACCATCGTTATTGAAAACCACGATGTCATATCTTTTGGTCAGGCCGTTGATTTTCAGTATTTTCTCGACATTGATGAGCGACTTCGGAAAATTCTTTTCCTTTAGCAGGAATTGCACGACATGCTGGCGTACCCATTCCTCCGGCGTCAGGATGACAAACTTTTTACGGATTTCGTCAAAGACCGCAATTTTATTTTCGCTATTTTTGAAACGGAAATCGCATGCCGGGAAATTGAGTTGCTGCATGCGCAAATATAATTAGAAAATTAGAATTTTACAGCCTCGAACCCTGGACCTAATACCCCGACCCATAGATGGATGAAATCATAAAAATCGTAAACGACATCAAGGCCGGAAACATCAAGCCGATTTACTTCCTGATGGGCGAGGAGCCATATTATATTGACCGGCTTTCGTCATATATCGAAGAGAACATCCTGACCGAAGAAGAAAAAGGGTTTAACCAGACCGTTTTGTATGGACGCGATGTGTCGATGGAAGACATCATTTCCACCTCAAAGCGTTATCCGATGATGGCCGAACGCCAAGTTGTGATTGTCAAGGAAGCGCAGGATTTGTCTAAGACAATAGACAAACTCGAAAGCTATGCCGAGAATCCGATGCCGTCAACGGTGCTGGTTTTCTGTTACAAATACAAGACGCTCGACAAGCGTAAGAAACTCACCAAATACCTTGACAAAACCGGATTGGTCTATGAAAGCAAAAAACTCTATGACAACCAGGTCGGGGATTGGATCAAACGCGTGCTACAGGGAAAAAATTATGCCATTGAACCCAAAGCCACAGCGATGCTCGTGGAATTCTTGGGAACTGATTTGAGCAAAATCAACAACGAATTAGAAAAACTGCAAATCATTTTGCCGAAAGGCGCTACGATTACGCCAAAAATCATCGAGGAAAACATTGGCTTCAGTAAGGATTACAATGTCTTTGAACTCCGAAAAGCGCTTGGCGAACGCAACCAACTCAAAGCATACCAGATCGCACATTATTTCGCAGAAAACCCAAAAGACAACCCGATGGTTGTGACAACGAGCCTTGTCTTCAGTTTCTTTTCCAACGTCTTGCAATACCATGGACTGAAAGACAAAAGTCCAAAGAATGTCGCTTCCGTGCTTAAAGTGAATCCTTATTTCTTAAGCGATTACAATGTCGCGCTGAAAAATTACCCGATGAAGAAAGTCAGCCAGATTGTAGGTTCATTGCGAGATATCGATGTCAAAAGCAAAGGCGTCGGTGCCAACGCGATGCCGAACAGTGACTTGTTGAAAGAGATGCTGATTAAGGTATTCAACTAGACTTACTTGGACTTCTTAGATTTTTAAATGCTGCAGTGGAAATGAACATCAATGAAATTATGTAACTCTTCGGAAAAATCGTATAACCTATTGCGGTTACATTGATTGTATCTTTACAATATTAATCCTCGTTCCCGACTCAAGAAAATTATCATGCATGCATGATTTTCATGATTGATTGGTTACTTGGTTAGTTAGGAAGGGCGGCCATTTTGGTTTGCCCTTTCTTAATTGATATAAAAAATTTATAGCTTCAGTACTATCCCAAACTTTTCTTAAAACCACCATTCCGTCCAATAAACCTAAAAATCAGCCGTTTACCTTTCAAATCCAGATTATATGAAAGCGAAAACCTTAATTTCAGCAGTAGTGCTGACTGTTATTTTATCTTCCTGCAGTTCACATTGCGGTATTGAAAAATGGAGGCACAGAAGATATGTGCAAAATGAAAATGCCCATTTAAAAAACACAATTAAAGACAATAGGAAAGTTATCGGTTAACCCATTAGCTTGTCCGTTCGGGCTTCGTCGGATATTCAATAAAAAAAGAGCCTTGATGAGGCTCTTTTTTATTTGTATTATCCTATAGGAAGATAAATATCGAACCTTGTTCCTTCACCCAGTGCGCTAAACACTTCAATATGCCCTTTGTGGTTGTCGATGATTTTCTTGCACAGCGCCAGCCCAATGCCAGTTCCGCCTGCTGCAGTAGTCAGTCTTTTGAATAGCTTAAATACCTGTCCGGCATACTGTTGTTCGAAGCCAAGGCCATTGTCTTTAAATGTCAGCTTGACATACTCGATTGCGGCATCCGGGAATTGCCCGGAGCTGCTATTGAGGATTTCAGAAGTAATTTCGATTACGGGATTTTTATCAGAAAATTTAATGGCGTTGCTGATCAGGTTCGAAAACAGCTGGTGCATTTGTATCGGGATGGCTTTGATCGTTGGCATCGGCGTATTGGTAATGGTGGCATGTTTCTGTTCGATGAGCAAATCGAAATCCTCTTTTATTTTGTCCAGTACGTCATTGAGGTCGGTTTCCTGGAACAGTTCATCGATTTGTGAAACCTGAGAATATTTAAGCACATCCCTGATCAGGACTGACATCCGTTCGGCTGCACTGTTAATTTTCTGTATGTTTTTCCTGACTGCCTCAGGGTTATCGATATTTATTTCCAGCAGATCGCCAAAAGTCAATATTTTACGCAACGGTTCCTGTAAATCATGTGAAGCGATATAGGCATATTCTTCAAGCTGCTTGTTGCGCAATTCGATATCGCGGGCATAATCCCGCAATTGGTCCTCAGACTGCTTTCTTTCGGTCAGGTCGCGCGTGACTTTTGAAAATCCGATAACGTTTCCGGACTCGTTGTGGAGCGCGGTGATTACGATATAGCCCCAAAAAATGCTGCCATCTTTCCGCACGCGCCAGCCTTCGTGCATGGCACGCCCATTAGTGGCGGCTTCGGTAATGAGTTTTTCGGGAAGCTTATTTTTGTTGTCTTCCTTTCGGTAAAAGGTACTGAAATTTTTGCCTATGATTTCGGCCTCGGTATAGCCTTTTATTTTTTCGGCGCCTTTGTTCCAATTGAGTACATTGCCTTTTTCATCCAACAGCAAAATGGCGTAATCCTGTACTTCTTCAATCATTTTATGATAACGCTCTTCGCTTTTTTTGAGTGTTTGTGTGCGTTGTACAACTTTTTTTTCAAGGATTTCAGAAAGGAGCTTATATTTTTGCTCACTTTCGCGAAGGGCAATTTCATTTTGCTTTTTGGCAGTGATATCGACCAGCATATTCCTGGCACCAATCATTTTTCCTTCACTGTTATAAATGGGTTCCGGGTGCGGTTGCACATTCACACGCGTGCCATCAGGGCGCTCGATGATGATTTCCTCGCCAACGACAGCAATGCCTTCGCGTAAAGTTACTGCCATTGGACACGAATCGAGGAGCATTGTAGCGCCGTCAGGAGTGTATATTTTCCATGAGCCGCACCAAAGGTCTTTCCCCATTTCAGGTCTTCGGCCCCATAATTCAGCTGCCGCTTCGTTAAAATAAGTAATCCTGCCTTGCATATCGCAGGTATAAATTGCAGTTGGAAGTGTCCTGATAAGCTCAGGCCATTGGAAATCTGAAAAGGGATAATTGATGTTTTGGTCCTGGAAAGTACTCATGAAATAAAGATACTGTTTCAGGTATAAACATCATAAAAAAAAATGTTAAAAGCAACTAGTTGCGGGCATTTTTAGATTGTTGAATTTTTAGATTTTTAGAATCCGACCGTCTGCTTTTTCCTTACAATTAATTTCACGATATTTGTCGTCCAAAAAATAAAACGCAACTATGGGAATGATGAACAAAAATACCGTGCTCGGCTGGGCGACCTTAGTGATGATTGTCATGGGATTGCTCCTGATTGCATTGGGTGCTTTCCGATATGACGACACCGCTGGCTGGGGATTTGGCGCTGTCGGCGTAGGGTTTTTGGCTAATGCATGGGTGTTTAGCTCTTTGAAAGGGCGCTTGTAAACGATTTCTTCAATGATTCAAATAAACAATCGAATAATCTAAAATTATGTCAGACGATAAAAAGGTCATTTTTTCAATGTCCAAATTGAGTAAAACTTACTCATCAAGCAACAAGCAAGTATTAAAAGACATTTACCTGAGTTTCTTTTACGGCGCGAAAATCGGGATTCTCGGGCTTAACGGTTCGGGTAAATCTTCTTTATTGAAAATCATCGCGGGTGTCGACAAGAATTACCAGGGTGATGTCGTCTTTGCACCGGGTTATACTGTCGGGTATCTCGAGCAGGAACCGCAGCTGGATGAAACCAAAACCGTGATTGAGATTGTCCGTGAAGGTGTCGCTGAAACGATGGCTGTACTGGACGAGTTCAACAAAATCAACGACCAGTTCGGATTGCCGGAAGCCTATGAAAACGCCGATAAAATGCAGCAGCTGATGGACCGCCAAGCCGATTTGCAGGACAAAATTGATGCTTTGGGCGCATGGGAAATCGATACCAAATTGGAAATCGCCATGGATGCGTTGCGCACACCGGAACCCGATACGCCAATCAATGTCTTGTCGGGTGGAGAAAGACGCCGCGTGGCTTTATGCCGTTTGCTTTTGCAGCAGCCTGATGTGTTGCTGCTCGATGAGCCAACGAACCACCTGGATGCGGAAAGTGTCCTTTGGCTCGAACAACATTTGGCGCAATATGCCGGAACCGTAATCGCCGTGACGCACGACCGTTATTTCCTTGACAATGTCGCAGGCTGGATTCTGGAACTCGACAGGGGAGAAGGCATTCCGTGGAAAGGCAACTATTCGTCATGGCTCGACCAGAAATCGACACGCATGGCGCAGGAAGAGAAAGTCGCTTCCAAAAGAAGGAAAACGTTGGAGCGTGAGCTCGACTGGGTACGCCAAGGTGCAAAAGGCCGTCAGACCAAACAGAAAGCGCGTTTGCAGAACTACGATAAATTATTGAACGAGGACCAGAAACAACTGGATGAAAACCTCGAAATCTATATTCCGAACGGCCCGCGTTTGGGGACGAATGTCATCGAGGCACAAAATGTCGCAAAAGCCTATGGCGACAAATTGTTGTATGACAACTTGAATTTTACTTTGCCGCAAGCGGGAATTGTTGGTATTATCGGACCAAACGGCGCCGGTAAAACAACCATTTTCCGCATGATTATGGGTGAGGAAAAACCTGATGGCGGCGAATTTAAAGTCGGCGAGACGGTCAAAATTGCCTATGTCGACCAGGCACATTCCAATATCAATCCCGACAAATCCATTTGGGAGAACTTCTCCGATGGACAGGAACTCATTATGATGGGCGGGAAACAGGTCAATTCACGCGCTTATCTAAGCCGTTTCAACTTTGGCGGCAGCGACCAGAACAAAAAGGTTTCAATGCTTTCGGGCGGGGAAAGGAACCGATTGCATCTGGCGATGACCTTAAAAGAAGAAGGCAACGTTTTGCTTTTGGATGAGCCAACGAATGACTTGGACATCAACACGCTTCGGGCGCTCGAGGAAGGCTTGGAGAACTTTGCAGGCTGTGCGGTTGTCATTTCCCACGACCGTTGGTTTTTGGACAGGATTTGTACGCATATCCTTGCGTTTGAAGGCAATTCTGAAGTCTACTTTTTTGAAGGAAGTTTCTCTGATTATGAAGAGAATAAGAAGAAAAGACTTGGTGGTGATTTGACCCCGAAACGGTTGAAATATAGGAAGTTGATTCGGAATTAATCCAGTCATTCCACAATGTATAATGGATAGTTGATAAATATTAAATTGTCAATTATCCATTTTCCATTTATAGCTGTATATTTGGACACCAAATCTAATGCATGCGCCTCACGAATACATTCTTGTTGCCCGTTTTCTTTTTTGCAGTTTCCGTAACATTTGCCCAGACACCGGGTTACAGTAAAAAAGACATAACCAAACTGACTGACAAGGCCGACAAATACCTCACCGAATTCAAGTTTAAGGAATCGCTTTTCTTTTCGCGCGAAGCACTTAAACGCGCCGTTTACATTAAGGACGATTACCTGATTGCAACCGCTTACAATACCATCGCCGGCAATTTCGATGAATTGTCGGAGAATGACAAAGCGATTGCCAATTACAAGAAAGCGCTTGTTTATGCCAACAGGACAAACAATGATTCGATCAAAGGCTGGCTCAACAACAATATCGGGAACATGTATTTCTTCGAAAAGAAGCAATACCAGAAAGGCATCGACTATTACAAGATTTCCATTGGCTACGCCGAAAAAACAAAAGACACCTCAAGGCTTGTCCTGACACACTTAAATCTCGCGTTGGCCTATTTTGACATCGGCAATTTCGACAAGGGTTATCCGCACCTGCAATTCATCAATCAATACAATACCAAATTCGGCAGTCCCAATACAATTGTTTTCCTAAACATGCTCAATGCGATGTATTATGGGTATAAAGGCGATAATGCAAAGGCAGAAGATTATTTTTCCAAAGCGATTGCTGTCGCAAAAAGAGACAAAAACGACTTGGATTTGTCATACACTTATGAGGAATACTCAAAGTTTCTCAAAAAGAAAGGCGACTATAAAAGTGCCTATACATACCTGACACTATTTGACAAAATCAAGGATGAGATTTACAGCGCCGACAAACTCAAAAGCGCCGATATCGAAGGCGTAAATCTAGAGATTGACGAATATAAAAGGGCATTGGAAAAAATCGAGACCGAGAAAAAAATCCAAAGCCTGAGTCTGAAGAAATCCAGAACCATTTTGGTGCTGTTTATCATTGGGGTCGCATTCCTGCTGATATTGTTGTATACATTGTACAAAAACATCAATTTCAGGAAGCGTATGCATGCCGAACTGACCGAAACCAATACTGCACTCCAGGCAGCAAAAGAAAAGGCCGAAGAAGCCTCACAATTGAAATCGCAGTTCGTATCGACCATCAGCCATGAATTGCGTACGCCTTTGTATGGCGTGGTTGGGATTACCAATATGATTCTCGATGAGCATAAGGAACTCGCGGGAAGCATGCACCTCAATTCGTTGAAATTTTCTGCGAAATACTTGCTTTCATTGGTCAATGACATCCTGCAAATCAACAAGATTGAAGAAAACAGGCTGACATTGGAACACCTGACTTTTAATATTGCCGATGAGATCAATACAATCAAAAATTCACTCCAGTTTATCGCCAACAAAAATAACAATACGCTTGTAGCGGAAATCGATACCGACATTCCCGAGTTTGTCATCGGTGATAAATTGCGCCTGTCGCAGATTTTTATGAACCTTGTCAGCAATGCGCTTAAATTTACCAAAAATGGCGAAGTGGTCATTTCAGCCAGATTGGAAAAGATTGAAGACAAAATGAATTTCATCCGATTCAGTGTGCGCGACAACGGCATTGGTATTGCCAAACACGACCAGGCCAAGATTTTCGAAAAATTCGTACAGATAGAGAGGAAGAGCGACGACTATCAGGGCACAGGCCTCGGGCTGTCGATTGTAAAAAGGCTGATTGCGGTTTTCGGAAGTGAGATCCATGTCGAAAGTATCGAGAACCAAGGCACGACATTCACATTCACCATTGGCTTCGAATTCGACCCTGCAAAAACCACCGAAATCATCAACAACATTGAAGTCGACATGTCGTCAGGGCAAATCTTCAACATCCTTGTCGTTGAAGACAATAAAATCAACCAGATTGTCACCAAAAAAATTATCGAGAACAACAACTACCGTTGCCAGATCGTCGACGACGGCCTCGCTGCCATTGAAATGCTCAAGAATAAGAAAAACCAGTTTGACATTATCCTGATGGACATCAACATGCCGGGCATTGACGGTTTTGAAACGACGCGTGAAATCAGGAAAATGGGCATCCAGACGCCTATCATTGCCTTAACTGCTTTTGGTAAGGATGAGATTGCCGAAGAAGCGATTTCGAGCGGTATGAACGACATTATCATCAAGCCGTTTGAACCGGTAAAACTCTTCAGGATTATTACGGGATTGATATCAGCAAAAAACGCCGGTTAATACCAGCGTTTTTTGTTTTGTTTAGAAGTGGTCGACTTTCGCGATTTGTGCGCACCGCCGCTTCGGTTTGAATTTTTTGCAGGCG
>DATHKH010000021.1:0-13137 GCA_035286325.1 Flavobacterium sp.
ATGCCGGTCCATTTCCAGGTTGATGGCGAATATTACAGCGAAATCACCAATTTGAATGTCAAAATCATACATAAACAAATGAAGCTTGCCGTGCCTAATCCTTAAATGGGTGGCGTTCCTGCCAGTGCATTTCAGGTTCGAAAAAAGGAAATAGTTTCGACATGAATTGGTTTAAAAAGCCATTGCTGTGTTTGATAAACCCAAATAAATAAACCGGTTTGGCGCCAACAGCACTTTTGATTTCCAAAGCTGTCCGTGCAAAAATGACCCTTTTGAATTTTTTATTGACCGAATAACCGATCATGTTGTAAAGCATATTCAGGTAAAGCATTTTGTCGCGCTGGACATTTTCGTCATAACCGAGAAAATATGTGTCCATACTGTCGCCATTTTTGATCAGCGTGTCAAACCCAATCAATTCGTCGGCGATAAAATAGCCGTAAAACAAGAATTTGTCCTGCAGCAATTCTTTGAGAATGACAAAATGGTTTTCATTGAGGTAAAAGGTGTTGAACGGTGCATTTTTCGCAACCGTCAAATACAATTCATATATTTTCGCATTGCAAGCGATGATTTCGTCAAGCGATAATTTCCGTTTGGTAATGCCTTCTGATTTTTTCCTGGCGCGTTTGTATTGATCGCGGTATTTTTTATTGAGATCGGCGACATAATCGGTATCCGAATTCCAATGGTCACGGATATCGAAAACCATATTTGGCTGTGTGCTGAATTTATAATAGCTGTCGAATTCGGCGATTTTAAAAGCAGCTGTTTCCGATTCAGGAAAGTCTTTCCAGATCGTCAGGTGTGTTTTGATTCCTTTTTTGGACAGATTTTTTTTAATCTGGTCGACGGATTGGACCAATGTTTTTAGCCCTTCCGTTTCGGAAATCCTGTCGGCAAACCGAAACGTATTTTGTCCCGTCAGCATATTGTTTCCCAAAATCAGCACATGCGAAGCAAACCGTTTGAAGGTAAAAGTCCGGATTTCGGTTTTCAGGCAGTTGTCCCTTTCGCCGAAAGATTGCACTTTGCTTAAATCCAGGAACTGCGAAATGGCGATTCCGGCGAGACCATTTTTATCGGATAAGGCGATGAAAAAGCAAGCCATATTTTTGGGCGCCGATAACTCGAGTACTTTCAGGTAATCTAAGGAAAGAAAAATATTGCCCGCAGCCAAAGCATCCCAATCTTCAGGAAGCCCGGAAACGGAATCATAAATTGTAAATTGTAATGGAGATTCCAAAGATTTGCCGTTTTGTCAAAATTAACCAATAATTCTAAGCATAAATAAAAAATCCCGCCTTTTGACAGCAGGATTTTTCATAATATTAAAAAAGGAAGTTTACACCCAGGCACAAACGATTCCGCCCATAATCATACAGCAAACGACCCAGAAACCGCCGGCAACCAAAGTATATTTCCAGCTTCTTCTTTCATATAATGCGCCGGTCCCGATGACAGGCAATGCAAAAAGCAATCCTGCAAAAAATCCGTGCAGCATGCCGTGTTTAAAAGTACGGTAAGCAGTTCCATAGTCAGCCATAAATGCAGCATATGATGGTTTTGCAAGAGTTGGATCGCCACCGACCATGCCCAATGCACCAAATTGGTGAATGACCATCATTTGTAGCGTAAAGGCAATAAGGAAAGCATAAAAAACAGACATCCCGAAAACGAGCGCCATATTCATCCCTTTTCCACTTTCAGGCGTGATGCCCGTTTCCCTCATCCAGATTCCTCCAAATACTTTTGGGTTGTACCAAATAAATCCAACAACCAATGTAGATAATGCGGCAACCAGGATTGCCAAAAAATTTACTTCCATAACTAGTTTGTTTTAAGGTTAGTACTCCAAATGTATAAATAATTTTAACATTTTATAAACGTAGGCTGGTTTTTTTGCGAATTTAATATAATCGAAAATTAATATTTGTAGGATTTAATCCTTAATATTTTTAAATTTTCTGCATTTCATCGATTTTATTTGCTGATAATCGATAATCACTCTACATTTGACTTGTTAAAAAACCAAAACACACGATTATGAAAAATATTACTACCTTATTTTTAGTTCTCGGAATTTCATTGTCCGCTTTGGCCAGTGTATCGCCTTCTGAAAAGAATGCCCTTATAAAGTTGTACAACGCCACAAACGGCAGCCAATGGACATCAAAATGGGATTTGAAAACCCCGGTTGATTCCTGGTATGGCGTAAAAGTACAAAACGACAAAGTGGTTTCAATCGACCTTTCAAACAATAATCTGAGCGGTGAATTGCCAAAAGAAATCGGCAACCTGACCAATGTAGAACAACTGAACTTTTTCAGAAACTCATTGACCGGAAATATTCCGGCGACCATTGGAAACCTGAAATCATTGAAATCATTAAACATTGCGTTTAATAAATTGTCAGGAAAAATTCCTGCTACCATCGGAGATGCCGCTGCGTTGCAATCCATTGAATTGTATATGAACAGGATTAATGGCGAATTGCCTTCTGAAATCGGGAAACTGAGCAAATTGCAAACCTTATCTTTGTTCAACAACGAACTGACCGGTGAAATCCCACAGTCGTTCTACGGGATGAAAGATTTGAAAGTTTTGCTTTTGAGCAGCAACAAGCTGACAGGAAAATTAAGTATGGATGTTGCAAAAATGGCTTCTCTTGAAAACCTGAGCCTTTTTGAAAACAATATGGTCGGACAGGTTCCATTTGATTTGGAAAAATTGAAAAACCTGAAAGAAATGAATATTTCTTATAACAAATTCAACGGATTGGTTTCTAAGAATCTTGCTAACCTTGATATGATGAACATGACAATGATCAACGAGCAGGGAATGGCGACCACGCTGAAAGTAGACACGAATAAAAATTCGACTTCTGCTTTGGCTTCAGACGAATAGTTTTTCATATTACATTTTGTAAGCCTTATCGGAAACGATAAGGCTTTTTTTGTTTTCCCAAAAATCATAGGAATGATGTAAAAGTGTTTGGAATTAAAATAACAGTTTCCCTGTGCGTATGAGGTAAATTTGAGAAAAGCAATTAATCAAATACTCCTAAATATTAAAACCATGGACGAATTACAAGGCAACCACAAAATTGAATCTATAAAAAAATTAGGCACTAATATACCATTCTACATCAAATGTTAAAATATATTAATGCAATTTAAGTTATTATTTAATTTTATAATTTTGTGAAAGCATTCCATGAAGGTGTTAAGATTAACTTCTTATGTGAGATTAACTCTCACCGATCGAGTACAAATAGTTGTACTAAATTAAAATTTATCCAACATGGAAATGCATTTACAAAAAAAAAACAAAAAGATTAAAATAATTGTAAAATTCAATCTAATTTCAATAATACAATTATTATTCTTTTTGAAATTGTAAACTAAAGAGTAGTTAGAAATAGCTACTCTTTTTTTATTTATGGATATCGAAAGCAAGACGGGAAATAACTTTTGCTGGCAAAGCCAAAGCAAAAAAGTTATTCTCGGATTGCGTTGCATGTATTATATTGTAATATATTTGTATTAAGTAAAATATTATAGCGTTAGCTATTATTCTGTCATTATAAATCTGGTAAATTAATAAGACACTTCAGAATAATAAGTTTAATGCTCATGCTATGGCGTGGGCGTAACTTATTATTTCATAGTGTCAGGCTTACCAGAGCCTTTAATGATGAGAATAGGTTATTAACCCACGCTTGTCATTTAATATCATCACTAATAGGGTTTAAAGTGATTTAAACTCTATATTATGAAGAAATTACTATTATTACTTGTTGTTGCTTTTACTTCTATTTCTTATTCTCAAAATCAATATTCAACATACCGACCTTCATCAGGTTATCAAGCTGAAAGCTTTGAAAGTATGTCTTCTGTTCCATTACAAATGAGAAACAGAAGCAATGAAAATTTGAAATATTTATATAATATTAAAGGTTGGATTGCCAAAGTAAAAGAAAAAATTAATCAGACTTTGTATATAGAGTTTTATATACAAAATCTAGATAAAATTTACAACTATCTTACAAGTATTCAAGACAAAGATTTATCAAATGCTTATCAAAATTTGCATGATATTGAAGATTTTATAGATAATCAACTTATACCTCAATATGTTGAAGAAGTAAAAAAGAAAAATTAATCTTCTTTAGGAATATTAATAATAGATTGTAATATTCTATCAAAATGAATATTAATATTACTTTGCTTATCCGTTTTAAGCCTTTGGTTGAACTTTTGAAATTCTTTAAAGTCTTTGGATAATTCTAATAAAGTTAAGAGTTTAATAGCTCTTAATACGATTCTGTTATTATCCAAATAATCATATATAGTTACATCGCTTACACTTCTGTTTTTCTTATTTATCTCTTTTAATAAATCTGAATCCTGTATAGCATTTAATACATATTCATCAAAGAATTGTTTAAATACATCTTCCGAATATTTAAACTTATCTTTAAATGTATTACTCAATTCCTTATAAACTTCTTCTCTTAATTCATTCATGAGATTAATGCTTTATAAGTTAGTCTTTTGTTATTGGTTGTCTCTAAAAGCATGTCAAAAGTAGTGTTTGTATTACTATTTCTAAAATTAAATCTGAATACACTTTCATTTACATATTGTTGCATATGTTTTCTTGAAGCATGATAATAAACTCCGATTATACTACGCTTAAAATGGGACCAAAAATTTTCAATAGCATTAGTTGTCGTATCACCATCGGCATATTGTTTCTTACCGTGATCTACAAAACTATGCTTATAATGCATTTCTAAGCCTTTATAAGCCTTCCATTCATCAGTCATTAGTATTGCATCTTTATTTACAAACTTGTATACTAAAGGTTGAATTTCTGCTTTAGAAGTATTTAATACTACTTTAGCTCTTACTAATCCTCCTTTTTCAATTGCTCCAAATACAGGTGTTTTATCTTTAAAACTTCTGCCTTGTGAATAAGCTACTTTTTTATCTCTGTGACGATTTTTATTCTTTCCACCTACGAAAGTTTCATCACATTGTACAACACCAGTTAATTCTCTTTCAAATAATTCATGTGTAGTAGAATATCTAATACGTTGCAACATAAACCAAGCAGTTTTTTGAGTTACATTTAAATCTGATGCTAATTGATAAGAACTAATTCCACGTTTATGTGAAGTGAATAAATAAATAGCCATATACCAAAATTGTAAGGATATTTTACTTCCTTCAAAAATAGTATTTGTTCTTGCATTAAAATATTTACCTGTATTTCTACAACGATAGCGATTATTTTTACATTTATATACTTTAGAAGTTGAATCAAATGGAGATATAATATTTCCAGACCATCTTATTTTTTCAAGATAGTCAATACAACTTTGTTCATTTGGAAATGCCTTTAATAAATCTATAATACTCTTAAACTGAAACATAATCTTAAAATTAATTAAGTAAAGTTAAGAAGAAAACTACACAAAAACAAATAATAAATCACAAAGTTATATTTAAATCTGTAATTTTGTAATCAGCTTATTGTTTGATTACCGAAAGGTAATAACAGATTATTAACCTTTAATATAATAATTATGAAGGTTATAAATTGGTTCAGGAAAGCAAAAATAATTCTTGAATGTATTTATTATATTCTTTGGATTATGGTTGCAGTAACAATCTTGTATCCATTAATCTAAAAAAGAAAACCTCAATGATGAATTATTATTGAGGTTTTTAATTATCTGCTTTTGTGTAGTTTTTATGTAATTCTATGTAGGATTGTATATTAGTGCCAAAAATTAAAAGAACTCGCAAAAGAAATCGACATCTGCATGTTCTGCACACAACTCGACCAACTGCCCATTTCTGCGCGTCCGATGAGCGCCAATGAAGTTGACGATCAAGGCAACCTCTGGTTTATCAGCAATGCCAAAAGCAACAAAAATTTTGAAATCAGGCAGAACGACAAAGTCCAGCTTTTTTTCTCTAAAATTTCGGATTCGCAATACATGTCCGTTTACGGAAATGCGACGATCTACAGTGACCGCGCCAGCATTGAAACGCACTGGCAACCCATGGCCAAAGCGTGGTTTGAAGACGGTAAAGAAGACCCGAATGTTACAATCATCCGTGTCACACCTTCATTTGCGTATTATTGGGATACTAAAGACGGAAAAGCCATTGCATTCCTAAAATGGGGATTAGCGGCCGTAACCGGATTAAAAATTGACGACGGCGGTGTTGAAGGCAAAATTAATGTCTGATTTGTCTTAATCATATAAGGTTTATCATAAATGATGTAATGGTTTTGTCTCTTTTATTTTGGAAATTTATAAGCAGGGTTAATGCTTCAGACATCATGAAAACAAAAATCGACAAAACGCACAAAAATCAAAATCCAACTGCCCGGATTCAAGAGCACATTGAAAAGAAAAAAACTAAAATCAAGGATCTGCTGATGCGCAACCTGATGCGTACAAACATGCAGTTATTGAAAACACTTGACCTGAGTACAATTGTATTATTTTAAAATTTAGGAATCATGGAAAACAAAAATGAAATCGAAGATGCTGCTGCTATGAAAAACGAATGGCAGCAAAGACATGAAACGGCCCAAAACATCCGCAGCGAAAAACTCGACTCGCATCCGCGCGAAGACGGACCGGATACTGAAAAATATCTTGAAATTGAACAGCCCGGCGTATCTTTTACCCATGAAAGCCATCCGACAATGAATTCTGATTATGTCGAAACCAGTGATTCAGCATCCGACCGCTGGAAAACCAACGGCGACAACAGCCGCAATGCTGACGCTTTTAGTCAGGATGATTATATTTTGCGGGACAACATCGACTTGGATGAAGACCAGAATGAGTCGATTTCTTCGGACGACATATAATCACGCTTCAAAATCATTATCCGTATGCTTAGCAGTCAGCCGGATAATCCAGATAATGCCGCACAATACTGCCGATATGCCATTTGCGAGTATAATCGGCAGGTCGTCGCGGTAAATCCCATAAATGATCCATACGATTCCACCAGTAAAAAGCATCCCATAACTGAGTGATGAAATCCCTTTTGTCGTTTTGGTTTTAATAATCTTGAATGCTTGCGGAATATTAGATGCAGTGGTCAATACAGCAGCGGCCAATCCTAAAATTTTGATATAATCCATGTTATATGTTGGATAAAATGGTTTTTAAATCCATGCTGTCTTTAAAAAAATCCTTCCACAAATCGCCTTTTTCTTTTAATCTTTCCGGCAATGTTCTGATGTTGAATTTTTGAAGATCGAGTTTGTCATCCAATTCATCCCATTCCAATGGCGTACTGACACCAGCGCCTTCCCGCGGTCTGATGGAGTAAATGCTGGCCATGGTTTTTCCCTTCCCATTTTGCAGAAAATCGAGATACACTTTTCCGACGCGTTTGGCCGGCAGGCGCTCAAGGCTTGTAATTTCAGGCAATTCGCGGTTCGCCATTTGGCTGATAAGCAGTGAAAAATCGCGGCTTTGCTCATATGTATATTTGGGCAAAACCGGGATAAACACATGCAACCCTTTGCCGCCAGACGTTTTCAAATATGCTTTGATTTTCAGTCTGTCGAGAATTTCCTTTACTTTTTTCGCAGTTGCGACCAATTTTTGAATATCGGCTTTATTCGGGTCGAGGTCAAAAATAATGTAATCCGGGTTGTTCAGGCTTCCGACGCGGCTGCTCCACGGATTCATTTCTATGCAGCCGAGATTCGCCAAATAGAGCAAAGTGTCTTTGTCCTGGCACAACAGCCATTCGACCGCTTCTTCAGCCGATTCCGATTTGATTTTTTTGGTCTTGATCCATTTCGGAACTTTCCCCGCGACATCTTTTTGGAAAAAACCAGCGCTTTTGATCCCGTCAGGTGTGCGTCTCATTGATTCCGGACGGTCTTTTAAATAGGGAAGAATATAATCGGCAATGTCATTATAATAATTGACGACATCGCCTTTGGTGATTTTTTCCTTTGGCCAGAAAATCTTGTCGAGGTTAGAGAATTCTACTTTATCCGATAAACTTTTTGCATCGGATGCTTTGCCTTTTGCTTTTGCATCGGTTTTCGTGGTTTCATCCATGGCTTCGGTTTTTACTGTTGGTTTTTCGGCTATGACTTTTTTCGCTGGCTTGTCTTCGCGCAATCCAAGATAAACCGGATGGCGCATGCTGTTGGTCTCTGTCCATTCGGTGAATTTTATCTGCGCCAGCAATTTTGGCTCGACCCAATGAATGCCTTGCATTTTCGGGTTTTGTTTCGCCAGTTCGCTGTCGCTCGTGCCAACAAATGGGTTTGTCTTGCGTTCGAGTTTGTCGAGTTTCGTCCGCAAATCTTTAAGGATGTCTTCCGTATAACCGCTCCCGACTTTCCCCGAATAATGCAATTTCCCCTCTTTGTAATAGCCGCAGAGCAATGCGCCGATTCCCTTTCGGCTGCCCTGTGGATCGGTAAATCCGCCAATGACCATTTCCTGCTGCATTTCGGTCTTGATTTTAAGCCAGTCTTTAGAGCGTTTGTCTGGATAATATTTGGAGCTTATTTTCTTTGCAATAACGCCTTCGCCGCCTTTTTTTTCTATGGATTTGAATGCTTTGATGCCATCGCCAATCGTATGTTCGGAATAAACGATGTTTTTGATTTTCGGCAAAATGGCTTTCAGTATTTTTTTTCTCTGGATCAGTTCCAATTGGGTCAAATCAAATCCGTTAAAATAAAGGATGTCGAACACATAGAATTTGAGTGTGCCGCGTTTAGCTCCGCTCAGTTCGGCTTCGCCTCGGGTTGGATCTTCGTCATGGTTTTGCAGCCACTGGAAATGGCTTTTCCCTTTTGAATCTTCAATCACGATTTCGCCGTCAAGAATCACATTGTCTGTAACGCCCAAAAGCGCTTTTGCGACTTCTTTGTATTTCTGGTTGAAGGAAATCCCGTTTCTCGAAATGAGCTCAACCTGGCCATTGTCAATTTGTGCCAAGGCGCGATAACCGTCGAATTTGTTCTCAAAAAGCCATTCGTCATTGTCAAAGGCTTCGTCGGCGAGTGTTGCCAGTTGTGGTCGCCATTCGGAAGGGAATAGCTTTATTTTTCTGGCTTCCGCCAAATCTTCTGCAGTAAATTCGTCAACGGCTTTTGTGTTTGGCGTTTTTTTTTTCGAAGTTGTGGACAGTGATTTGACATTTTCATCTGCCGATCTATTGCTGTGCCAAACCGAATCGCCTTTTTCAATCGCATCAAAATCGCGCCCGGTCAAAATGGAATTCGGGTCAAATTCGACTTTTGTCCCGGCAAATTCATCCTTGCCTTTCATCAGCAGCCATTGTCTCCTGTCGTCTTCCTTTTTCATCATGACGATATGCCACGATCCGTGCATTTTTCCGCCATCAAGGACGACCTTGATATTGCCTTCGCGCAGCATCTTTTTCATCAATGAATTGTCTTTGGAACCATTATCGTTGCCTTCAGCGTGATAAGTTCCGATGTCCCAAACCATGACCGTTCCACCGCCATATTCGCCTTTCGGAATCGTGCCTTCAAAATCAATATAACCCATCGGATGGTCTTCGGTCTGCATCGCCAGTCTTTTGTCGGATGGATTTCCGGACGGACCTTTTGGCACGGCCCAACTCACTAAAACGCCATCAATTTCGAGCCGGAAATCGTAATGCAAATGCGAAGCGGCATGTTTCTGCACGACAAAACGCAATTTGTCTTTAGACGCTTTTTTGACGCCTTTCGGTTCTTTGGTTTTGGTAAAATCCCTTTTCTCGTTGTATTTTTCGAGTCCCATAAGTTAATTTTTCATCGCCTCAAGGCTGGCTTTCAATTGCTCGAGCAAATTGTCTTTTTCGGTTTTTTCCGCTTTTGGTTTTTCTTCCGGTTCTTCTTTTGCACCTTTCTTTTTGGGCTTTTCAGACGATTTCTTTTTGATGAGTTTCAGCATTTCCTCTTTGTATGTGTCTTTGTATTTTTCAGGCTCGAATTTGTCTGTCAGCTGATCAATGATCGTCAGCGCCATGTCGAGTTCCTTTTTCTCAATTTTGATGTCGTTCGGGATTTTAGCTTCAGCCGGATCGCGCAAATCCTGGTCAAACCTGATTTGGATCAAAAGAATCGTGTCATCTTCGACTTTCAGGATTCCCAAATGTTCCGAACTGCGCAGGACAAATTTTGCCAAACCGACTTTCCCCGATTTTTTCAATGCCGCACGCAACAAGGCATAAACTTTTGAAGCTTGTTTTTCTGGCTCGACGATGTAGGGTTTCTCGAGATATTGTGCCGGAATTTCATCTTCCAATACAAATTCGAAAATATCAATGGTCTGGGTTTTTTCAGGTGAAATCCTCGCAAAATCCGCTTTGTCCAAAATCACATAATCGCCATTCTCTTTTTTGAAGCCTTTCGCAATTTCATCCCACGGCACTTCTTTTCCGTCCTTTTTGCACACGCGGACATATTCGATGGCACAATGGTCTTTTTTTCGTACCATATCCAAATCCACGCGATGCGTAACCGAACCGCTGTACAACCGAACCGGAATGTTTACCAACCCAAAGCTGATGCCGCCTTTCCAAAGTGCTTTCATGAGATTTTTCGTTAAAAAGAATTTCCTTACAAAGTTTTACAATTCCGTCATTTTTGCATTATAAAATTTCCTATAAAGATTATAATATTAACATATGGTGCTGAAAACATGGAAGTTGTGCAAAAGAATAGGTGAATCGTATAAGCAATAATCAATATAGAAAGCGCAATTTTACCACAACCAAATTGATAGCTCATGGATTTAAATAAAAGGGATTATCGAATTCGATATGAAAACGATAATCAATATGACGAGAATAGCTCGGAACAGAATATTTTTATCAACCCGGATAGAAATGCAGACTGGATCAAAAGAGCGGAAGCAGGAGAATTTGAACCGCTCGAATCAGATGAAACTGAAGATGAACCAAGAGACGATCAATAGAATGTATAAACGAAATTGCGTACCAATTGCAGAAATCAATTGAGAATTAATTTCTAAAAAGTGTATCATTCTCTTTGTTAAAAGTGGCGTAGTAATTTTGATTACAACTCCACTTTTTTATTTGCATTGCTGGAAGTTAAAAGCAATAAAAAAGTGATAAGGAATCCCTACAATCCTTACCACTTTTTTTATTGCCAATTTTCAAAACAAAACTAAAGTTTTCGGCAATCTTTTTTCTAGCAATTTTATTGAAAGTGAAAACTTAATGTCTTTTACAAATCTATGCAGATCGATTAAATAATAATTTACATAATAACCATATGGTTTTATATAATTTCCATTTAGAACGGATAACCGATGGCAAGATTAAATACGAGGTTTTCGCTGCGCCATGGTCCGTTGCCAAAGTTAATCTGGTCGATTACCCATCGTTCACCTTCCGGCAAATAAGGTTTCCGCAAAGGAAATGCAAGGTCGGTTCTCAATACCAGGAATGAAAGATCGAAACGCAATCCGACACCGGTTCCAACGGCGAGCTGGTCCATAAATTTGCCGGTAAGTTCGGCGCCGGGCTTGTTTTCATCTTTGTGCAACAGCCAGATATTTCCGGCATCGACAAACGCAGCGCCTTTGACAATGCTGAATAATTTCGTTCGGTATTCGGTATTGATTTCCAATTTGACATCACCTGACTGATCCGGCAGGAACGAATTCGCATCGACATCCTCATGGAATGTTCCCGGACCGATTGATCTGGCGCGGAAAGCCCTGATGCTGTTTGTCCCGCCAATGAAAAACTGCTTGATAAATGGCATTTCCGTTGAATTCCCGTAGGCAAATCCGGCACCGACAATTATTCTGCTGGCCAACTGAGAATTGTCGCCCAGCTTCAGGTAATGCCTGAAATCATTCTCAAATTTCACAAACTGGCTGAACGGAACGCCGAATACTTGTGTCGTGTCGCCTTTTTTGACATTCGCTCCGCTTAATAATCCGGCAACATTTCCGGCCAGGTCGATTTTACCATTGTAATAAAGCGTATTTTTTTTCCGCTTCCGCATCGTGTTGGTATAAGTATAGGAATAATTCGGGCCGAATATCAATTGTTTTTCGATGACTTTTTCCAATGCCGGATTTTCAACAATCTGGTCGCGATACAACTGGGTAACATTGGTTGGACTTACATATGTGATTTCTGTCACGTTCAATTGATGTTCTTTTCTAATGCTTTCTTTCCACAAATAACCAAACGAACCTTTGAACGTATTGAGCGAATATAATTTTGCGCGATTTTGGTATTCGTAACCAATCGTTGCTTTCGTCCGCGGGACAAAACCTCCGGGAATATCGACTTTAAATGGTGTGATGAATCTCGGCCAGATTAAATTTACTTCCGAACCCACGCGATAAACATCAAATCCCTGATTCTGTCCTGAAACCTGAACTTCAAGTCCGCCAAAAGCCGAAATGGTCAGCAATTCGGCACCTTTAAATGCATTTCGGTTGCTCCAGTTGATATTGAGTTCCGTTCCGGTGTAATTGGCTGAATTCGTTTTTCCGATGATTTCCGCACGAATCGATTTTTTCGGAAGCGGCGTCAGGTAATAATAGGCATCCAATGCCGTATCCAATGTATCTGAAACCTTGAACTCGTTTTTCACAAATTTGAATGTGCCCATATTCACCAGCCGGTTCAGGGATAAATTATGATCGGTCCGGTTGTAAATGTCACCTTTTTTAAATAATAGGTTTCTATCAAAAATCCGCGGGTTGAATGTTTTCGCAGAATCGATAATCGTAAAATCATTATGGTGGATGACATCGGCCGGTTTATATCTTACGGTATCGGTTTTAATCGAAAAATTCGGGTAGATGATGATGTCGTTAATCGTGTAAACGCGTTTTGCCTGCGGCGGTGTTTCATCTTTGATTTTCATGCGCAAATCGACCTGGTATTTACCGACCGTGCTATCGACTTTAATCAACAGATAATCCGGCCCAAAATAATAAAAGCCTTTTTCTTTTAATCGTGTGTCAATTCTTTCTCTTTCGGCTTTGATGATATCCAAATCATAGCCGTCGCCTGTTTTCAATAGACTCCGCCGTTTCATGGTTCGGGCTATGGCTTTTCCGAG
>DATHKH010000022.1:0-5717 GCA_035286325.1 Flavobacterium sp.
AAGCGGCATTCATGCAAAAATCGCTGAACTCGGCGACACGACAATCGTTGTAGAAACGATGGCCGGAAAACTCAAAATGGAGCGTTCCGCGATTTCTATGGAAATGAGCGCGAAGTTGAACACGACAGTTATTGAGAAGAAATAAGTTCAGGCTAAAAGAAAATAGCCACAGATTCACAGATTTTTCTAAGCTTACTTTGAAAATCTGTGAATCTGTGGCTTTCTTTTTTATTTATACTTATCGTTCAAACCGATATTCTCCAAAATCATTGGCCTAATCTTTTCCAACCGCGAGATTTTCGTTTCCTCGCGTTTGGCTGTTTCGATATATTCCAAAAATTCACGTTGCTTGTAAGGCGAAAAGGCCGCAAACGCTTTTGCGAGGTTGGCATCCTTATCGAGCGCCGCCTGTAAAAGTTCTGAAACAATTGCCGCTTTCTTTTCCGGCTTGATTGCCAATCCGGCTTTCTCATTTGCAATCGCCTCGTTGATATACTGTAAAATCAGTTTTTCATTTTTCTCGATGTCGTCTTTCGTTTCAAAACGCCATTGCCTCAAGCCTCTTGTCACGC
This sequence comes from Flavobacterium sp., assembly GCA_035286325.1. Taxonomy (GTDB): domain Bacteria; phylum Bacteroidota; class Bacteroidia; order Flavobacteriales; family Flavobacteriaceae; genus Flavobacterium. Next base: position 573 of record DATHKH010000022.1, read on the forward strand.
CTTCATTGGCATTGACCAAAATTTTATTTTCGTCTTTGAGGAAAACACCATTCCAAAACCAGATTCCGACATACGATTTAAAACCGCCAACGCCGATGAGGTTTTTACCGTTTAAAGTATACACCGGGCCGCCCCATTTGATCATTTCGACCAACTCGGTTTTTGCAATAATGGATTTGAGCAAATCCAATTCTTCTGACCATTGGTTGGTCTTATTCCACGGATTTTTTTTAGCACTTTCTTCCATTTATTTCAATTTTCCAACGACAATCTTTTCTGTGGTGAAATCGGTGGCAGCCGTCAGTTCCGCAATTTTCACGATGACTTCGACAGCTTTTTGCATGCTTTCGACAGGAACATATTCGTATTTCCCGTGGAAGTTGTGTCCACCGGCAAAAATATTCGGGCAAGGCAAACCTTTATAAGACAATTGGCAGCCGTCCGTTCCGCCGCGAATCGGTTTTATCAATGGTTTGATACCGGTCAGTTTCATCGCTTCTTCTGCAATGTCGACAATATGAAAAACCGGCTTGACCTTTTCCTTCATGTTGTAATATTGGTCTTTCACTTCAGCAATGACAATGTCTTCACCAAATTGTTTCGCAAATTTCTTGTTGATTTTTTTCGCAATGTCGGCAATGACCTGCTTGCGTTTTTTGAATTTACTGGCGCTGTGGTCGCGGATAATCAATTCCAAAACTGTTTCTTCAATGCTTCCCGTAAGGCCAACAACATGGAAAAATCCTTCATAGCCTTTCGTTTCCTGTGGGATTTCGCCTTTAGGCAATTGGTTGATGAAATCATTTGCAATCAGCATCGAGTTGATCATTTTGCCTTTTGCATAACCCGGATGCACGCTTTTTCCTTTAATGGTGATTTTAGCACCGGCCGCATTAAAGTTCTCATATTCGAGTTCGCCAATCTGGCTGCCATCCATCGTATAAGCCCAATCCGCGCCAAATTGCTCGACGTCAAATTTATGCGCACCGCGCCCGATTTCCTCATCAGGTGTAAAACCCACACGCATTTTTCCGTGCTTGATTTCAGGATGCTGGATCAGGTATTCCATCGCCGTAACGATTTCGGTCAATCCGGCTTTGTCGTCGGCGCCAAGCAAAGTCGTACCATCGGTTGTAATCAAAGTTTGCCCTTTATACAATAACAAATCCTTGAAATAGGATGGTGACAACACAATATTCTGTGCCTTATTCAACACGATATCGCCGCCGTCATAATTGGGAATGATCTGTGGTTTGACATTTTTTCCGGTAAAATCCGGCGTCGTGTCATAATGCGAAACCAGCCCGACAACCGGTACTTTGTGTTTCACATTCGACGGAAGCGTCGCCATGACATAACCGTTTTTGTCTATGGTAATTTCGGTCATCCCGATGTCGGTCAGTTCTTTTACTAAAAGTTTGGCAAGGTCAAGCTGTTTTTTCGTACTTGGAGTCGTATCAGAGCTAGCGTCAGATTCAGTGTCAATGGTCACGTAGCTTACAAAGCGGTCGATGATATGTTGCATAAGAAATTTAAATTTTCCCAAAGGTACAAATTCAAATCTTTCACAGAAGTTTTTTAGGAGCTCATTCCTGTTATCCATTGCAATCTTGCCATTGCCAGATTCTGTCATTCTGACGAAGGAAGAATCTCCTGGCAATGGTAAGGATTTCCATTACTATCAGGGCTAGGGCTTTGGTACAAAGGATTTAGTTCAGCTCCAATTTCAAAATCTCGCTCAACTGGAATTGCAGCTGGCGGAAATCGGAAGTCTTGGTCAGGAATATTTTCGCGCCGAGTTTTTTGGTCAGCTCCCTGTCTTTCGGGTTGTTTGAAGTCGTAAATATAATTACCGGGATCTGGCTGAATTTCTCGAGTTTTTTGATGCGTTCCAGGCATTCATAACCATTCATCATCGGCATGTTCAGGTCAAGAAAAATTAAGGAAGGCGGCGGCGGAATTTTTTGAAGATGATCAATGGCTTCCACGCCATTATTTGCCACCTCACATTGCAGCGATTCGTTGATTGAATTGATGGCGTCCAGAAAAAAGAACTGGTCGTCGGTATCATCATCCACTAATAATATTTTATGCTTCTTCATAATCCTTTATGTTAACAACAGGGAGATAAACGATAAAAGTTGCACCGCTTTCAGGTCGTCCTTCGGCAAAAATATAACCATTGTGGTTTTGTAATATTTTCCTGCAAATAGCCAGCCCGATGCCTGTGCCTTCAAATTCGGTTTTCGCATGCAGCCTTTGAAAAAGCTCGAAAATCTTATCTTCATACTGTGGTCCAAACCCGATTCCATTGTCCTCAAAGGTGAATTTCCAATATTTTGCGTAGTGTAAAGATACATCTTTTTTGATATCTGCGACATCGGTTATCGCTGCTGATATTTTTATTTGCGGGGCAACATCCGGCCTGCTGTATTTTATCGAATTCGCCAGCAAATTCAGGAACAGTTGGTGGAATTGCAACGAGATGACATTGACCGTCGGGAGTAAATCATTCGTGATAACCGCTTTCTTTTCTTCTATCGATTCGTTGATGTCGGTTTTGACTTCTTCGAGCAATTGGTTCAGGTCGGTTTTCACATAATCTTCGTCGGTGTTGCTCGCCCTTGAATAATTGATCAGCGCTTCCAATAAATTCTGCATCCTCGATACCGCAGCTGTGATCCGCGAAAAATAATCCTGCGTGGTTTTCGATAAATTCTTGTCGGTGTCGAGAATACGATACGTAAAAGCATGGATTTTCCGGAGCGGTTCCTGCAAATCGTGTGAGGCGACATAATTGAAGGAAATCAGCTCATCGTTCATTTGTTCGAGTGCGATATTTTTTTCCTGCAATTCCCGCGTTCGCTCATTGACTTTGCTTTCGAGCAAGAGATTCATTTCCCTGCTGCTCGCTTCGCCGTCCTGCGCAAACATCCTGAGATGCGTTTCTTTCCGCAGCCTGATATACGCGGCAACGACAAAAATAATCGCAAAAACGGAGAAGCACAAAATGACGATTGGCGTCAGCGTATTGGCATCGTTTTTTTCCTTTGTCCGTTCCTGCAGCAGCACATCTTCGGCCAGAATCATTTCATTGGCAATTGTCCGGGCTTTGTCCATCGCCTTTTTTCCTTTTAAAAGCAACTGCGATAAGTTGGCTTCCGAATGTTTTCTTTCGTTGTAATAACTGGTGGATGCATTCAGTGCGACAAACCGTTGGTTGATCATCAGTTGCAATTCCCTGCCCCTTTGTTGCTGTCCGGCATTGTCTGCGGTCAGTGAAATGACTCGTGAAACGTTCTTTCCGGCATTAAAAAAAGCGTTCCGGTATTCCCCAAGAAAGCTGCTGTCATGGGTGAGCAGATATCCGCGCTGGCCGGTTTCGGCATCGAGCATAAAGATTAAAGCCCGGTTGAGATTGAGTTTCACCTCATTGCTATGGTTTACAAGGGCTGAAGCGCTCTTTAATTTTTCGATCCTTTCATAAGACAGGTAAGAAAAACCCAACAAGAAAACAAGGATGGTAACAAAAAGGAAGTCTAAAAAAAGAATGTGCTGTTTCTTCATTTTTTGCGGATTGGGTCCTTGTTGTGGGCTTCTCCCAAATTTACGATTTTGTTTTTTATAAACTAACCGAACCGCAACAATTTTAAGGTTTTAAGAAATCGCCGTCAATGATGAGCAGTTTTACGCCATTTTCCGACATCGAACGGTGCGAACCAAAATCATCGGAAACCACATAGCCCATTCCTTTCGAGATTGTGGTTTTTTCGCCATTGTTCAATTCGCCGATGAATTCACCTTCGAGGCAATGCACAACATGCCCTTTTTGGCACCAATGGTTGGCGAAATAGTTTTCGGAATATTCGACCATCCGGAGGCGAAGCCCATCAAATTGCAGCGTCCGCCAGAATGAAGTCCCAGTTTCGCCTTTGTGCTCGACGCTTTCCATTTTGGCCCAATCGATGGCCTGGAATGGGATGCTGTTCATCTGTTATTGGTTTTAAATTATCCTGAAATGTATTTTCCGAAAGGGAGTTTACTGATGCTGTAAATTATCGACAGTGAAATTCCCAGGCATATTAAAGTGGTTGCAGGAATGGCAATGATCGGGTTAGTCATTGTTCCGTCGACACCCAATTTCGCAGCCAGCATCAATACCAGTACATGAACCAGGTAAATGCCATAACTGTATTTGCTGATTATATTTCGGATTTTTATGAATGCGGCATTGGCAATCCCATGATTTTTGAAAAACAGAAAAATTCCAATACTAAGGAGCAGCACATTTGGCGTCAGGTAATTGTAGAACAATCCTTCAAATTTCCCTTCGCGGTAAGATAAAAAACCAGTGCCGAAAATGGTGAAAATCAAAGCACAGGCAAATAACAATCCCAAAACGGTTTGTATGCGCTTGTCAAAAGTGGCCACCGAAAGGTAATAGCCCAAAACCAAATATCCGATATATCCTGAAAAATAGAATAAATTAAAATCGGGGGAAAACTTTGAAACCACGGGATTGCATACAAACAGCGTAACAACCCAAATCAATAAGAAATAAAGGATTTCCTTTTCGGTGCTGTTCCTGACAAATTTGCCAATAATCGGGACAAACAGATAGATGCCGATAATCATATAAACATACCATAAATGGTAAGCGCTTCCGTTTTTGATTTGGAGAAAAAACCATTTGACGGTTTCGTCGATTCCCATGTTTTCATCGTTTTGGCTGAAATTATAAACCATGTAAATGCAGCTCCAGAATACGAAAGGCAAAACAATCCGGGCCAATCTTTTTTTAAGAAAAACGCCTAATGGATATTCTTTTTGCAGCAACAATGCGCCCGTCAGCATGACAAAAACCGGGACACAAAAACGTACCGCACTGTCAAACACATTTGCTGTCCACCAAGAAAAATCGCTAATCGAGCCATATTGGTATAATACAGCTGCAGAAACATGTAAAATAATGACGCTGACGGTCGCAAATGCCCTGAGATTGTCGGCCCATGGCATTTTGCCTCCATCAGTAATCGTTATTGCCATCTGCTTTGTTTTAATGATAGATTTTGGTCAAGGGCCTAAAGGAAACTGAACCTGTTTTTTTCATCCGAATTGATGCCGGCGTAAACCAGCAACAGCGAT
>DATHKH010000023.1:0-19142 GCA_035286325.1 Flavobacterium sp.
TCCGGCGTTTCAGTGGTTTTAAAATAAGGATGAGTCGGTGAATTTTTGCTGAACCCGCGGTTTTTCAAAAAGTTATTCTTTGCCATTTTCCCAAACAGGAAACCCAATAATCCGCCTTTGAGCGGCATCTTTCCCATCGTCACTTCAATGGGTTTCTGGCAGTGCCACAGCATTTGCGACACGTTCATCTTTCCCCACAAAGGCTGCGCATCCGGGGTGAGTTTTTCCAACCTGTCCACAAGGTCTTTGTTGGCTTCTTTATCAAAAATATTTGTCATTATTTTATTTTTAGGTTGTTAAAAAAACCAGGTCGCCACAAAAATCGCCGTAATCACGCAAATCAAATCCACCAATAACATCGAGCCTAAAGTATACCGTGTGTTCTTGACCTTAATCGATCCAAAATAAACCGCAATCACATAAAATGTCGTTTCAGCGCTGCATTGGAAAATACAGCTCAGCCTTCCGGTAAAGGAATCCGGGCCGAACATGCGCATCGAATCAATCATAAAACCTCGCGAGCCGCCCGAACTAAACGGTCTCAACATCGCTACTGGCAAAGAATCGGTGATTTCTTTGCTGACGCCGATATGCGAAAACACGAAAGACAACCCATTGCTGATAATCTCAAACAATCCGCTGTTCCTGAAAAACGAAATCGCGACCAACATGCCCAAAACATAAGGGAAAATGGTCACGCCTGTTTTCAGCCCGTTGTTGGCACCGGTTACAAAAGCATCAAAAATAGTCGTATTGTTCGCGACGAATTTCTTCTCATGAATAAACGAAAACACCAGCGTAAAAGCGATAATCGCAATCAGCATCAAACCCGAAAGATTAGAAGTGAAGGCATTTTTCGCCACCAAATCAAGATGGTTGATATACATCAGCAAACCAACGATCGCCGCAATCATGGTCATCAATCCGACAACCAATGCCGCGCTTTTGAAATTAATTTTCTGCCTGATTCCAACGACCAGGAATGCCGCAATCGTTCCCACAAACGACGTAATGATGCACGGCAGCATGACATCTGCGGGATTGGTCGCGTTTTCAGCCGCGCGGTAACCGATGATGGAAGTCGGAATCAAAGTCAGTCCCGCTGCATGCAAACACATGAACATAATCTGCGCGTCGCTTGCGCGGTCTTTATCGGGGTTCAGCTCCTGCAAACTTTCCATGGCTTTTAGCCCGAATGGCGTCGCAGCCGAGTCGAGACCGAGGAAATTGGCAGCAAAATTCAATGTCATATACGAAATCGACTCGTGGTTTTTGGGTACGCTCGGAAACACTTTCACAAACACCGGACTCAGTTTTTTGGCAAGTTTTTCAGAGGCGCCGGAATCGATCAGCAGCTGCATCAGGCCACAGAAAAAGGCGAGATATGCAATCAACGGGATAATCAGGTCGAGTAAACTGTTCTTGCAAGTCGGCAAAAGCCCGTCCGATTTTTGCACGCCGCTATAGATTTTCACCGTTTTATTGGAATAGACATAAGTCGTGTCGATGTTGGTCGAATCGCGGTCGACGACCATCGTTTTATCCGGCGCTTTGTCAATGCTGTCTTTTACAAAAACCGGCAATTGGTTCAGGTATTTTTCCGAGATCAGGATTGGATCGTCCTTTTTCCCATTCAAAATATAATCGACGGAATAGCTGTTGGAAGTCAATAAACTCACGACAATAAAGACAATCGAAGACACAAAAATCGCGAGCCAGAATCTGCTTAATACCATATTGTTGTTTTTTGTAAATGTATCATTTAGTTGGAAAGTTTCAAAGTTTAGGAGGTGTTTGCTTCGCCTGTTCTCCCTCAATTTTTTTTATTGGGAGCTCGAGTCCCGCTTTCGCCTTTATCTTTTCTCGTTCCTCGAAAAGGATATCGGCTCTATCGGGGCCAGGGTTTTTCATTCCACATCCAGCTTTCGTATTTAAACATGTAAAATCTCTTCATCGACCAACAATTCTTCCCTTCGCAATTTCAAAAAAACCTGCGCCACGGCAATCGTGTCTTTTTCGCAATAGGTCACAATGCGGTCAATGTCTTTTTCGACATAAAACACATGGCCAACCTGACTGCCGTCGATGTCGCCTTTTGGAGAAGGAATACCGAGGATTTTGGTCAGCAGTTTTAAGGACGTAAAATGTTTGTAGTCGCCGAATTTCCACAATTCCAAAGTATCGAGATGTGGAATTTCCCAAGGTTTTTTGCCAAATAAATTCAGTTTGTTCGGAATTGGTACACCAAGGATAATCATACGCCGGGCAATAAACGGAATATCGAATTCCTTCGCGTTATGGCCACAGAGCAAATGCTGCGGACCATTGAAATGGTTGTTCAACAAGTTATTGAAATCGGACAGGATTTTCTTCTCGTCCCCAAAAAATGACGTGACTCGAAAATGCCTGATGTCACTTTTGAATGTAAAATAACCGACGGAGATGCAAATGATTTTCCCGAATTCAGCCCAAATCCCGGCACGGTCGTAAAAATCTTCCGGCGTGTATTCGTCACGGCGCTGGTATTGGGTTTTCTGCTCCCAAAGCTGTTTCATCTCATCATCGAGCGCGTTGAAATTTTCCTCCAGCGGAACGGTTTCGATGTCTAAAAAAAGAATGTGTTCGAGTTTGATTTTTTCTATCATGGCGTTTAATTTAAAGTTACTTGTGGCGTGTAGGTTTTATTTTTTGGCTAACATTTTATACGTTTCATCAATATACATGAAAAAGTCGTCACTGTGCGGGCTTCCGGTTGTGCTTCTAATCGGGCGGTTTCCAAGCCTGACGATAATCAGTTCGTCTTCTGGAATGACAATCACATATTGGCCGAGATGGCCGCGCATGTAAAAGATTTTCTTGCCTTTGTAGTCGCTGAGCCAAAAGCCGTAACCGTATTCGGGCGAATCGGGGAAACGCGGCACAATCGATTTGGCTACGAATGCACTGTCGAGAATCTGCCGGTTATTCCATTTTCCGTATTGTTTGTAAAGTTTGCCGAGGCGCGCAAAATCCCTGGCGTTGCTGGCGATGCAACAGTAGGCTTTTACAATGCCGTTTTCGTGGTCGGTTTGCCAAAGCGCATTATTCTCAAAACCCATCGGTTGCCAGAATTTCTCCGACACATAATCCGCAAGGCTTTCACCGGTCGCTTTTTCAATGACCATGGCAAGCAATTGTGTATTGCCGCTAAGGTATTTATATGATTTTCCGGGTTCATCAACACCTTTCAATCCCAAAATCACTTTGTTCAGATCGTGGTCAAAATAGGCGCGCGTCGTGATTGAAAACGGACTGTAATAGGATTCATCCCAATTCAGTCCAGAAGCCATCGAAGCCAAATCGCCGACGGTCATTGTCGCTGTTTTTCCACCTTTGAATTCAGGGAAAAAGTCGGATACGCGTTGGTCAAGGCTTTTGATTTTGCCTTCCATAATGGCTTTCCCAAGCGATGCCGAAACATAGCTTTTGGCCATCGAAAAGGAATTGGATTTGGAATCCTTGTCGTAACCGTCATAATAGCTTTCGTGCCAAATGCTGTCATTTTTGATGATCATGAAAGCGACTGTGCCGGTTTTGTCGTTCAGGTCTTCGAGCGCTTCCGTACCTTTTACCTTGTTGTAGTTCTGGGAAATGTGCCAAGGTTGGGCAACATTGCTTTTGGCAATCGTGCGGTTGTCGAAATAATGGTAATCGTCAAGAAATGCGGTCGTATGTCCGTTAAAATAAACCGTCCCGACAGCCCTGATGAGATATCCATATCCGAAAATATACAATCCCGCAACGAGGAAAACGAGAATGATGGCGAACCAGAGCAGGAATTTTTTCAGGAATTTCATTCGGATAGTTTATGTGAATTTATAAATTTTTGCTGAATGTCACGATGTTACCGCGGATTCCTTTTTGCATGACGAGTTCACCGCCGTTGATTTTTAAGACGTTCCAAATGGATTTTTGCCCTTTGACAATCAGGAAAATCGATGTGTTTTCAGGGCCAAATTGCCAATCGCCGGCTTCATCGACGCCCATGACTTTCGTCTGGTATTTCTGGTCGCCGCCAAAAGTGAAAAAGCTGCCGCTGACGAGCTTGGGATCAATATCGGTTTTGCCCTTCCGGATTTTTGAAATCGCCCATTTGCCAATTAATTGTTCGGCTGTTGCCGGAACTTTGAGCTGGACTGTAACCGGTTTTACAAACGGATCTTGGGAAAATACGGCGCATGACGCCAATAAAAAAAAGAACAGCAGGGACTTTTTCATATGTTGGTTTTAGAATAAACTTTGCTGCGCGCTTGGGTTTTCGTGTTCGAGCAGCCATTTCTTTCGCCACAAACCGCCGGCGTATCCCGTTAATGAACCGTCGGTACCGATGACGCGATGACACGGAACAACAATCCACAGCGGATTTTTCCCATTGGCCGAAGCAACCGCGCGGATGGCTTTGACGTCGCCGAGTTTTTTGGTCTGCTCCATATAAGTCACGGTTTTCCCGTATGGGATTTTCAGCAATTCCTGCCATACCCGTTTTTGGAAATCCGTTCCGGAAGGATTGATGGCAAAAGTGAAATCGTGGCGTTTGCCTTCAAAATAATCGTTGAGCTGGGCAATCGCTTCCTTTAATGTCAAAGGGATTTCTGATGTGATTTCTTTTTCGGAGTCGAGGATTGAAATGGACGCAATGCCATTGGCATCGCCGGCGATTTCGGCAATTCCGACTGGTGTTTTGATAAAGGCGGTTTCCATGTTTTAAAGATAGGGAAAAGTCGCGAAGTGATTGAACAACAAAACCGCAAAATTTGTGAATGCTATTTCCCGTTGCTGTAAATATAAGCCTCGAGTGCCTTCAACTCCTCGTCGCTCATGTTTTTGGTGATCGCAAAATTGGTTTTCATGACTTCATACTGGCTTGGGTCAACGAGTGGTTTGCCTTCGCCTTTGAGAAAGGAAACGATGTCGCCGCCTTGCGTTTTGTATATTTTCGCAATGTCTGCGATGGCCGGGCCGATGATTTTCTGGTCGGGTTTGTGGCAGGCGAAACAGTTGCCGGCGCCTTCGAAAAGTTCCTTGCCGAGCCCGACGGGCGTTTTTGCCCCGGATTCGTAGTTGATGGTTTCTGGCATCTTTTCTTCCTTCTTTGCACAGTTGATACAAAGCAGGGCAACAAACAATAAGGCAGTTATTTTTTTCATGTGTGATGTATAGCCCTGATGGAAGCGGCATCCTTTTGTTCCGCTTTTTTGCGGACAAAAGATACAGCGGACAGCAGGAAATGGCTCCTAAAATTTATTTATTCAACAACACCGCAGCTTCTTTCGCGAAATATGTCGAAATGATATTCGCGCCCGCGCGTTTGATGCAATACAACTGCTCAATCATGATGCGGTCGTGGTCGAGCCAACCGCGTTCTGAAGCTGCCTTGACCATCGCATATTCGCCAGAAACCTGGTACACAGCGACCGGAACGTTGACGGCATTCTTGACTTCACGCACGATGTCGAGATAGGCCATTCCGGGTTTGACCATGACGATATCGGCGCCTTCGGCAATGTCGTCGAGCGTTTCCTTGATGGCTTCGATGCGGTTGGCGTAATCCATCTGGTAGGTTTTTTTGTCTTTCGGGATATCCAACGCATCAACGGGCGCAGAATCGAGCGCGGCGCGGAACGGGCCGTAAAATGCCGAAGCGTATTTCGCGCTATAGCTCATGATGCCTACGTTGTGGTGGCCATTGGCTTCAAGCGCCCTGCGAATCGCATAGACGCGGCCGTCCATCATATCTGACGGCGCGACGAAATCGGCTCCGGCTTCGGCATGGCTTAAGCTCATCAGCGTCAACGCGTCAACCGTTGCGTCATTGATGATTTGCCCTTTTTCGATAATGCCGTCATGTCCGTAAATCGAATACGGATCGAGTGCTACATCGGGCATGACGATCATTTCGGGCACAGCATCTTTGATGGCGCGGATGGTTTGCTGCATCAGGCCGTCTTTGTTCCAGGCTTCTTTTCCGGTGTTGTCCTTTAAATTTTCCGAAACTTTGACGTAAATGTTGACCGCTTTGATTCCCAAATCCCAGGCTTCGCGAACTTCCTTAATCGTATTGTCCAATGAATGGCGGTAAATGCCGGGCATCGACGGAATGGCAACTTTGATGTCTTTGCCTTCGGCGACAAACATCGGGAGCATGAAATCCTGTGGCGATAATGATGTCTCGCGCACGAGCGATCGAATGGATTCGTTGGTTCTGAGTCTTCTGTTTCTGTTAAACATAATGGTGTGATTTATATCCAGTCGACTGGATTTTCTAATATTTTCAATAATTCCTCTTCTTCGCTTCCGGATTGCGGATGATGGTCATAAACCCATTGCACTTTTGGGGGCAAACTCATTAAAATACTTTCGATCCTGCCGTTGGTTTTCAATCCGAATAATGTGCCTTTGTCGTGCACCAAATTAAACTCGACATATCTTCCACGGCGGATTTCCTGCCAGGTTTTTTGTTCTGGTGTAAACGGCAATGCTTTTCTTTTTTCTACAATTGGAATGTAGGCTTCGAGGAAACTGTCGCCAACTTCAGTCACGAAATTGTACCATTTGTCCATTGTCATCGTATCGTTTGCTTTGCAATAATCAAAGAACAAGCCGCCAATGCCGCGGGCTTCATTGCGGTGTGTGTTCCAAAAATAGTCGTCACATTGTTTTTTATATTTTGGATAGAATTCCGGCGAGTGTTTGTCACATGAATTTTTGCAGGTTTGGTGAAAGTGTTTTGCGTCTTCTTCAAACAAATAATACGGCGTCAAATCCTGTCCGCCGCCAAACCATTGCCGGATGATGTTTCCATGGTCGTCATACATTTCAAAATAGCGCCAATTCGCATGGACTGTCGGCACCATCGGATTATTCGGATGGATGACCAAACTCAATCCGCAGGCAAAGAAATCGGCTTCGCCAACGCCAAACATTTTTTGCATTGCTTCGGGCAATTTGCCATGGACAGCAGAAATATTGACACCGGCTTTTTCGAAAACCTCACCATTTTCGATGACGCGTGTTCTTCCGCCGCCGCCTTCAGGCCGTTGCCAAATATCTTCACGGAATTGGGCTTTGCCGTCGGCTTTTTCGAATCCGCGACAAATGGCATCCTGCAAATTTTGTATGTATGAATAAAATTTATCTTTCATGATATTCCGATTTGAGCAATCCGAAATAAACGATGTCTTCGAGGATTCCGTCACCGTTCCTGAATTCCTCGCGCAAAATGCCTTCGGGCTGGAATCCATGTTTGGTTGCGATCCTCTGGCTTGCCGTATTGATTTTCGATGTCGAGATGAAAGCCTTGTTCATCTGCAATTCGTTAAAACAAAATGCGACGACTTCAGAAACCGCTTTTGAAATGATGCCTCTGCCTTCAAAATCCTTATCGATGAAATAGGCCAGTTCACATTTCAGGATTTTTTTGTCGATGTTCTTGATGCAGACATAACCAATCAGGTTTTGGCTTTCGAGATTGCGGACATAGAAATAATAGCCGTTTTTTTCCTTTTCGATTTCGATGTTTTTGGCAATGAATTCCGATGTCTTGGCGAAATCCGAGCAATTGATGAGCGTCACCGGGAATGTTTTCTCAATATGGCTTTTGTTGGTTTGCACCAAATTGAAAAATTCTTCCGGAAGAATGCCTGCTATGTTGTTGAGTTCCCAGTTGTCGAATGTCATTGTCCTGTTTTAGCCGAAGCGATTTTATTGAAAATGTCGAATGAAAAGGTTTTGCTTTCCGTTTGTATGTAATTGTAAATGGCAACAGCCTGTGTTTTTAGTATGGTTTGATTGTCGCTTAACTTGGCTGAAAGCGACACCAAAAAATCTGCAAACCGTTCGGCATTTTCCCAATCGAAATGCAGTTTTTGTATGTGCGATACCATATTTTCCGGACTCAATTCCAACAGTGATTTTATGTCGAGGCCAAGATTTTTCAGGATTTCATCAATCGAGTCAGTCCCAAATTCCGGCACATAATCCAGTCCTATCAGCCTTTTCAGGATGTTGTTGATTCTTTCGTTTTCCTCATCGCGAAGTCCGGCGGTTAGTGGCATTTGCTACGATTTATATTCTTTAACTGCATCGATGAACGCTTTCGCATGGTCGACCGGAATATTTGGTAAAATTCCATGCCCGAGGTTGACGATGTATTTGTCTTTCCCAAATTCGTCAATCATTTCGTGGACCATTTTTTTGATCGTTGGAATTGGCGACAGCAACCTCGATGGGTCAAAATTTCCTTGCAACGTAATATTTCCACCCGATAGATACCTCGCATTTCTTGGTGAACACGTCCAGTCGACGCCCAAAGCCGAAGCCTTGCTTTTTCCCATTTCATTCAGGGCAAACCAACAGCCTTTCCCGAACACAATGACCGGCGTCACCGGTGCTAAAGCCTCGACGATCTGGTTGATGTATTTCCATGAAAATTCCTGGTAATCGACCGGCGACAACATGCCGCCCCAAGAATCAAAAATCTGGACGGCGTTGACTCCGGCTTCGACTTTTTTCTTTAGGTAGGCAATGGTCGTATCAGTGATTTTCTGTAACAGCACATGCGCCGCTTCGGGATGCGTAAAGCAAAACCCTTTGGCGGCGTCGAAACTTTTTGAGCCTTTCCCTTCAACCGCATAGCAAAAAATCGTCCATGGCGAACCGGCAAAACCGATTAACGGCACTTCATCATTGAGCATTTGTTTCGTCAGTTTGATCGCGTCCATGACATAGCCCAGGGTTTCGTCGATATCCGGGACGATGACCCTTTCAACATCCTGGATGGTGCGGATCGGGTTTGGCAAAAACGGTCCGATGTTTTCCTTCATCAGCACTTCGATGCCCATGGCTTGTGGCACGACAAGAATATCCGAAAACAAAATCGCGGCATCCGGCGCAATCCTGCGAATCGGTTGGACAGTGATTTCTGCGGCAAGTCCAGGTGTTTGGCAACGGGTAAAAAAGTCATATTTGTCGCGCAGGGCGATGAATTCTGGCAAATATCTTCCTGCTTGGCGCATCATCCATACGGGCGGGCGTTCGACAGTTTCTCCTTTTAGTGCTTTTAAAAATAGGTCGTTCTTTATCATGTTCGTAAGGGATCAAAGTCCTTTATAATAGTTTATACATTGGATAATCACATTTTCAACACTGGGCCGATTGGCAATTATTATATTTTTCGTTTCCAGTGCTTTTGCGGTTGTCGTACCGATGCAGAAGCACATTTTATTATCGATTTTATTGTCTTTCAAATAACTTTCGACGCCGGATGGACTGAAAAAAAGTACCGCGTCTAAAGCAGCATTTATTTTATTTCGAATTAATCCTGTTTGGTAAACTTCAATTTCATTGAAATCAACATTGGCAATTTTCAGCATTTCCGGAAGTTCTTCGCGTCTGATGTTCCCACAGAAAAAAGTAAACTTTTCCAACGCATAATCCGCTGTAATGATTTTTGCCAAAGATGCTGCATTATCTGCGGATTCCTGAACTGTAAAACCTAAAGTATCGAGCAAATCAGCCGTTTTTTGACCTACACAAAAAACCGGATTGCGACGGATTTGCTGGACATCCGGATGATCTGAAACTGCCCTGACCGCATTTTGACTCGTAAAAATCAAATTGCCCGTGATGTTTGAGAACGTGAAATCCTTATCCTGAATCGAAATAAAATCCGCTTCAATCACTGAGAAACCGGCATTCAGCAAAAACTGCTTTTGGTTGGGCTGTAATTTTTTTGTGGATAATATTCTCACTGGGTTTTTCACTTTTTCAAATCCCATTTGATTTTTTCCATGACCACATCGCCGCCATTTCCAAGGATTTCAAATGCGCATTCCTGTCCGAAATTATTGAAAAGCGTAATTTCAGCTGATTTCTCAATATGTATTTTTTCTTTTCCGTCAATCGAACACAAAATACCTTCAAAACGAATCTGGTTGTCGACGATTGTCGCCAGCGCACCGATTGGCGCTGTGCATCCGCCTTCCAATGTTTTTAAAAACTGGCGTTCGATATGCGTACAGATTTCGCTTTCAAAATGGTTCAGCTTTGAAGCCGCTTCCGCCGAAAATGCATCGTCAAGCATAGCCACCACAACCATTGCGCCTTGTGCCGGTGCCGGAATCATCCAGTCGAGATTCAGGTGGTTTTCGGGTTTGATGTTCAGGCGATCCAATCCCGCAGAAGCGAATATGGCGCCGCCCCAATTGTGTACCGAAAGTTTTTGCAAGCGTGTATTCACATTGCCGCGCAAATCGGTGACATGGTGATGCGGATAACGGTTGAGCCATTGCGCCTGCCTGCGAAGGCTTCCGGTGGCGATGGTCAATTCGGAGGTGAAATCGGGTATTTCGTTGTAAACCAAAATGTCGAGCGTGCTTTCACGTTCCAGAACCGCACACTGGACGATGCCTTTTGGCAAAGCGGTCGGCACATCTTTCATCGAATGCACCGCAATGTCAACATGGCCGGAAATCATCGCGACATCGAGTGTTTTGGTGAAAATTCCTGTGATCCCGAATTCGTATAAAGGTTTGTCGAGAATGACATCGCCGGCAGATTTGATGGCAATGATTTCGGTTTTATAGCCTAAGTCGTTGAGCTTTTTTTCAACAGTATGGGCTTGCCAAAGTGCGAGCTGGCTGTCGCGGGTTCCAATTCGGATCGTTTTATTTGTCATTTTTTTGGCCACGAATTCACGAATTAAAAATTATAAAATGCGCACAAATAATTCGTGAATTCGTGGCAATCTTTTTTATTTTACTGGTTCGATCTGGAATATTTTTTCAATCCATTCAATGCTTTCATCAACCATCGTATTGTCGTCTTTCAAATGATTGGCAAAATGCGTCGTGATTTTCTGGATGATCCTGGTGCTGATGATTTCGGCTTGCTCTTCGTCGAAATTGGATAATTTCTTGCGCTGGAAATTGAGTTCCGATGTTTTGATATGGTTTAATTTTTCCTTTAGCGCGTGGATTGTCGGTGCAAATTTTCGGGCGTTCATCCAGGTTTTGAATTCATCTTTTATTTCTTCGATGATCGCTTCTGCGGCAGGAATATGGGATTTTCTTTTTTCGAGGGTTTCGTCCGTCATTTGCGACAAATCATCCAAATGAACCAAAGTCACTTCAGATAATTGCTGTACGTTTTCATGCACATTTTTCGGGATGGACAAATCGAGGATCAACAATGGTTTTTTAAGGTTCAGTATCGCAGCATCAACCGTTGGGTTTTGCGCGCCGGTGGCAACAACCAGGACGTCCGCCTTTTGGATTTCAAGATGCAAATCGGCGTAATCTTTTACAATCAGGTTGAACTTCCCTGCGATTTTCTCGGCTTTGTCTTTAGTGCGGTTGATTAAAGTGATGTGGTCGTTTTTGGTATGTTTGACCAAATTCTCACAGGTATTTCTGCCAATTTTTCCTGTTCCGAAAAGCAGGATATTTTTGTTGCTGATGTCAGCGACGTTTTTGATGATGTATTGGACCGATGCAAATGAAACCGAAGTTGCGCCAGAGCTGATGCCGGTATCGGTCTTGATTTTTTTGCTCGCCTGAATCACGGAATTCACCAATCTTTCCATAAATGCATTGGCCACACCGATGGATTTGGCTTCGGTAAAACTCGTCTTGATTTGGCTGATGATTTCAAAATCGCCCAAAATCTGGCTGTCCAATCCCGTACCGACGCGGAAAATATGCGAAATTGCTTCCTGGTTTTTATAAACGTAAGCAACTTTCTGGAAATCCTCAACGGTTCCGGAACTGTTGTCGCAAAGGAGTTTGATGAGTTGGAACGGGTGTTCGGCAAAACCGTAAATTTCCGTCCTGTTACAGGTGGAAGTCACAATCAGGCTATCGATTCCTGCCGCTTTTGCCTGGATTAAAAGCTGGGTCTTCGCTTTGGCATCAAGGCTGAATTTACCCCTGATCTCGGCATCTGCCTTCCTGTAACTCAGGCCAATGGCATAAAAAGTCTGATGCTTCGATAAGTTATTGTTTTCCATATGGTGCACTTCTTCTAAAAGTTACACAAAACTAAA
This sequence comes from Flavobacterium sp., assembly GCA_035286325.1. Classification (GTDB taxonomy): domain Bacteria; phylum Bacteroidota; class Bacteroidia; order Flavobacteriales; family Flavobacteriaceae; genus Flavobacterium. The sequence goes on from DATHKH010000023.1 coordinate 12,080, forward strand.
TCTATCCCTTTTATAAAAACAACGCTAAAAGTACTTTTTATATCGCTTCACGTTTTTTGGTTCCCAAAGCGACCATTTATAATAAAATATACTATTTTTGTAGCGAAATCAAGTCCTCGCAAGTGATTTATTTAGAGTTGTTCTAAATAAGAAAAGACGGGGTTTTAAAAATCACGCACAAAAAAACATCGCTATGGGTTCACAGGAAATCATCAAAATTGAAGAGGATTTTACGCTCATCCGTTTCCAGAACGATTCGGATGATGTCTTCCGCGCCGAACACGACATCAAAAGCGGATTGATCCAATTCCACTTTGGGTTGAAAGGCAAAGCCAAGTTCATCTTCAACCAGGGAAATTACGCCTTGGAACTGAAGGAAGAAAAATCATTGTTGCTTTACAATCCGCAAAAGGAGCTGCCGCTCAACCTTGAATTGGCAAGGCAATCCTGGGTGATTTCGGTGATCATTTCGATTAAGAAATTCCATGCCCTTTTTTCTTCCGAAGCCGATTACATTACGTTTTTGAGTGAAGACAATAAGGACAAGAAATATTACAATGAAGGCAATATCTCACCATCGATGGCGATTGTATTGAGCCAGCTGTTCCATTATAACCTGCATCCGTCGATCAAGAATTTGTATTATAAAGGAAAAGGTTACGAACTGCTGAGCCTTTATTTCAACCGCTCCGAAGATCCGGACGCCGAACAATGTCCATTCCTGACCGATGAAGACAATGTATTGAAAATCCGCAAGGCCAAAGAAATCATCATTGCCAATATGGCCGAACCGCCGGGATTGCAGGAATTGGCAGACAGCGTCGGACTGACCCTGAAAAAACTCAAAATGGGTTTTAAGCAGATTTACGGCGATACGGTTTATGGTTTCCTGTTCGATTATAAAATGGATTATGCCCGGAAATTACTCGACAGCGGTTCATATAATGTCAATGAAGTCGGGCTCAAAATCGGCTACAGCACCGGAAGCCATTTCATTGCGGCGTTCAAGAAAAAGTTCGCGACAACCCCAAAAAAATATTTAATGTCGGTTAACGTAACCGCATAATTCCAGAATTATCCCTGATGAAAGGAGTTTTATTAGTCAATCTCGGTTCGCCCGAAAGTCCCGATGCAAAAGATGTCAAGCCTTATTTGGATGAGTTTTTAATGGACAGGTTCGTCATTGACGTACCGTTTTTATTGCGTGCGTTGTTGGTTCGCGGCATCATTTTGCGGAAAAGGCCGGAACGTTCCGCCGCAGCGTACCAAAAAATCTGGTGGGATGAAGGTTCGCCGCTGATTGTCCTTTCCAAAAGAATGCACGAAAAAGTACAGCAAAAAACCGGTTTGCCTGTGGCTTTGGCGATGCGTTATGGCAATCCGTCAATCATGAAAGGCTTGCAGGAATTGCATGACAAAGGCGTGACCGAAGTCATGTTATTCCCTTTGTATCCGCAACATGCGATGGCTTCGACGGTCACGATTTTTGCATTGGCAGAAGAAATCCGCAAAAAGCATTTTCCAAACATGGCGTTTACGAAAGTGCCTGCATTTTACAACCGGCCGGATTACATCAAAAATTTGGCGGATTCAATGGCGACATCGCTCGAAGGTTTTGAATATGACCATTTGTTGTTTTCCTATCACGGCATTCCCGAACGCCACATTCGTAAAACCGATGTAACCAAATCGCATTGTAGAATCGACGCGGCCTGTTGTTCAACGCCATCGCCGGCGCATGAGTTCTGCTATCGCCACCAATGTTATGAAACGACGCGTCAAGTAGTCGAACTGATGCAAATCCCTGAAGGAAAATACAGCCAGACTTTCCAGTCGCGGCTTGCGGGAGACAAATGGCTTGAGCCTTATACTGACATCGAAATCAATAAAATGCCTGAAAAAGGGATTAAAAATTTGGCGGTAGTCACGCCTGCTTTTGTAGCAGATTGCCTCGAGACTTTGGAAGAAATCGCGATGGAAGCCAACCACCAGTTCAAGGTTCATGGCGGCGAAAATTTCCTTGCCATTCCGTGTCTGAATGACAGCGATGAATGGACCTCAACTTTATCCAATTGGATCAACGAATGGGCTTTGTCCGAATAGGCAGTCGTGTAAAACGGCTTGATTATTTTGGTATTTTTGAATCAAATGAATTCCAAAACCGAATAAAATGGAATATGATTACCTGAAATCGCTTCACCTGATATTTGTCATCACCTGGTTTGCCGGGCTTTTTTACATTGTCCGACTGTTTGTATACCAAATTGAAGCTTCCCAAAAAGATTCGCCTGAGAAGGAAATCCTGCAGAAACAATACAAAATCATGACCTATCGGTTGTGGTACATCATCACCTGGCCGTCGGCAATCCTGGCGAGTTTTTTTGCTTTCTGGATGTTGTTTTTCACCGATCTGGGAAATGCCTGGCTCCAAATGCCTTGGATGCACGTCAAGTTGGGCTTTGTATTCCTATTGTATCTGTACCATTTGAAATGCCACCAGATTTATCTCCAATTGCAAAAGGACGAGATCAAATACACTTCGAATTTTATGCGATTGTGGAATGAAGGCGCGACAATCATCCTGTTCTCAATCGTGTTTTTGGTGGTTTTGAAAAATGCGGTCAACTGGATTTTCGGCGTGATCGGCATCATACTTTTATCGATATTGCTGACGTTAGGATTTAAGATGTACAAAAAAATCAGGGAAAGAAACCGCTAAACATGGCCATATTCAACTTATCAATGCTGTCGCTGCGAATCAGGATTTTCCTGTCGATGATTGTATTGATTTTGCTTGCATCGGTTTTATTGGCATCCATTTCCATCATCCAGTTCAAAAACGAGGCGAAAGAATACCACCAACAGCGGTTGGAAAACAAGGAAAATGCGATTAAGGAACACATCAATTACATCCTTTCAACGACAACTTATCCACTGACGACCAACAATTTGCCGATGATTTTTAAGGACCGGATTTATGAATTGGCCGACATCCACAATCTTGAAATCAACATTTACGGGCTCGACGGAAAACTACTGAAATCCTCGAAAGCGTCATTTTCGATTGATAAAAATGCGCCGCCGATTCCGAATTACATCCTCAAATTAGTACAATCCTCGATAGAAAAAAGATACGTCGACATCAAAACCGTTGACGGCAAAAAAAACCGTTCATCTTACAGCCAGATTAAGGACGACAAGTTCAAGCCACTCGGAATCCTGAACCTTCCGTATGTCGAAGATGACGGATTTTATGAAAATGAACTGCAGAATTTCCTTATCCGGCTCGGCCAAGTGTATTCATTTATGTTGCTGATTGCATTTGCGCTGGCTTATTTCCTGTCGACTTACATTACGCAATCCTTAAAAACCATTTCAGATAAAATCACCGAAACGAGCTTGAATCAAAAGAACGAGAAAATTGTCCTGAAAGCCAACAGCAAAGAAATCAACCTGCTCATCAAAGCCTACAACAACATGGTGGACGAACTCGAGGAAAGTGCCGTGAAATTGGCGCAAAGCGAACGTGAGGAAGCCTGGCGCGAAATGGCGAAACAAGTCGCGCATGAAATCAAGAATCCACTGACGCCGATGCGATTGACGGTGCAGAGTTTCCAGAGAAAATTCGACCCAAACGACCCGGAACTCAAGCAAAAACTCAACGATTATTCAAAAACGCTGATCCAGCAAATTGATACGATGAGCGCTGTGGCATCGGCATTTTCAAACTTCGCATCGATGCCGGCGCAACAGAACGAAAACCTCAACGTAGTGAATGTCGTCGATTTGGCGCTGGATATTTTCAACGAAGATTACGTGCATTTTGAAAGCGAAGAAAAAGTCATCATCTCAAAAATGGACCGTACGCAACTGATCCGCGTCATTACGAATCTCGTCAAAAACGCCATCCAGGCGATTCCGCAAGACCAGGAATTCAAATCGGTTACCGTATCGATAACCAAGCGGAAAAACAATGTCATGATTAGTGTTGCCGACAATGGCATCGGGATTGAAGCCCACAACGTCAGCCATATTTTCGAGCCGAAATTCACGACAAAAAGCAGCGGTATGGGATTGGGATTGGGAATCATAAAAAATATCATCGAAAATTATAAAGGAACGATTACTTTTGAAACGCAATACGGAAAGGGAACGACATTTACGGTTTCGCTTCCAATCATAAATCTTTAAAACCCGCCTGATGAATTACGAAAACATACTTTTTGCCGAAGCAAATGGCTTCGCGACCGTCACTATAAACCGTCCGGAAAAGCTCAACGCGCTGAACAAAGCAACGATTCTTGAACTGCATACGGTATTTGAAGCCTTGGAAAAAAACCCCGACATTCGTGTCATTATTTTGACCGGAAGCGGTGAAAAAGCATTTGTTGCCGGCGCGGACATTTCTGAATTTGCACATTTCTCCATTGAAGAAGGCGCGCAGCTGGCGGCACAAGGCCAGGAATTGCTGTTTGATTTTGTCGAGAATTTAAAAACGCCGGTCATTGCAGCCGTAAACGGATTTGCACTCGGCGGCGGTCTAGAACTCGCGATGTCGTGCCATTTCAGGGTCGCTTCAGAGAATGCCAAAATGGGATTGCCGGAAGTTTCGCTGGGTGTTATTCCAGGCTACGGCGGAACACAGCGTTTGCCGCAATTGGTCGGGAAAGGCAAAGCCATGGAAATGATCATGACCGCCGGAATGCTCAATGCCGAAGAAGCCAGGGCGCACAACCTTGTTAATTATGTTGTGCCACAAGCCGAACTTATGGGATTCTGCGAAGGTATCGCACAAAAAATCATGAAAAATTCACCATCGGCGATTTCAAAAGCGATCAAGGCAGTCAATGCCAATTTCAAGGACGGAACCGACGGCTACAAAACCGAGATCAAGGCGTTTGGCTATTGCTTCGGCACGGAAGATTTCAAAGAAGGCACGACCGCATTTCTGGAGAAGCGAAAACCTGTTTTTACCGGAAAATAAATATTGCTGCAGCATTGTATACGAGCCTGGAAATTTATTTTTCGGGCTTTTTTATTTTTTGGAAAATGAGTCAGAATTTTTCTATATTGCCGGTCCTAAAACAAAACTAAAAATGAAAAAAATTCTATTATTACTGGTTTGCGGGCTGGGCTTCCTTACAGCCGGTGCGCAGGACATTCCGTTCAAGATCCAGAAAAGTGCAGTCTTTAAAGACGAATACAAACGCTCTTCCATTATTTCAGTTGATGAGGACGGCAATGGCGGTACTGTGATTGTGCGTTCTTATTCAGGCGGCGCATTCAGTTCGGCGCATGGTTATTATTTTGAGCATTACGATGCCGATATGAAACTGATCAAGGATTTCGAATACGAATTGAAACGCGGTTATGTCATGGGTGTTTTTGTCCATGGCGGTCAAGTGAACATTGTCGACTTCCTTTACGATAAAGAGCAAAAAGCATATATCTGCGAAGTCAGCTCGTCAAGCATCAATGATTTCCAGTTTGCAACAAAGGAATTATTCCGATTGTCAAGGGAAGAGGTTAAAGGTAGTTTTTTTGGCGGTGGATATGACAGCGACAGTTACGCAAGCATGCTGATCAACCAGGATAAAACGGCTTTCGCGATTTCGGTCGATATCACCGACAAAACAAGCGAGACGCATAAATTGTATTCGTTTGATGCGGATTTGAAGCTAAAAATCGAACATACTTTCAAAAGGGATATCAAAGACAAGAAATTCAAATATGAAAGCATTGATGTGTCAAAAGACGGAAACACGATTTATCTATTAGGAAAAGTCTATACCCAGGAAAAAAAGAAGAAAAAGGAAGGCGGAAAATACCAATACGAATTGTCGAGAATCACCAGCAACGACAGCAAAACGCAGGTTTTCGATACCGATGACCATTTTGCGGCGTCATTGAAACCCGTTTTCAAAAAAGACAAAGTCGCCTGTGTCGGATTTTACTCTGACCGCAAAGACTGGCGCTATAAAGGATTGTGCTATTTTGACCTTGACCCGGTCACATTGGAAATCAAGACACAGAAATTCAATCCGTTTACAGAACAATTTATCATTGACAAATACGGAAAAGACAAGGACAAAGAGCTGAAAAACATCTCGTTCAGGGATTTCTTCCTGACCAAAAACAACGATATCGTCTTCAATGCCGAGGAATATTACGAAACGACAACTTATGTTTCGACCGGAAACGGCGGCGGCTATTACAGGACGATTTACCATTATGATGATATCGTAAGCGCCAAAATCAGCGACAGCGGTGATTTGACCTGGGCCAGAAACATCAACAAACGCCAGGCGACTGATGGTGACGAATCTTACATTTCCTATACCTCAATGGTCAAAGGAACCGATACTTACTTTTTCATCAATACCGGTGAAAAGGTCAAGAAACTGAAGAATGACCGCATCCAGTTTGGCCAGACCAGCACGAAGCGTTCCAACCTGAATATCATCCGCATCAATGAAAATGGCGATTTCGATTACCAGGAAATCCTCGATGACAAGGACAATGAAGTGCCATTCATGGTCGCTTTCGGAGCCATTTCAAAGAATGGCGAATCCGTTTATTTCATCGGAAGGAAAGGCAAGAAAAAGCAATTGCTGAAAGTCACGATTTAAAACAGAGCCGGATTAACCTCCGGCTTTTTTATTGTTCGCCGTTCCATTCGGCATAAAACTGTGTGAGAAATGTTTCCATGAATTGGTGGCGTTGTCCAGCTAATTTCTTTCCTGTTTCAGTATTCATTTTGGACGAAAGCAATAACAGTTTTTCGTAGAAATGGTTCAATGTCGGACTTTCGGAATTTTTATATGTTTCTTTGGACATGCTGAGATTTGGCGAAATCGCCGGATCGTACAACGTGCGGTTTTTGAATCCGCCGTAATTGAATGTCCGCGCAATTCCAATCGCACCCAATGCATCCAATCGATCTGCATCCTGGACGATATCCAATTCTTTGGAAGTGAATTGCTTTTCAAAATTGCCGCCTTTATAGGAAATATTCTCGATGATTTTGATGACATGCGAAATCGTTTCCTCTTTTACATTTTGC
>DATHKH010000024.1:0-31898 GCA_035286325.1 Flavobacterium sp.
TTTTACGTGAAGGTTTTGACCGTTCGCCAATGTTCAATGGTAGGATTAAAAGCCTGGGCCCAAGATATTGTCCATCTATTGAGGATAAGATCAATCGCTTTGCAGATAAGGACAGGCACCAACTTTTTGTCGAACCAGAAGGCTGGAATACCGTTGAGGTTTATGTCAATGGGTTTTCCACTTCATTGCCTGAGGATGTCCAATTTAAGGCTTTGCGTTCTGTGGTCGGATTTGAAAACGTGAAGTTTTTTCGTCCGGGTTATGCGATAGAATACGATTATTTTCCGCCCACTCAATTGAAACATACATTGGAAACCAAATTGGTTGAAGGCTTGTATTTTGCAGGGCAAATCAACGGAACGACGGGATACGAAGAAGCAGCATCACAAGGTCTGATGGCTGGAATTAATGCCGCCCTGAAAGTGCAGGAAAAAGAACCCATGATATTGAAACGCGACGAAGCGTATATTGGCGTTTTGATTGATGATTTAATCACGAAAGGCACGGAAGAACCATATAGAATGTTTACGTCCAGGGCAGAATATCGAACACTTTTGCGCCAGGACAATGCAGATTTCAGACTCACGCCAATGTCTTATGCGATTGGCTTGGCATCAGAGAAAAGATTGCGCAGGATGGAACACAAGCTTAAGGAATCTGAGGCGATGGTGAATTTTTTCAAAGAAACCAGTGTTACTGTCGCGGAAGCCAACCCTATTTTAGAATCGAAAGAAACGGCGTCAATTACTCAGGGAGATAAAATGTTTAAGGTCTTTTCACGTCCACAAATCGACCTTGACGACATGCTGAAATTTGAAAAGGTAAAGGAATATGCCGAAAAACATAACCTCGACCAGGAGATTTTGGAACAGGCAGAAATACAAGTCAAGTATTCAGGATATATCGAAAAGGAAAGAAACAACGCCGACAAATTAACACGCCTTGAAGACGTCAAAATTCCAGAAGGATTTGATTACGACAAAATAAAATCACTGTCATATGAAGCCAAAGAGAAGTTCAAGAAGATTAGGCCAGTAACCATCTCACAGGCATCAAGAATTAGTGGCGTTTCTCCGAGCGACATTTCTGTGCTTTTGATTTACATGGGCCGATAATTTGTTCCACGTGAAACTAATCAAGCGGATGCAAGTATAGCAGGGTTTCGACACAAATTTTTAAAAATCAAAATGAACATTCAGGACAAGAAATTATTTTTAAAGGTAAAAGACCATTCTGTTTCAAAAGAATCGTTTGATTTGTATCGCGATGAGAACTTGGATTTGCTGATTACTTTCCCGCAGCCAGATGCATCTGATCTCCCGAAATATTATGAAAGCGAAAACTATATTTCCCATACTGACGCGAAGCGGTCGCTCTTTGAAAAAGCGTACCACTTCATTAAAAACATTGCGCTCAAAAACAAGCTGGATTTAATCAATTCACTGCAGCATCAAAAAGGAAGACTTTTGGATATTGGTGCCGGAACCGGCGATTTTTTAGCATTGGCCGGAACAGACGGATGGAACATTACAGGTGTTGAACCCAATGAAAAAGCAAAGAATATTGCGAAAAACAAGGGTGCTTTATTTGTTGAAACAACGTCCGATTTAGCAAACCAGTCTTTCGATGTCATTACGATGTGGCATGTTTTAGAACACGTTCCGGATGTTGAAAAGCAAATTAAAGAATTGAAAAGGCTGCTCAATCCAAGCGGGACAATCATTATTGCGGTGCCTAACTTCAATTCATTTGATGCCAACCATTATAAAGAATTCTGGGCAGCATTTGACGTTCCAAGGCATTTGTGGCATTTCTCCAAAATGGCCATTGAAAAGTTGTTTGCAAAAGAAGGCCTGAAATTAATCGATGTATTGCCAATGGAATATGATGCCTATTATGTCAGCCTGCTTTCTGAAAAATACAAATCAGGCAAAATGAATTATGTAAAGGCGTTCCTGAATGGGATGAAATCTAATGCGAAAGCAAAGAAAAGCGGCGAATATTCTTCACACATTTACATTATAAAAAATACTTAAAAAATATCGTAATAAACCAAAAAATTATACTTTTACGCCAAATTTTAAAACATAACATGAAAAAATCCATATTAATTATTGCCCTTGCATTAGCCGTTGTTTCATGCAACAAATCCGCAGACACAAAAGAAGTAAAGACCGCTTACGTTGATACTTCAAAACTATTGGAAGATTATACCGAAGCCAAAGATATTGAGGCTAAATACAAAGCAAAATCCCAGGAAATGGGTAAAGAATTGGACGCTGAAGTAGCAAAATTCAAGGCTGAAGCCAATAGTTACCCGCAAGATGCACAAGCAAAAGGACAAGCTTGGGCAGCACAAAAAGGAGCAGAGCTTCGCAAAAGAGAGCAGCAATTGACTTATGCACAACAAGCCATGTTGCAACAACTGCAGCAGGAAAGCGGTGTTGAAATGGATTCACTTGTGAAAAATGTCAAGAAATTCATCAAGGCTTATGGCAAGGAAAAAGGATATGCCTACATCTATGGAACTGGAGAAGCAGCAACCGTATTGTATGCAGAAGACAAATACGACATCACAAAAGAAATCGTAAAATTGCTGAACGATAAATACAAATCCGGAGGCAAAAAAGACTCGGGCGATAGCGGACAGGCGAAGCAAACTGCCACTGCCGCTAAACCGGAAGAAAGCAAATAAATTTTTGCCATACATTAAAAATGCCTTCTCCTGCATCAGGGTTGAAGGCATTTTTTTTGGTCATAAAACGGTTTATCAATTCATTTTTTCTGTAAATTTCCGCTTCAAATTATACGCCATGAAAACATTTTCTGATGACGCCGCTTATGTTCTGCGCTTTATCAATCAAACCAACCGCTCTATATTCCTGACCGGAAAAGCAGGTACGGGAAAAACGACATTGCTTCGTGAAATTATAAGGACAACGCACAAAAATACCGTGGTTGTTGCGCCAACAGGAATCGCCGCTCTGAATGCCGGCGGTGTAACGATTCACTCGATGTTCCAGTTGCCATTTGCAGGTTTTATTCCGAAACACAATATCAATCCCGGATTTTCCGAAAGCGTCAGGTTTGAAACCAAAGATACGCTTCGCAGGCATTTTCGCGTGGCCGCATTAAAACAATCCGTGATCCGGAATATGGAATTGCTGATCATTGACGAAGTCAGTATGCTTCGTGCCGATCTGCTCGATGCGATGGAATTCATGATGCAAAGCATCCGAAGGAACAATGCGCCTTTTGGCGGAGTCCAAGTGTTGTTTATTGGCGATTTGCTGCAATTGCCGCCAGTCATCAAGAATGAGGAATGGCAAACGTTGCGGAAATATTACAACGGGAAATTCTTTTTCCATTCGCATGCGATCCAAAAAAACCCACCGCTTTATATCGAGCTTTCTAAAATTTTCAGGCAGACGGACGATCAATTCATCGGCATTCTCAACAATCTCAGAAACAATACGATAACTACGGCTGACATTACGGTTTTAAACCAATTCGTCAACCCGAATTTCGATCTGAAACAGCATCCTGGCTATATCACATTGACCACGCACAATGCCAAAGCCGATACAATGAACGCTAAAGCTTTGGACGAACTGCATGGAAAACAATTTACTTATCATCCTGAAATCATTGGCGATTTTCCTGAAAAGATTTTCCCGATTGATGAAAACCTGCAACTGAAAGTCGGCGCACAGGTCATGTTTGTAAAAAACGATTTGTCCTTTGAAAAAAATTATTTCAATGGGAAAACGGGAATCATAAAATCATTGTCCGAACAGGAAATCCTGGTCCATTTTCCCGAAGATAACAAGACCATAGAGGTCGAGAGATACGAATGGAAAAACATCCGCTATTCTGTTGACGGCATGACTAAGGAAATCCAGGAAGATGTGCTCGGGACATTCGTGCATTACCCAATTAAATTGGCTTGGGCGATAACCGTCCACAAAAGCCAGGGCCTGACATTCGACAAAGCTGCGCTCGACGTATCGCACGTTTTTCTTCCCGGACAGGCATATGTCGCACTTTCGCGCCTGCGCTCATTAAACGGGCTTATTTTGCTTTCTCCACTGCAAATGAACGGCATTTCGAATGATGAAGATGTGATGCATTACGCGACAAACAAAGCCGATAACGACATTCTCGAAAACGAATTGCAAAACGAAACGAAAAATTTCATCCACAATTACCTCAGAAACAGCTTTGAATGGAAGGATTTGGCGCAAGAATGGCGAAACCATCGTTTCAGCTACAATGACGAAGGCGAAAAATCAGAAAAATCGAAACACAAAATCTGGGCAAAGAAACAGTCGGATGCGGTTGATTCACTGATGTTGCCCTCTTCAAAATTCATCTCACAGCTCGATAAGCTTTTTGCGGGACAAGGATTTGATACCGGCCATATTTCCGAAAGAATCCAAGCGGCTTATGATTATTTCCTGACGCCAATGGACAATCTCGTAACGGAAATCCTTTGGAAACTCGAAGAAGTCAGGCGCATTAAAAAAGTAAAGGCTTTTTATGAGGAATTGTCAGTGTTGGAAGAATTCCAGACCAAAGCCGTCCTTCGTTTGCTGCGCGCCAAAAAGCTCATGGAAATCGTGGCGTCGGGCAAAGTGATTTCACGTGAAAACCTAACGTCGGATGATATCAAATTTTATGTGACACAAAAATCAGATGCGGTAAAAGAAGCCTTTAAAAACGCGAACATCACGCTGATTGAAGACGAGGAAGATTTGGAAAGATATACATCGAAAAAGAAAAGCAAAACCAAGGAACCCAAAAAATCTACTGTCCAGGAAACGTATGAGCTCTGGATACAGAAAAATTCAATCAAGGAAATTGCAGGATTGCGAAAATTGACGCCACAGACCATTTCAAACCATATGGCCAAATTGATTGAGTCGAAAACCGTCAATATTTTTGACGTCTTGCCGGAAGACAAGCTGATTGAACTGGCGCGTGCTTTTGTTGGCTATAACGAGGAAACACTCAATCCGCTCAAGGAAAAATATGGGGATAAATTCACTTGGGATGAACTCAAATTGTTTAAGGCGAGCTTATCCTAGCCAAAAAACCGCCATTACTGCCGGGATAAAATAAATGGCAATCGTTTTTGCGCCGTCATAATCTTTCGCTATTCTTTGTCCGAAAAGCAATAATATCAGGGCAATGCACGAAAAAACAGCGCCATAAAACCCAAAAGTCGTTTCGCGTTTCACGAGCATTTCAATGACGCCAACAAGGCACAAGATTCCCGCAATGAGTTCCAAAGCGAGAATGATAAACAAAGCTTCGGGAACCTTCCCGCGGATGAAAGTTTTCGCAAAATGCACTTTCAGCCACTCGACATTTCCTTTCCAGTCCATGACTTTGTCATAGCCGGATTGGATGAATGTAACCGCCAAAAAAAGTAGGATCAGCATGGATGCAACGTTCATAAGCTTATTTTTTATGGATTAAACGCGTGAGTTTTATGGACAAATCGGTCAGCACAATTTTGGCGTTGCCGTTTCTTTCGATGTGATAAATCGCGTCCGAAAGTTCCCGGAAAATTTCGGTGATGTTTTTCCCATTGACAAATGGCGCAAAATTCTCGAGTTTGAATTTGTCGATTTTCGGTTCCATATATACCAAACTGGTCGTCTGATAATTGAGCAATAAAGCCTGCCGAAACATGTCAATACAATAATTCAGGAATTTTTTCTGCGTTTCGCGGCCCAAAGCGGCGATTTGCTCACTCCACGCAATCAGGTCGTTGATCGCGGAAGCATTTCCCTTGGCGCGGAAAGCGGCGCGTACCCACTGCACGAACCATTCCTCAAAAGGCATTTCTTCGCCATCTTCGTGGAGCAAATGCAACGCTTTATTGAAATTCCCTTGCGATTGGTGCGCGACTTTCTTTGCCGATCTCGCATCGAGATTTTCACGTGAAACCAACGCTTCGGCAATAACCGTTTCATTCAAACGATTGAAATTCAACACTTGGCAGCGCGAGCGAATCGTCTGGATCAGGTCTTCCTCATTTTCGGTAATCAGGATAAAGACCGTTTTTTCTGGCGGTTCTTCAATGATTTTCAGCAATTTGTTTGACGCTTCGATATTCATTTTGTCGGCCATCCAGACAATCATGATTTTATAGCCGCCTTCGTATGATTTCAGCGCGAGCGATTTCAACACTTCCTGCGCATCTTCTACGCGAATCAGGCCTTGCTTGTTGGCCACGCCGAGAATTTGGTACCAGTCAAACAAACTTCCGTATGGTTTTTCCCGGATGAACTGGCGCCAATCAGCAATAAAATCAAGACTTTTTGGTTTGGATTTGACATCTTCGGTAGAAACGGTCGGATAAACGAAATGCAAATCCGGATGCGATAAATGCTCGAATTTCAGGTTGCAGCTTTCGTTGCCACCGGAATTGTCGTTTCCGGAATTGTTGCACAATATAAATTGCGCGTAAGTGATGGCCATGGCCAATGTGCCGCTGCCTTCCGGCCCGACAAACAATTGGGCATGCGGAATCCGTCCCGAAACCGCACTTTTTGTCAAATGGCTTTTGATGTATTCTTGTCCTAAAATCTCAGAAAATCGCATAGGCAAATATAGCGCAAATGTCTTGGAATAACTACATTTTTTCCTTTACGACGGTCGTAGTATTGAGAATGGTTTCCTGGTTAATCTTAATCTCGAGCTTTTCGCATTCGGTACAATCGGCTTCCGTAATTTCCCAATAAACGCCATAGTCCGGAATGCTGTTTTGCTTGATTACGGGCGTTTCCCATTTCTTACCGCGATCGCTGTTGTCGGCAAAAGCCAAAACCTGTTCTTTGGTCAGCACTTCATTTTTGCTCAGGGCAACAGCGTAAACATTCAATGCGCCGATGAACATGAAAATGTGGTCCTTCGGAAGGATTTGATAAATAACTGCGATATTTTCAGAAATCGGCGCTGTCGAGCCGCTGTTCCAATTTTCATCAAAATAAACCGTGTAATTGGGATCAACAAATAAATTAAGATCCATAACCGCATTGGAATTGGGCTGGAATTCTGGTTTCATGCGAATATTGATGACATAACCGAGCAATTCGTTTTCCGCAGCCGACTTTCCGTTAAAATGCCGCAGGTTTTGGTTATAAATCATTTTTGAATTTTTTCTGTTGACTTCAAAATAAGTGTCAAAAACCTTTGTGTCGATAATTTGCTGGGCATACATTGCCGCGCTGGCACTGGCTTTATTAAACACATCATCTTTTGCAATGACATATGCTTTTGTTTGTGACGTTGCCGAAATGGCGAAAAAAGCGAAAAGGATTACGGCTATTTTTTTCATTTGTAATGGTTTTTTCCGAATTCAATATTACAGAAAATCGACAAGATTTTAAAGCCTAAAAACTATATTTGCATTTATAACAAAAAATAGCTGACGATGAAAACGCTTTCTGATTTTGATTTCAAAGGCAAAAAAGCCCTGATAAGAGTTGATTTTAATGTGCCTTTAGACGAAAATTTTAACGTCACCGATGCGACAAGAATTGAAGCCGCAAAACCTACAATCGACCAAATTCTTTCGGCCGGTGGAAGCGTCATCCTGATGTCACACCTCGGAAGGCCGAAAGGGAAAGAAGCTAAATATTCGCTAAAACATATCGTTGACACGACTTCAAGGATTCTGGGCGTCAAAGTAAAATTTGCTGAAGATTCCAGAGGCGATGTTGCAAAAAATGCGGCCGCCGATTTAAAACCAGGCGAAGTGCTATTGTTGGAAAACTTGCGTTTTTACAAAGAAGAAGAAGCCGGTGATACAGGTTATGCAAAAGAATTGGCGTCATTGGGCGACATCTACGTCAACGATGCCTTTGGAACAGCGCACCGCGCGCATGCCTCGACCACGATTATCGCCGATTATTTTCCGGAAAACAAAACATTCGGATTGCTGTTGGCCAAGGAAATCGAAAGCCTCGAAAAAGTCTTGAAAAACAGTGAAAAACCGGTAACGGCTGTTTTGGGCGGATCGAAAGTATCGTCAAAAATCACTGTCATTGAAAATATCCTGGACAAAGTCGACCACATGATCATCGGCGGCGGCATGACTTTCACCTTCATCAAGGCGCAAGGCGGAAAAATAGGGAATTCCATTTGCGAAGACGACAAACTCGACCTGGCATTGGAAATCCTGAAAAAAGCCAAGGAAAAAAATGTACAGATCCATCTTCCGGTTGACGTCGTGGCTGCTGATGATTTTAATAACAAAGCAAACACACAAATCGTCGATGTCGATAAAATTCCTGATGGCTGGCAAGGACTTGACGCCGGACCGAAATCATTGGAGAATTTCAGGAAAGTGATTTTGGAATCAAAAACCATCCTTTGGAACGGACCGTTGGGCGTTTTCGAAATGGAAAATTTTGCCAAAGGAACAATCACACTTGGGAATTTTATTGCCGAGGCGACACAAAAAGGTGCTTTTTCACTTGTTGGCGGCGGCGATTCGGTTTCAGCCGTAAAACAGTTCGGCCTCGAGCCAAAAATGAGCTATGTTTCGACCGGCGGCGGCGCTATGCTTGAAATGCTTGAAGGAAAAACGCTTCCCGGAATAGCCGCAATTTCAGGCAAATAATTGTCCTGTTGACAATATTTGTGAAAAACTTAAGTTATAGAATTATTATATTTTGTTACAGAATTCCTATGTTTGCAATTACAAGCATTTGGAATTTAATGAATTGTACAACAAAATTGAATTAAAAATGCCATTTTCTTAATAC
The DNA here is from genome assembly GCA_035286325.1 of Flavobacterium sp. Classification (GTDB taxonomy): domain Bacteria; phylum Bacteroidota; class Bacteroidia; order Flavobacteriales; family Flavobacteriaceae; genus Flavobacterium. The sequence continues at coordinate 8,781 of DATHKH010000024.1, forward strand.
ACACCAAATACGAATTAAAGTTTTCTAATCGCCCGAATTTAAAGGGAATTAAAAACAAATAAAAACGTAAATATGACAATAAAGCATGCAACCTTAGCCCTGATTTCTTTTGTATCCCTACAGCTTTCCGCCCAGGATTTGGCTCAAAAAGATCCGGTCTTAAAACCAGAAATCAAACGTTCCTATCTAGATTCGATAAAATCGACTTTCAAACACGATGCAATGGCTTCCTGCGTGGACAGCTTGTGGCTCAAAGAACTGACAAGTCTGGATTTATACGACAACATTACGGAAGACATCAAAACCATCAATCTTGACAAATCGGTCGATTATGAATTGCCGACTGCTTTGCTCAAAGAAAGATTGGCAAAAATGGATGCGAAGTCGCCGTTTAATATCGAATACAATCCGGGACTTGAAAACATCATCAAATCATTCCTGAAAAACAGGAAAAAATCCTTCGAAAGGCTGATGGCCGTTTCCGAGTATTATTTCCCAATGTTTGAAGAAGCGCTTGCGAGGCAAAATGTGCCTTTGGAAATCAAATACCTTGCTGTTGTCGAATCGGCATTGAACCCAAAAGCCGTTTCAAGGGTTGGCGCAACCGGACTTTGGCAGTTTATGTACCAAACGGGGAAGCAATACAACCTGAACATTGATTCATATGTTGATGACCGAAGCGACCCGTTGAAAGCCAGTGAAGCTGCGGCACAATACATGACGAATATGTACAAAATATTCGGCGACTGGGATTTGGTGCTCGCATCATACAATTCCGGACCTGGAAATGTCGCCAAAGCGATTCGTCGTTCAGGCGGACAGCAGAATTACTGGAACATCAGGAAAAACCTTCCAAAGGAAACCGCAGGATATGTTCCGGCTTTCCTGGCAACCATGTACATTTACGAATACCACAAAGAACACGGGATTGTTCCTGAAAGGGCTTTGGTGAAACATTTCGCCACCGATACCATCATGATCAAACACCAATTGTCGTTCAAGCAGATTTCGGACTTGATTGATATTCCGATGGCGCAATTGCAAATGCTGAATCCTTCATACAAATTAAATACGGTTCCGTATTATTCAGACCAAACGCATTTCCTGAGATTGCCGCAGGACAAGATTGCACTTTTCACTTCCAATGAAGAGAAGATCTATGCCTATGCTTCGCACGAAGAAAGCCTCAGGGAAAAACCATTGACAAGATTGGCTTATAATTCAAGGGAAAAAGACAGTGCTGCCGATTATACTTTAGATCGTAAAACGGTGACGCGGACTAAATTCCACAAAGTACGCCGTGGCGACAACCTCAGTGAAATTGCCGACAGATATGATGTTTCCATTTCGCAAATCAAAAAATGGAACAAGCTGAAAAGCAATAAGGCGCCGCTTGGCAGAAACCTGAAAATCATGACTACTGAAAGCATTGCTTATAAAGTGAAGAAAGAAAAAGCGCCTGTGGTTTCGAAATCTGAAGCGATTGTTTCTACTGAAATCGCAACACCGAAAAAACAACAACCTGAAACCGCAACAGTTGAAGAAATTCCTGCGGACGGATTTTATATTGTTCAGGCAGGTGACAACCTTTCACAAATTGCCAGGAAAAATGGCATGACGGTAAAAGAGATTAAAGAACTTAATAATTTTGACGATGACAACCTGCTTGCAGGAACCAGAATCAAAGTGATTAAAGCCGAAGCCAACGAAGAATTGGTGGCCAAAACAGAAATAAAAACCATTGAATACACTGTCAAAAAAGGAGATTTCTTGGGCCTCATCGCCAAAAAGAACAATGTGTCATTGGCTGAAATCAAAGAATGGAACGACCTTGAAAGCAATAATGTTCATGTGGGCCAAAAACTGATCATTTCTAAAACGGAAATCTCTACAGACAAAGCCATTGCTGACAGAAGTGGCAAAAAAGATAAATTTGCGGCCAAGTCGAAAGAAAATCAGGAACATTACCTGGTCAGGAAAGGCGATTCGCTTTTCAGCATTGCCCAAAAATATCCTGGTGTGACGATTTCAGACATCAAAAGATGGAATGGCATCAAAAATGAGAGCATCAAACCGGGAATGAAACTCAAAATAAACGGTTAATACCAAAAACTTCTATAAATTTGGGCTTTGTTTCATAAACAACATATTATGAAAAGAGCCCATTTTTTATTGCCTTTATTTTTCCTGTTTCTCCTTTCGTGCAATAAAAAAAGTGAAACCGGACCATCTCCCGCATCCGGAAAAATCAACAATATTTCCGTCATTATTGACGACCAACTTTGGAATGGCGAAATCGGCGACAGCATCCGAAACAAATTTGCTTCTCCCGTAATCGGCTTGCCGCAGGAAGAACCACTTTTCTCAATCAACCAATATCCGGTCAAGCTCCTTGAGGGTTTTATGACCAACAGCAGGAATATCATTGTCATCAAAAAAGAACCGGCAAGCGTTTTCAAAATCGTGACCGATGAATATGCCAAACCGCAGAATGTCGTTCATATTTCGGGGCGTACCGTGGTTGAGATCCTAAGTATACTCGAAAAAAATGCACCTGCGATCATCCAACTGATGCACGATACTGAAATTGCTGAAAGCCAAAAGATGATCGACACCTCTTTGCTTGACACAAAAAGAATTACCAAAAAATTCAGGGCTTCGCTTCATGTTCCGTCAGCCTACAAATATGTGATGCAGAAGGACAAGCTGATTTGGCTTAAAAAGGAAATCATCAGCGGTAATACCAGCATCCTGATTTATTCGGTTCCCGTAAAATGCCTCGAAAAAAATTCAAATGCCATTGACAACATTGTCAAGATGCGGGATTCGATCGGGAATTTATACATCCACGGCACCGTTCTCGACAGCCGGATGATTACTGAAGAAGCATATGCGCCATATCTCGCCCACATCACGCTCGACGGCCGCAAAACCTATGTGACCAAAGGTACTTGGGAGCTTAAAAATGACTACATGTCCGGGCCGTTCATCAATTACGCAATTATGGATAAGGCCAACAAACGGATTCTCGTGCTTGAAGGTTTTTGTTATGCGCCGTCAAAGGAAAAGCGTGATTTGATGCACGAATTGGAAGCCATTATTAAGTCGGTCAAAATCGGCAAACCAAAGAAAAAATAAGCCAATGTCGTTACAATGGAAAATAAGGCCTTTTGCGGCACTTTCTTTAAAGGAACTATATGATTTGCTGCAACTGCGCAGTGAAGTCTTTGTCGTGGAGCAAAATTGCGTTTACCAGGACATTGATGGCAAAGATCAGAAAGCGTTGCATCTTATCGGCGAATATGAAGGCGAAATTGTCGCTTGTGCGCGTTTATTCAAACCCAAAGATTATTACAAAAATGCATCGATTGGCCGTGTCGTCGTCAGTCCAAAACACAGGGATAAAAAATGGGGACATGATTTGATGCGCGAAGCCGTTGCCGGAATCAGGAATCATTTTAACGAAGTGGAAATTACGATTTCGGCCCAACTATACCTGAAAAAATTCTACGAATCGCATGGATTTGTTGCCATTGGCGAGCCGTATCTCGAAGATGATATTCCGCATATAGAAATGTTGAATATGGAGAAAAGCCTTTAAATTTTAGTCACGACCAACTCTACCCTACGGTCATATTCCGTGCCTTTTCCCAAAGGAACCGTATTGCCATACCCTTTGAAAGTCATGCGGGTTTTGGCGATTTTTTTAAACACGAGATATTTATAGACCGATTCTGCCCTGTTCTGCGACAGCTGGCGCTTCCTGGTTTCACGGTCAATCGCTTCTTTCTGGTATGGCGGCGTGCAACAAACATGGCCCTGGATCTCAAATTCCAGGGTTTTGTATTTGAACAAATGGCGCGCAATCTCGTCCAATTGGGTTTTCGCCTTAAATGTCAATTTACTGCTGCCGCGTTCAAACAAAAGATTCTCAAGATAAATGTGGTCGCCTACAATGTGGTGTTTTTGGACAGACGTGAAAAAACCCGGAATCTCGATTTTTGGCAGCGGCTTCAGGTTGAGCACCACATCCACGCGCCGGTTTTTGGAACGCTTTTCAGGCAGGTTTTCGACCAAGTCATCATCAATAAGGATGCGGCCTTTGCCTTCAATGGTGACGATCACTTTGTTTTTGATGCCGTTTTTGGTCAGGACATCCTTGATTGCATTGGCGCGGTTGGTCGACAATTTAAAATTGTACGCTTCTTTCCCGATATCGTCTGTATAGCCATAAATCTGGATGGCTTCGATTCGGGTGGAATCAGTCGTTTTGATATAATCGATGACCGCTTTTGATTGTTTTTCGTCCAGCGAAAATTTCCCGGAATCAAAATAAACCGATTGCACCACTTCTTCCTGCGCCTGTACAAATCCAAAGAAAAGCAGTGGAAGAAACTTCAGGATTAGCCTCATTATATTTTCAGGATTTTGTTATACTCTGCAGCATTGTTCAGGATGCCGATGGCTTTCTGTATCTCCGAATTATTTTTAGTGTAATATTGGTATAAACCTTCTTTATATTGGTAACGCTTGATGATTTCATCCAGGATCAGGTTCTTGATTTCTTTCTGGTTCTGGTTGATTTGGGTTTCTTCACTTTTTTGCAATGCGATGAGCAACTGTTGGTATTCATTGGTGATGCTGGCATCGATTTTTTCTTTTTTGGCTGCGGCCAAAGTATTTTTCATCGCGATTTCCGTTTCCGTGTCGAAGGAGAAATGTTCTTTTTTCAGGAATTGCTTGAAATCGGCAAAATCGGCATCCGTAATTACCGGAATCTTTTCGCCCAAAGCCGGATTTTTATAATAATAAGTCGTCACATAATCGAATATGCCGTCATTTTTAACCAGCGCTTCAGCAATTGGGCTCATTTTCGTTTCCTCGAGTTCCACATCAGGAAGGATTCCACCGCCGTCATAAACGGTACGTCCTTTTTTGGTTTTGAACGCATTGTATTTTGTCGCGTCAGTCCGTATCGCATGGCCGTCCTTGTCTTTATGCAAATAATCCAAAGCCTGGATGCATCTGCCGGAAGGCGTATAATAGCGCGAAATCGTGACTTTCAGCTGCGTGCCATACGCCAAATCAATCGGACGTTGCACCAGGCCTTTTCCGAAACTCCTGCTGCCTACGATTACGGCGCGATCCATATCCTGCAACGCTCCCGAAACAATTTCCGAAGCCGATGCGCTTCTGCCGTCAACAAGGATGACCAGTGGAATTTCTGTATCAATCGGCTCATGGCTTGTCCGATAGGTGTTGTTATGCTTTTCGATTTTCGATTTTGTGGTCACGATAATCTCGTTTTTTGGGACAAATAAATTGCAGATGTTTACGGCTTCTGCCAACAATCCGCCCGGATTCCCGCGCAGGTCAAGAATAATCCGCTCCGCTCCTTCCCTTTTCAGCTGTCCCAAAGCTTCCTTGGTTTCCAGAGACGCTTTCCTGTTGAACTGCGACAACACGATATAACCCGTTTTGTCATCGACTTTCGCAAAAAACGGTACGGCTTTCAAATCGACTTCTTCCAGTACAATTTGTGTTGTCAGGATTTTGCCCTGGCGCTTGTATTTGATATCAATTTTCGCATTTTTCGCACCTTTCAATAATTGGCCCGCATCTTCCTTGAAATCTTCAAGATTCACATCGCCAATCTGGATGATTTCGTCACCGGCTTTGAGTCCGGCCTTGTCTGCAGGATAATTTTTATACGGTTCCTTAACGATGAGTTTCCCATTTTCACGTGTAATCATCGCGCCGATCCCGGTATATTCCCCAGTATTGTTGATCTTGAATTTAACGACATCCTGCTCATTGAAATAAACAGTATACGGATCGAGATCGGCAAGCATGGCTTTAATGGCTTTGTCCATCAAATCCGCCGGATTGGTCTCGTCGACATAATTCATGTTGACCGCCTTAAACAAGTTTGTGAAGATTTCGATCTGCTTGGCGATTTCAAAAAAATCATCCTTAAAACTCGCGCCAACAAACAACAATCCGCTGGCTACAATCGGGATGATATATCTCTTCTTAAAATAAGTGTACATAATTTTAAACTGTTTTTCTCCTTTTCCAACACTCTGAAAGCGTAAATCAGGGCGACTAAAATAATAATAAAAGGCCAATTATTGAGCAATCTTATAAAGAAAGGAACATTTAGGCTTATAAACTGTAAAAACGAAAATTTATATTAAAAATTATGGAACCCAACCTGGCTTCAGGGCTTTTCTTTTTCATTGGCCAACTGTGCTGCAAACTTTTCAAAAAGCTGGATGGTTTTGGCATTGATTTCCTGATAATCCAGCCTGTCCTTGGTTTGGTACAGCAGCATAAAAGCATAAGGCTTGTCGAGATTGTCTAGCAGCAGATGCTTGTTCAGGCGATAAGTTTCCCGCAACACGCGCTTGAAATAATTGCGGTCGACGGCTTTTTTGAAATATTTTTTGGATACCGAAACGCCCATTTTTATTTTGGAATCTTCGCCCTGATTATCGGGAATGTAAGCCAGCCGTAACGGATATTTAGCCACGGATTTCCCTTCCGTAAAGAGCAAATCAATCGTATTCCTGCTTTTGAGCTTTTCATTTTTCGGATAAGTCGCATTCATTATGGCTTGGTTTCAAAAAGCAAATGTACAAAGGAATTTTTTGGTGCGTAAAGTCTGATAACGTGTAAATTATATAATCCTTTCTTTGAATTATAGAACGAATGACAAGCACGGCCGTTCTATCTTTACCTAAGACAATAAAGGCATTTTGGCTTTCAAAAATATAAGCAGTATCCGCGGGTTGAAGAAACAACTGCTGTATTAAAGCGGATAAACACTCAAATAAGAGAAGCCTAAAACTTCTTTATAAAAAGCCTCCTGATTACACTATCAGGAGACTTTTTAATTTATGGCTTGGCCTTGACCGGATATGCGTTGTCTTCAGGTTTGACATCGGCCATCAAACCGCTTGGATCAATGATGATGCTTTTTATCGAAGCTTTGTTTTTGTCGATTGTCAATTCATAGCCCGGATTTCCCCATGCCCAATCATTCAGGATGGTTCTTTTTAGTTTTGGATATGGATTTTCCTTTACGAAACTGAGCATGCGCAGCGGAATGTAAAAACTTTCCAGCGTACCGTCGGTATATTCTACCACAAGGTCGATCGGCATTGGCATTCTTCCGAGCCGTTGTAACGAAATAACAGTTTTGGCGCCATTTTCCTTGACTTCTTTTATGCCGTAATCTATGGTATTTGTCGTTTCCGTCCAATCGGTTAAATACCAGTCGAGTTCTGCGCCCGACACTTTTTCCGCGCATCTTTTGATGTCATTCGGGTTTGGATGCTTGAATTTGAAATCGGCATAATATTTTTTCAATGCCTTCATCAGGTTTTCTTTTCCGATGACATATTCGAGTTGGGAAAGGAATATTTCACCTTTGCTGTATGAGCTGATGCTATAGCTGCGGTTTTCGTCATAACGGTCGGCATGCGTACTCTGTGGCTGTTCTTTTCCGGAATTCACCAATGAAAAATAGCCGCCATACGACCCGCTAAACGGATTTTCGAGTTTTTGTTCCGCCAATTCATTCAATCCCAAATCTTCAAGGAAAGACGCAAAACCCTCATCCATCCAAGGATGTTTGGATTCGTTTGAACCCAAGATATGCTGGAACCAAGAATGTGCCATTTCGTGCGCCGTAACGCCAACCAATCCGGCCGCCGTGCCTTCGCCGAGAATCAATGTACACATCGCATATTCCATTCCGCCGTCGCCGCCTTGGATTACCGAGTATTGGTCATATGGATATTTCCCGATTGTCTGGTTGTAGAACTGCATCAGCTTAACCGTGGCCGGTTGCAGTTTTTTCCAATTGTCTATGATTTTCGGGTTATTTTTATAGAGAAAATGCAAAGTAGCGCCATTTGGAACCTGCGTGACATCATGGATGTAATTTTTATCGGCGGCCCATGTAAAATCATGGACATTTGGTGCGATAAAATGCCAGGTCAGTGTTTTGGTTTTCCTTGGATAGACAACCGTCACCCCCGAATCCTCATAACCGTGGCCAATCTCATTCTTGTTTTGCAAATAGCCGCTTCCGCCTAAAACATATTCTTTGTCGACAGTAATATTGACATCAAAGTTGCCCCATACGCCAAAAAATTCCCGTGCTATATAAGGATCGGCATGCCAGCCTTCAAAATCATATTCGGCCAGTTTCGGATACCATTGTGTCATCGACAATTCGACGCCTTCTGAGTTATTTCGGCCTGAACGGCGAATCTGGATCGGAACCTGCCCGTCAAAATCGAGCGTGAATGTCGTTTTTCCACCGGGTAAAATTGGCTTTGCCAAAGTCACTTCAAGAATGGTTTCCACTTCTTTTGCCGAAGCGGAAACGCCATCCTGTTTGAAGTTATTGATTCTTAAAAACCCGATTTCCTCGGGCTTTAAGTTTTTGATGCGGCTTTCCTTAATTTCTTTCCCGTCGAATTTTGTCTTGGTCACCATTCGCCCGTCCGGATCTTTGATGGTCCTGACACGCATGTCCATTTCACTTCCCGGCTGGAAAGCATTGGGATACAAATGGTAAAAAACCTTTTTCAGCGTATCCGGCGAATTATTGGTATAAACCAATTCCTGCTTGCCTTTGTAACGGTAGGTTTTGACATCCATCGACACGTCCATTTTATAATCAACATGCTGCTGCCAATACGGAGCGCTTTGGGCAAATAGATTCCCGGAACACCCGACGATGAACGCGATGAAAAGCGACTTTCTCATAAGTGATTATCCTTTAACCTGTTTTTTTGGAAGTTTCGACATTTTGTCTGCCATAATCAACGCGTTGTAAGCATTGACCATTCTTCCTGATTTAGAAGCATTGGTAAAAGCCCTTTTCTCTTTAGATTCACCCAAAACCATATCATTGGTAATTGGCGTTCCAGATTCCATCAGGATTTGTTTCACCTGTTTTGCAGAAAGCGAAGGATAATAAGAACGAACCAAAGCGGCAACGCCGGCAGCATTTGGAGAAGCCATTGAAGTGCCTTGCTCGTATTTGTATTTGTTGTTTGGAACAGTCGCGTAAATTTTCATTCCCGGCGCAAAAACGTCGACGTTTTTGGCTCCGTAGTTTGAAAATGGCGCGACAAGCCCGGAAGTAAAAGTAGTGTTCAATGCACCAACAGTCAGCACGTTGTCAGCTAATTCGGTCGCACCCAAATCTTCAGTATCGGTTGGGTAATTGTTGTTTTCCGCAAGGTCTATATCGTGTCCGTCATTTCCTGCTGCATGAACAATCAGGACGTCTTTTGAAGCCGCATATTTGATGGCATCAAAAACCCAGTCTTTGTGTGGAGAATAGCTTTTTCCAAAACTTCCGTTGATGACTTTAGCACCATTGTCGACCGCATAACGGATGGCCAATGCGATGTCTTTGTCATATTCGTCACCGTTTGGCACTGCGCGAACCGCCATAATCGCAACATTATCGGCAACACCGTCGCCGCCTTTGCCATTGTGTCTTGAGGCTGCAATGATTCCGGCAACGTGTGTTCCGTGAAGGGCATTGTTTTTATCCAATCCCATGACATTGTTGTTCCCGTATTTCCTGTCGTTCAGGTCTTCAGGATTATCACCTACGACTTTTCTTCCGTCAAAATCCATATTGAGGTTGTAGTTCAGCATGCCGTCTTCTTGTTCTTTGAATGCGTTCAATTCAGAATCGAAATCCGGGCCTGTTTGTGCAATCACGCTCATCATGACCATTTTCGCTTGTGTCAAAGCCGTGTCTTTTGTATCGATGGCTTTAACTTCTTCCAATGTGAAGTTGTCTTTTTTCAGGTAATCGGCAACCGTTTTTCTGGCATTGAAAATAAAATCCACTTGTTGTTTGCCCATCATGGCTTCGGAACGCTGCGCATCATAATCTGCTTTGGCTGCTTTGAAAACCGCAGAACCGTCATCGCCTTTTTTCAGGATACGCACCAGTTCAAGATTTTCATCATTGGCATCGCCTAAAAAGTTCCATCCGTGAACATCATCGATGTAACCGTTTTTGTCATCATCGATCCCGTTTCCGGCAATTTCTTTCGTATTTGTCCAAATGACATCTTTCAAATCCTCATGCTCGATATCAACACCTGAATCGACTACGCCGACGATGACTTTCGTACTTTTCTTGCCTTTCAGCAGTTCGTTGTATGCTTTGTCGACGCTCATCCCCGGAAGAGAATCTTTCACCAGGTCCAAATGGCTCCAGCGCTGCAAATCGGCTTCTTTAATTTTGCCGACTTTAGCCGGAAGTTTATTGTAATCAACAGTGGTTTTCTGTGCATTTCCGGTTGTAAATGCCAAAACGGCAATAGCGGTCAGGCAAATGGTGTTCAATACTCTCATTATGTTTTAAGGTTTAATTTTGAAAATAATTGGTCGAATTTATATTTTTTTGTTACAAATAGTCTGATGATTAACACTAACTTATGATTTCCTCACAAGTAAACCGGTCTTTTAACCGCACGCCTTTTTCCGTATTTTCAACCGTGATGATTTCGTTGTGCGCATCGTGCTCAAGAAACAAATAATAATTGTTTTCGGCGGCTTCTGTGAGGAATTTTGCTTTTTCTGGCATTGTCAATAATGGGCGCGTGTCATAACCCATGACATATGGCAATGGCAAATGCCCGGCTGTCGGCAACAAATCCGCCATAAAGCAAATGGTTTTGTCCTGGTATTTGATTTTTGGGATCATCATTTTTTCGGTATGGCCGTCGGCAAAGAAAATCCCGAAACCCATTTCCGACTGTTCCAGCGTATCGCCTTCTGGCCTTTTGATAAAATACAATTGGCCGCTTTCCTGTATCGGAAGGATATTTTCGGGAAGGAATGAGGCCTTTTCACGTGCATTCGGTTTGGTTGCCCATTCCCAATGGTTGTCGTTGCTCCAGAATTTCGCATTTTTGAAAGCGACTTCATAACCGGTTTTGCCGGCATTCCATTGCACGCTTCCGCCACAATGGTCGAAATGCAGGTGCGTCATGAAAACATCGGTGATGTCGTCGCGGTGAAAACCGTATTTCGCCAGCGATTTGTCCATCGAATGCGTACCCCAAAGCGAATAATGGCTAAAAAACTTCTCGGATTGCTTATTGCCAAGTCCGGTGTCAATCAAAATCAGGCGGTTTCCGTCTTCAATTAAAAGACATCTTGCCGCAATATCGATGAGGTTGTTTTCATCGGCGGGATTGGTTTTGTTCCAAAGGGTTTTTGGCACCACGCCAAACATAGCGCCGCCGTCGAGCTTAAAATTGCCGGTTTGTATGGGATATAATTTCATTTTTTCATCGGAATTTAAAATGGTGTTGCAAATTACGGAAATTCATTTGGCTACCATAGAGAATTATTATAAAACGATTCGTTATAAAAATGTTACTCCATACTGCAAAAAGCGATTAATGTAATATCTTTGCAGTTAATTTAGACAAAATCAATATAACGATGATCAAAGTTTCTGATACTGCAAGTAAAAGAATCGTCGACATGATGAAAGACGACGGTTTTGATGCTGCTAAAGACTACGTTCGCGTAGGTGTAAAAAGCGGTGGCTGCTCAGGTTTGTCTTACGAACTGAAATTTGACAAGCAACTGGGCGAAAACGACAAGGTTTTCGAAGACAATAATGTAAAAATTGCCGTGGAGAAAAAGAGCTTTCTTTATCTCGCGGGAACCATCCTGGAATTTTCAGGCGGATTGAACGGAAAAGGATTCGTATTCAACAATCCGAATGCCAGCAGGACTTGTGGCTGCGGCGAATCATTCTCACTCTAGACAAACAAAATATGTCAAAATACACCGAAGACGATTTAAAGATCGAACTCGAAAACAAGGAATATGAATACGGATTTTATACTGATATAGAATCCGATACGTTTCCGATTGGCCTGAACGAAGACATTGTTCGCGCCATTTCCCTCAAAAAAGAAGAGCCGCAATGGATGACCGACTGGCGCATTGAGGCTTTTCGCGCATGGAAAGAAATGACCGAACCGAAATGGGCAAACGTGCATTACGAAAAGCCCGATTTCCAAGCCATTTCCTATTATTCGGCGCCAAAGAAAGTCGACCCAACCAAAACCCTGGACGATGTCGATCCTGAGCTTTTGGCGATGTATAAAAAACTCGGAATTTCCATCGACGAACAAAAAATGATGAACAATGTCGCAATGGATATTGTTGTCGATTCTGTTTCCGTAGCCACGACATTCAAGAAAACGCTCGGTGAAAAAGGCATTATTTTCTGCCCGATTTCAGAAGCGATCAAAGAACATCCGGAATTGGTCAGGAAATATCTTGGAACAGTTGTGCCGCAAAAAGACAATTTTTATGCAGCATTGAATTCGGCTGTTTTTTCGGATGGTTCGTTCTGTTATATTCCAAAAGGCGTTCGCTGCCCGATGGAACTGTCGACTTATTTCCGAATCAACCAAGCCGGAACCGGGCAATTCGAAAGAACGCTCGTCATCGCCGACGAAGGAAGCTATGTTTCCTATCTCGAAGGCTGTACTGCGCCAAGCCGTGATGAAAACCAATTGCACGCTGCAGTGGTTGAATTGATTGCTCTGGACGATGCCGAAATCAAATATTCGACGGTACAGAATTGGTATCCCGGAAATAAAGAAGGCAAAGGCGGTGTGTTCAACTTCGTCACCAAACGCGGATTGTGCGAGAAAAATGCAAAAATCTCATGGACGCAAGTCGAAACCGGTTCAGCCGTGACCTGGAAATATCCGTCATGCATTTTGAAAGGCGACAATTCTGTCGGTGAATTCTACTCGATCGCCGTCACGAACAACCACCAGCAAGCCGACACCGGGACGAAAATGATCCATTTGGGCAAAAACACCAAATCGACGATTATTTCGAAAGGAATTTCTGCCGGAAAATCCAATAACAGTTATCGGGGTTTGGTCCAAATTTCCGCCAGGGCTGACAACGCGAGAAACTTTTCACAATGTGATTCGTTATTAATGGGCAACAATTGCGGTGCGCATACTTTCCCGTATATCGAATCAAAAAGCCCTTCGGCAAAAATAGAACACGAAGCCACGACGAGTAAAATCGGCGAAGACCAGGTTTTTTACTGCAACCAACGCGGCATTCCTACCGAAAAGGCAATCGCTTTGATCGTCAACGGATTCAGCAAAGAAGTATTGAATAAATTGCCAATGGAATTTGCGGTTGAAGCCCAGAAATTACTGGAGATTTCACTTGAAGGTTCAGTCGGATAATTACTAATAAACACACATTCACAAAAATGTTATCAATAAAAAATCTACACGCCGGAATTGAAGGCAAAGACATCCTGAGAGGCATCAACCTTGAAGTAAAAGCCGGCGAAGTGCACGCGATTATGGGACCGAACGGTTCCGGGAAAAGTACGCTTTCTGCGGTCATTGCAGGAAATGAAAATTATGAAGTCACTGAAGGCAGCGTTTCGCTTGACGGTGAAGATTTGGCCGATTTGGCACCTGAAGAACGCGCCCATAAAGGCATATTCCTTTCTTTTCAATATCCGGTTGAAATTCCGGGCGTATCGGTGACGAATTTCATGCGTACGGCGATTAACGAAACCAGAAAGGCAAAAGGACTTGAAGAAATGCCGGCCAACGAAATGCTGAAAGTCATCCGTGAAAAATCGGAGCTTTTGGAAATCGACCGCAAATTTTTATCGCGTTCATTGAATGAAGGTTTTTCGGGCGGCGAGAAAAAAAGAAACGAGATTTTCCAAATGGCGATGCTCGAACCAAAACTCGCGATTCTTGACGAAACCGATTCGGGTTTGGATATCGATGCGATGCGAATTGTCGCAAATGGCGTCAACAAGCTTAAAAGCGACAACAATGCGATTATCGTCATCACACACTACCAAAGGCTTTTGGATTATATCGTGCCTGATTTCGTTCACGTATTGTACAACGGGAAAATCGTAAAATCGGGCAGAAAAGAACTCGCTTACGAGCTCGAAGAAAAAGGATACGACTGGATTAAATCTGAAAATGTCACAGTCTAAATCATGGATCTAAAAGAAAAATTACTCGCGTCTTTCATGGCTTTCGAAGAGCAGATTGATGTGGATTCCGATCTGCACGACATCCGTACTTCGGCCATCAAGAACTTCGAAAACAAAGGCTTTCCGACCAAAAAGGAAGAAGCCTGGAAATACACGTCACTGAACCAAATCCTGAAAAGCGACTTTTCCGTATTCCCAAAACAGGAAAACACGATCGAGTTTGCCGAAGTCAAAAAATACTTCCTGCACGAAATCGACACTTACAAAGTCGTTTTTATTGATGGTGTTTTCAGCTCGTTTTTATCCTCGACGACGCATGACGGAATTGACGTTTGCCTGATGTCATCGGCCTTGAACAAGCCGAAATACAAAATGGTCATTGACGAGTATTTCAACAAAATCGCGAGCAAAGACGAAAGCCTGACGACGTTGAACACTGCTTTCGCCAATGAAGGCGCATATGTCAATATCCCAAGAAGCAAAGTCGTTGAAAAACCGATTGAGATTGTTTATTTCTCGACCGGAAATGAAGCCGCGTTGTTGGTACAGCCGCGAAACCTGATTGTTGTTGGCGAAAATTCACATGTACAAATCATCGAAAGACATCAAAGCCTGAACGAGAATCCGGTTTTGACGAATTCCGTAACCGAGATTTTTGCACAGAAACGCGCGATCGTCGATTATTATAAAATCCAGAATGACAACCTCGAAGCGTCGCTGATTGACAATACATACATTGCCCAGAAAGACCAAAGCAATGTTTCGGTCCACACATTTTCCTTTGGCGGAAACCTGACGAGGAACAACCTGAATTTTTACCACCAGGGCGAACACATCGATTCAACGTTAAAAGGCATCACAATCATCGAAGGCAAGCAGCACGTCGACCATTATACTTTGGTGCAACACGCAACGCCGAACTGCGAAAGCCACCAGAATTACAAAGGCATTTTTGACGACCGTTCGACCGGGGTTTTCAACGGCAAGATTTTCGTCGAAAAAGAAGCCCAGAAGACCGATGCATTCCAGCAAAACAACAATATTTTATTGAGCGATAAAGCGACGATCAATGCGAAACCGCAACTCGAAATCTTTGCCGATGACGTCAAATGTTCGCACGGATGTACGATTGGCCAACTCGACGACCGCGCGATGTTTTACATGCAATCCCGCGGTATTCCGCAAAAAGAAGCCAAAGCATTGCTGATGTACGCTTTCTCAAATGAAGTCATTGAAAGCATCAAAATCCCGGAATTGAAGGCCCGGATCACGAAAATCATCGCGACGAAACTCGGCGTGAAAATGGGATTTGATTTGTAATTTAGACACGCTTCGCTTTGGACACGCCTGCGGCTTTAGATTTTTAGATTTTTTTCAGGAGCTATTTCCCGCTTTCCACTGCAATCTTTTTATTAAGAATTTGCCTTTCACTGCGCTACAGGCGAATCCTTAAAAAAAGGATTTCCGTTTCAATCGGGGCTAAAAACATAAACTGACATGAGCTTTAACGTAAACGATATCCGCAAAGATTTCCCGATACTTTCCGAAAAGGTAAGCGGCAAACAACTCGTCTATTTCGACAATGGCGCGACTTCGCAAAAGCCACAGGTCGTCATTGACGCGATTTCAAAATATTATTCTGAAATCAACGCAAATATTCATCGCGGCGTACACACGCTGAGCCAATTGGCGACTGATGCATATGAACAATCCCGGATAAAAGTCCAAAACCACATCAACGCCAAACATTCCCATGAAGTGATTTTTACTTCGGGAACGACACACGGGATCAACCTGGTTGCCTTTGGATTTACAACACTTTTAAAACCCGGCGACGAAATCCTGGTTTCAGCTTTGGAACACCATTCGAACATCGTTCCGTGGCAAATGCTTTGTGAACGCACAGGCGCGGTTTTGAAAGTCATCCCAATGAATCTCGACGGTGAATTGGTCATTTCGGAATTCGATAATTTGCTGTCTGCAAAGACAAAAATCGTCACCGTAAATCATATTTCAAACGCACTCGGGACCATCAACCCAATCAAATACATCATTGACAAAGCGCATCAATTTGGCGCTGCGGTTTTAATCGACGGCGCGCAGGCTGTTCCGCATCTAAAACCAAACGTACAGGAACTCGATTGCGATTTCTATGTGTTTTCAGGCCATAAAATGTGCGGCCCGACCGGCGTTGGAATCCTGTACGGAAAAGAAGATTGGCTCAACAAACTGCCGCCATACCAAGGCGGCGGCGAAATGATCAAAGAAGTGACTTTCGAAAAAACGACTTATGCCGAATTGCCACACAAATTCGAAGCCGGAACGCCTAATATCGCCGATGGCATCGTGCTTGGAACGGCCATCGATTACCTTAATAATATTGGATTTGCCAACATTGCAAAACAGGAAAATGAACTGTTGGAATATGCTACAAAACGGTTGCTCGAAATCGACGGATTAAAAATTTGGGGAACGGCAAAAGAAAAAGCATCGGTGATTTCCTTTAATATCGGGGATATTCACCCGTATGACATCGGGACGATTGTCGACAAACTCGGAATTGCGGTCAGAACCGGCCATCATTGTGCGCAGCCGATCATGAGTTTCTGCAATATTCCGGGCACGATTCGCGCGTCTTTTTCGTTCTACAATACGAAGGAAGAAATCGACCATTTGGTGGAAGCGCTGAAAAAAGCCCAGACAATGTTGTCTTAAGATTGGCCACGAATTCACGAATTAAAAGTAATTTTGTTGGATTCCAAATCATAAACCGCCTAAATTCAAAAAAGATAATCCGTGAATTCGAAAAATATATATAGAACATGAAGATATTCACAATACTGTTTTTGACACTTTTCCTTTCTAAAGGTTGTGACGGCGATGCCCAAAAAGACCTTAAAGGCGCAACGATAGAATATACTGCAAACACCCGGGGCTTTTACCGCAAAGTCATCGTGAAAGACCAGGTGGTATTTGTCAGTGCGGACAGGAATGAACAAGCCGCTTCAGTCGCAACTAAAATTTCCGATGCCGATTTAAAATTATTGGTCGATGCTTTTTCAGACATCAACCTTGACGAGATAGCGGATTTGAAATCACCAACGGAAAAGCGTTTTTATGACGGCGCGGCCATTGCGAACCTGAAAATTACCTATAAAGGAAAAACATACGAATCGGCGGCGTTTGACCATGGAAATCCACCAGTCGAAATTGAAAAACTGGCCGACAAACTGGTTTCATTTATAAAAGAAGAAGAATGACAATTGCAGAAATACAGGCCGATATCATTGACGAGTTTTCGATGTTTGACGATTGGGATGAACGATTCCAATATGTCATTGATTTGGGAAAAGGATTGCCATTAATCGCCGAGGAATACAAAACGGAAGACAACACGATCAAAGGCTGCCAGTCGAAAGTATGGCTCAGGGCAGATGACACGGACGGCAAAATCGTCTTTACGGCCGACAGCGATGCGATCATCACCAAAGGCATCATTGCAATATTGATCCGCGTGTTTTCAAACCATACGCCTTCGGAAATATTGGAAGCAGATACCAAATTCATCGATGAAATCGGGCTCAAGGACCATTTGTCACCGACGCGCGCGAACGGGTTGGTGTCGATGATCAAACAAATAAAAATGTACGCACTGGCATACCAGTCAAAACAAAATAACTAAAATCATGGAACAGGAAATAGACACAAACGCATTGGGAGAACAAATTGTAAAAGTCCTGAAAGGCATTTACGACCCGGAAATTCCCGTCGATATATATGAATTGGGATTGATCTATGACGTCATGGTCAACACGGATTATGAGGTAAAAATCCTGATGACATTGACTTCACCAAACTGCCCGGTCGCGGAATCATTGCCACGCGAAGTCGAAGACAAAGTCAAAGGTGTTGAAAACGTCAAAGACGTTGAGGTTGAAATCACTTTCGATCCGCCGTGGAGCAAGGATTTAATGAGCGAAGAGGCAAAACTCGAACTCGGAATGCTATAATATACAAGTGGAAGAGATTATCAATAAAGTCGCGCAAAGCCAACTCGAAGTGTTCGACCTGGAGGATTATTATCCAAAGGGAAACCGCGTTGCGCTCGACATTTCACAATGGCTCGAAGAAGGCTTTTTGCTGCGTGAAAAACCATTTCGCGACAGCCTGAAGCAATTTGACTGGGCGCGATTCCAAGGCGCATATGTCGCTGTTTTTTGCAGCACTGATGCGATTGTGCCGGCCTGGGCTTCGATTTTAGTGACATTGCACCTTGCGCCGTTTGCCAAAAAAATCGTTTCCGGAACCATTGAAGATTTGGACACCGCTTTATACCAGGACATTTTGCCGACGCTGGATTATTCCGTCTATGAAGGAAAGCCAGTGATCATCAAAGGCTGTTCGAAAAAACCCGTTCCGATGAGCGCTTATGTTTTGGCGGCCCAATACCTGCAACCTTTTGCAAGAAGCATTATGTATGGCGAAGCCTGTTCCGCAGTGCCTTTATTCAAAAAGAAATAGGCATTATCCTTATATTTCTTACAACATTTTTTATCTTTGCTTACTCGAGGCCGTTAGGTCGAACTGTACGAAGTAAAAACCAATCTATTATGAAAAAAGCTGCTTTTATTTTGCTTTTCCTTTGTGGGATGATACGTGTTCAGGCACAGGAAACAGGAACTGCGCCCGTAAATGACACTATCAAATACTGGAAAACCAAGGGTAATTTTTCGGTGCTTTTCAACCAATCGACATTTGACAATTGGGTTGCCGGCGGCGAAAACAACATTTCGGGAAACCTCGGGTTGAATTATGATGTCAACTACAATAAAAGCGACTGGAACTGGGACAATAAATTCATCGCCTCATACGGTTTGGTGAAAACCCGCACGAGTTCGTTTGCGAAGAAAACCGATGATCGTTTGGAAATCAATTCGCTTTTGGGCAAAAAATTCAAGACAGACAGCAAATGGTATTATTCGGCATTCCTGAATTTCAAGACACAGTTTACAAAAGGATACGTTTATAGCAAAGACATCAATGGCGCAGAGCAAAGGGACGAGTTCACCGATTTCATGTCGCCGGGCTATTTGTCTTTCGGGCCAGGTTTGCTTTGGAAAAGAGACGACAACCTGAAAATAAATTTATCGCCCACAACTTCAAAGTTGACTTTTGTTAACCCAGGTTCTACTTTGCCTGATGAAGCGTATTTTGGTGTTGAAGAAGGCGAATCGATGCGGTATGAATTGGGATTCAATGCCTCGGCGTATTATAAATTCGGCGTTGTTGCCAATGTATCCTTTGAAAACATCCTGAATCTATACACCAATTATTTAGAGGAAACGCAAAATGTCGACGTCGATTACCAACTGAACATCGTTTTGAAAATCAATAAATTTTTGTCGACCAATATCAATTTCCAAACGATTTACGACGACAATGCTTTTCGCGGACTGCAAATCAGGCAGGTTTTTGGAGTCAGCGCCAATTATGGATTTTAGAAATTATTACATAAACAAAAAAGCCTTTAGAATTTCTAAAGGCTTTTTTGTTATTACTTCGTCAGTTCGTCCTCTGGGCCCGAGTCTTCTTTTTCAACCGCATCCTTATAATCCGGATACAAAAATTTGTTGTATGGAAATCTTGAGATGTGGATTTCGCGGACCGCTTCATAAATACGTTCGCGGAATTCCTCAAAATTTTCTTTATTGGCGGCAGAAATAAACAAGGCGTTTTTCTCACCGACATTCGCCATCCAGGTTGCTTTCCATTCGTCAAGCGTAAAATGCCTTCTGGTTTTTTCAGTCATCAGGTCATCTTCCTCGATGGTCAGATGGCGGAAGACGTCGATTTTATTGAATACCATTATGGTAGGCTTGTTATTACTTTTGATATCGATCAGGGTTTGGTTGACCGACTCGATATGGTCTTCGAAATCCGGATGTGAAATGTCCACGACATGCAGCAGCAAATCGGCTTCACGGACTTCGTCAAGCGTACTTTTGAAAGACTCAACCAATTGCGTCGGCAGTTTTCGGATGAATCCAACAGTATCCGAAAGCAGGAACGGCAGGTTTTTGATGACAACTTTCCGCACAGTGGTGTCAAGTGTCGCAAACAATTTATTTTCTACAAAGACGTCGCTTTTGCTGATGACATTCATTAATGTCGACTTCCCGACATTGGTATAACCGATCAATGCCACGCGAACCATCGCGCCACGGTTGCCGCGCTGCACCGACATTTGTTTGTCGATAACCTTGATTTTCTCCTTTAATAATGCAATCCTGTCGCGAACAATGCGGCGGTCGGTTTCGATCTCCGTTTCCCCCGGGCCGCGCATCCCGATTCCTCCTTTTTGCCTTTCAAGGTGCGTCCACATTCCAGAAAGCCGCGGCAGCAAATATTGGCACTGTGCCAACTCCACCTGGGTGCGTGCATAAGATGTTTCGGCCCGTTGGGCAAAAATATCGAGGATGAGGTTCGTACGGTCTAAAACTTTGCAGTTGAGTATTTTTGTAATGTTTTTTTGCTGGGAAGGCGAAAGTTCATCGTCAAAAATAACGGTTGACACACTGTTGTTTAAGATATACTGATGGATTTCCTCCATTTTTCCGGTTCCGACGAATGTCTTTGGATTTGGGCGTTCCATCTTTTGGGAGAAACGCTTAATGACTTGCCCGCCAGCGGTAAACGTCAAAAATTCAAGCTCGTCCAAATATTCGGTTAGTTTCTCTTCACTCTGATTTTGGGTGATGATACCTATTATTATAGTCTTTTCTAAATTGATTATTTCTTTTTCTAACATCTTACAATTCTATAACGCAAAACTAATCATTTGAAAACGAAATTGACCAGTTTGTATGGTGTAAGAGGAGTTATATTAGTTAAAAATTAATATTTTCTTACTTCTTTCATAATTTTTGTTAAATTTGGAACTCAAATTTTTTCAAGCTATCTTCTATAACAACTAAAAATTTTCATGACTATGAAAAAAATTACTGTATTAATTATTATGTTTTTATTCTCCTTTTCGGGCTACAGTCAGTTCTCGGAGGGATTTGAAAGCGCCAATCCCCCGAACTACACCACCGATACGTGGGATCTGGGAAGTACCGGTTTGGGTTCAAACGGTATTTGGGGCGTATTTGACAATGGTGTTGGTCTCAGCCAAAGCTGGAAAATCAACAGCACCGTGGCCTCGCCGGTACTGGTTTATGAAGGCGCGCAGGCGGCCTACAAAGACAGGGAGAACAATGGTCCCGCAGGCAGTATGGCCCGCGATTACCTGGCCACGCCTCTGGTTACCATTCCAGCCAATGGGCAGCTTCGTTTCTGGACCAGATCAGGAATCAATGGTGACACAGGCGCACTCTACAAAATTATGTGGGCACCCTCGACAGCTACCCAGAATGATCCTGCGGCCTATACACAGATCCAGCAGTGGACGGAAACGCAGCTGACCACAACATTCAACATTTATCAGGAAAAAGTAGTGGACCTTTCCGCTCATGCAGGCCAACAGATTTATGTGGCCTTTGTTCTTGAATATACGCAGCCAACTACTGCGCTTTCGGGAGACAGATGGCTTGTTGATAAAGTCAGGATTGTTGAAAAATGCCTTGACCCGACTGCTTTGACCGCAGGCACGATTACCCAAAGTTCGGCAACCCTAAGCTGGGGGAATCCAAGTGGCGCGACACAATGGGAAATAGCGATCCAGCCTTTTTCAGCCACACCCGTGACGCCGACATCGGGAACTATAATCAACACGAATACATATGTGGCTACTGCGACAACCAACCCGGTTGCACCTTTTACGCCGACTACACAATACCAATATTGGGTACGTGCATTGTGCGGGACCGACCCGGATACTGTAGGCAGTGAATGGGTAGGCCCATTTGCCTTTATAACATCCTCACCGGGATTGACCTGTGCCTCGCCAATTACGATTCCACCAGGAGTTCCTTATAGTACGACGGACAATACAGGAAATTACGGCGACAGTACCGATGTAACTCAACCGGCAGCATGTGCAGGAACGCCTACAAACTTTATGACAGGAAATGATGTGTTCTATTCGTACACACCAACCGTTTCCGGAGCCATTAGTATTTCAATGACCCCATCAGGAACACGTTCAGGGATATTTGTATATGAGGGCTGTGCCAATGTCGGCGTGAGCTGTGTGGCGGGTGTAGCCAATACTGGAAGCACCATCAGGGATATTCCTAGTTTGGCGGTAACCGCAGGAC
Organism: Flavobacterium sp.; assembly: GCA_035286325.1. Lineage (GTDB taxonomy): Bacteria > Bacteroidota > Bacteroidia > Flavobacteriales > Flavobacteriaceae > Flavobacterium. The sequence continues at coordinate 31,107 of DATHKH010000024.1, forward strand.
AGACTTATATAATAGTTATTTCATCAGCACAAGCACCACAAACTGTAGGTTATACCTTGACAGTACAGACTTTAAACTGTGCAGCACCAACAGGATTGAGTGCAGTAGGAACAGGCCCGACAAGTGCGAACTTATCATGGGGGAATCCAGGAGCGGCCACATCATGGGAAGTTTTTGTACAAACTTCAGGTTCTGGAATACCAACAACGGCGGGAACTACTGCCGGTACCAATACAAACTTTCCAGTAACAACATTACAAGACGGTACGCCACTAGTGTTAGGGCAATACCAATATTGGGTAAGAGCTGATTGCGGAAATGGAACATTCAGCCCATGGGCTGGACCGTATATATTCAATACAACGACCTGTGCAACGGGTTGTAACTATACGTTCATAATGGTTGACAGTTTTGGAGATACCTGGAATGGTGGATCTATGATTGTCAGGCAAGGTTTGGTACCTGTAGCGAATTTAACCGGACCAACTGCTGCACAGGGGCAATCACCGGTAAGCGTTACGGTTCCAATGTGTGCCGGACCTTTCGACTTGCTTTGGAGCGTTGGGGGAGGTTTTCCAAATGAAATGGGTATTACAATCGTAAACTCATTTGGACAAACAATATATGTCAAGCCTCCGGGAACGGGAGCGGCAAGTGCCACTGTCCCAATATTTTCAGGAACAGTTGATTGCTTGGTGCCAGCATGTTTGCCACCAACGAATGTTACATTAACAGGCGGAACAGAAACATCGCTTAGTTTAAACTTTACTCCCGGAGGCCCGGAAACGAACT
>DATHKH010000025.1:0-22418 GCA_035286325.1 Flavobacterium sp.
GTCGTCATGCCGCCAGGATTCGAACCATGATCAGGTTCCGTCAATCCAAAACAGCCGATGAATTCACCGCTTGCGAGTTTTGGCAAATATTTCATGCGTTGTTCTTCGTTGCCGTATTTCCAGATTGGGTACATCACCAAAGAAGATTGCACCGAAGCTGTCGAACGCACGCCCGAATCGCCTCTTTCGATTTCCTGCATGATCAATCCGTATGAGATTTGGTCAAGTCCGGCGCCGCCGTATTGTTCCGGAATGTATGGCCCGAACGCACCGATATCCGCCAAACCTTTGATGATTTGTTTTGGGAATTCGGCCCTTTGCGCATAATCCTCAATGATTGGGGAAACTTCACGCTTGACCCATTCGCGGGCTGCATCGCGCACCAAACGGTTTTCGTCGGTCAATAATTCGTCAACATTATAATAGTCAGGTGCCTGGAATAAATCTGGTCTCATAATTCAATTTTTAAATCGGGGCAAAAGTAAGTAATCGGGTGAAACTAATCAACGAAAACGATTGATTATTTGGGAAGTTTTTGTTTTGCAACCCGCGAGCTTCGCTTGTTATGAGAAAAAGTTTTATGTTTATGCAACGAAAGTCATACAAATCTCGTCTATCCCAAAAAAACACTTTCCCATGAAAATTTTCTTCTTCCTCTTAATTGTATTTCTTGGAGCCAGAGCCATTGGCCAAACCGGAAAAATTATCGATGCGACGACAGGCGAATCCATTCCGTATGCGAACATCCAATTCAACGAAACCCAAAGCCTGATCTCAAACACAGAAGGCTTTTTTAGCCTTTCGGAAACCGATAACGGCGACAACGCTGTGTTGGTTATTTCCTATCTCGGATATGCGACTTCGCAATTGACTGTCGGCGAACTGAAAGCCGGGCAATTGACCGTTAAGCTTCAGCCGTCTGTTTACGAGCTTGATGAAGTACATGTGTCAAAATTGCCGTCTGCAAACGCAATAATGGCCGAAGTCAAAAAAAATCTCATACGCAATTATGGCGCTAAAGGCCTGATTACGGAAAATAGTGTTTTCATGCGTGAATCAAATTCATTTGTAGGGAAACAGCTCAATGTTGAAATTGATGAATCGACAGGTTTTTCCAAAGACGCATTGAAATCGGTCAATAAGGAATTGGCTGCTTTTACCTCGCGATTGATTTCGCATCCGCCAAAGGAATACACCGATATGCTGTGCAATTATTATAAAGCGCCGCATAAAACCGCTGCGCCATACAAACTTAACGTCGTAAAAGCGACGAAGCTTACGGATGAAAGCCGTTCCGCATCACTTGAAGGATTGCAGAAAAGCGCGACAAATTTACTGCTCAAGCATCTCGACACAATCAAATATTACAGGATCAAAAGCGGTTGGTTTGGATCTCGGGATACGGTTTCGCTGCGAAAAGATTTCAATAAGAAGAAAAACCAAAAGCTTAAAAATGAAAATGAATCGGCAAAAACAAAACTGACTAATTTTTCGGCAGAAAACAGTCTGCTTTCCACGTCTTTCGATTTTATCCATGACACCGATAGTTACGACTACAAATATGAAGGCACAGTATATCTCAACGATGGGAATTTTGCTTATGTATTGACCTTTGCGCCCGACAGAAGCAAAGCGAAATACACCGGAAAACTCTATATTTCGCAAGTTGATTTTGGCGTTCTCCGGGCTGACTATTCACTGGCAGAAGGCAAGAAACTAGACGGGTTTAACATGAAATTGCTGCTGGGCGTAAAAGTTTCCGAGAACTTTAGAAAAGGAACGATTATTTATAAGCAAAGTCCAAGTGGGGAAGGTTATTACCTGCAATATGCGTTGCGCGAGGAAGGGCAATATATTTATTTAAACAGGCCGCTCAAATTTATCGAGTTGTCTGAAAGCGAGAAGGATGTAGTGGCCTTTGACCTTAAAGTGGAAGGAAACATTCTGGAAAAAACGGAATATCTTAATCTGTCGCGCAATGAAATCACAGAAGGCGAATACGACCATGTCACTGAAAATAATTTCCAATACCTTCGCATTAAGCAATATGACCCCAAAATATGGAAAGGTTACAGTGCCATTGAGCCACTCGAAGAAATGAAACGCTATAAAGTCACTGATGAAATGCCTTAATTACATTTTGAGGTAAAAATCCTTTACCAATTCGATATATTCCGGCGTATAATCATGTCTTGCGAATTCAATCACCAATTCATCCATCGGGAAGTTTATCGCTTTCGCGCGGCTGAACGCCAAAAGACTGCGCTTGGTTTCCGTTGTCGATGTGCCTTTGACACGTGTGATTTTCATCGGGTATAATGCTACTTCATTTGCGAGCGCAGTAAATTTCGCTTCTTCCTTGTAAGGAATGATGACCGCAAAAATCCCATTTTCAGAAAGCAGCAAATCGGCGGCTTCAAGCAATTCCTCAAAAGACAAACTTTGCGTAAACCGTGCAGTGTTGCGGGCTTCATCGCCTGAAACATAATCTTCGGTATGGAATGGCGGATTGGAGACGATGAGGTCGTATTCGTCTTCCGGTTCTTCGACAAATTCGTCCAATCCTGCGTGGAAGCAGAACAGGCGGTTTTCCCAAGGCGAATTCTCGAAATTGTCGACGGCCTGTTCGTAGGCTTTTTCGTCGATTTCCAAAGCGTCGATCTGTCCGGCTTCGCTGCGTTGTGCGAGCATCAGGGCTATCAATCCTGTTCCTGTTCCGATATCGAGTATGGAATGCGGACTGTGGTCGATTGGTGCCCAAGCGCCGAGCAATACGCCGTCGGTGCCGACTTTCATCGCGGTTTGGTCTTGGTTTATTGTGAATTGTTTGAATTGAAACATAAAATAGGATGTGAGTTGAAATGCCTAGCCCTGATGGAAGCGGCATCCTTTTATGGAATGCAATGGAATAAAAGATAGAGCGGACAGCAGGAACATGCTTCTAAAAATCCAAAAGCGAAGCGTGTCTAACAATCTAACAATCGCCTAAAGATACATCTCAATCAATCCTTCCGGCAAATCCATTTTGACTTTTTTGTTCTTGCGGTCGATTTCGACTAAGAAATGGTCGATCATTGGAATCAGGATTTCAGTGTCGCCTTTCAAGACTTCAAATAATGGCTGCGCGGTCGAATCGTTGATCGAAACGATTTTGCCGACGATGCCGAGGCGTTTGTCGTCGACTTCAAAACCGATGACTTCGTGGAAGTAGAATTTGTTCCCAGTGAGTTTGGGCAGCATTTTCAATGGAAGGTAAATGGGGCAATTGAGGATTTCCTCGGCGTCGGCTTCAGAATTCATGTCCTCAAACTTGATGCGCAGGAAATCGTTTTTGTGGAGCGAGCTGGTTTCAATAAAAAATGGAATCAGGTTGTTGTTTAAGTCAACAAACACTGATTCCATGTTCTCATATAATTCGGGTTCGTCGGTATCGAGATACGCTAAGACTTCTCCCTTAAAGCTGAATTTTTTCGCGATTTTACCTAAATAGAAGCAATCTTCTTTACGCATTCTCGCTGGAAATATTAAGCTTCTTTTTCTTCTTCGCCTTCTTCAGCAGCCGGAGCTTCTTCAGTTGACACTTCGGCAGCAACATCAGCGACTTCTTCAGTAGCTTCTTCAGTAGCTTCTTCAACTGCAGGTGCTTCTTCAGCTACAGCCTCTTCGGCAGCAGGTGCTTCAGCTTCTTCAACAGCAGGAGTTTCTGCTTCAGCAGCTACATCGGCAACTTCTTCATTTTCTTCAACAGCAGGTGCAGAATCGGCAGCGATCAAATCAGCATCAGCCTGTTTTGCAGCAGCGATACGATCTTCGTTTACTTTTTTCTCAGCTTTCAAAGCTTTTGCTTTTGCGTCAGCTTGTGCTTTAGACAAACCTTCTTTTTTCGAATCTACTTTTCCTGATTTTTCATCCAACCAGGCAGCCAATTTAGCATCAGCTTGCTCCTGTGTCAAAGCGCCTTTGCGAACGCCTCCATCAAGGTGGTGTTTCAACAATGCGCCTTTGTAAGAAAGGATAGCTCTTGCAGTGTCAGTCGGTTGTGCACCGTTGTGCAGCCACTGTACAGCGCTGTCAAGGTTCAATTCAACTGTTGCAGGATTTGTGTTTGGATTGTAAGTACCGATTTTCTCAAGGTATTTACCGTCTCTTTTTGAGCGAGCATCAGCCGCTACAACCCAGTAAAAAGGTTTTCCTTTTTTACCGTGTCTTTGTAATCTAATTTTTACAGACATAATCGTATTGATTAAATTTTGAGGTACTCGACCTCGATTAATTAAGGGTGCAAAGATACTTTTTTTTTTGAAAGATTCTAATGCGTGCTTTATTTTTTCGACAGTATTTGTTTCAAAAGGAGAATATTAACGTATTTTTTTGAATTTAGTTTAGCATTTTTGGTTTAAAAAACTATTTTTGTGTTTCAAAAACTTACAACTACAACAATGAAAAAGATTGCCTCACTTCTTTTAATCCTTATTGCCCTGGGTTCCTGCACCCAGGACATTACGAAAAACAGCCCTTCTTTCCAAGGCCTCAAAGACGATGTCTTTTGGAGAGCTAAAGATTCCTACGCTACAGTTGATACAAATGGATACATTACAATAACCGGTGTCACGCAATATGAAACCGTTACTTTAAAGACGGGCAATGCCAATCCGGGCACTTATATTATGGGTGTCAATACGATTGGGATGGCGTCTTACGTTTTGTCCATTGGCGGCGAAGATTTGATATACGAAACCGGCGCCGGTTTTGGTGACGGCCAAATAGAAATTACTGAATACGATACGGCAAAGCATACAGTATCCGGAACTTTTCGCTTCAATGCGGTCAATGTCGACGATAATCCTTCAGGCGGCGAAATTTTAAATTTCCATGAAGGCAATTTTTATAAAGTGCCGGTCGTTCCTGCATTGTAAATCAAAAAGACGAAATATGAAAACCATTCTGTATCAGGATGGTTTTTTTATTTAAGGGAATTTCTGCCGAATAAATTATAAATATCCTAAGTCATAGGAAATTAAGAAATAAAAAATTATATTTGTTGAGAACTTATATAAATTAGTACTTATGAATATTTTTGTTGGAAGCCTTCCGTTCAGTATTGAGGAAGCAGATTTAAGAGAATCGTTTGAAGCGTATGGAACTGTGGATTCCGTAAAAATTATTACTGATAAATTTACCGGAAGAAGTAAAGGATTTGGTTTTGTTGAAATGTCAAATGATGAAGAGGCGCAAAAAGCGATTAACGAACTGAACGGTGCTACTGTTCAAGGACGTGCTATCGTAGTGAACAAATCAGAGCCAAAGCCGGAAGGTGAAAGAAGAAGCTTCAACAGCGGCGGTGGTCGTGGTGGAGATTCTCGTGGTGGTTACGGCGGCGGCGGCGGTGGAAACCGTGGTGGCGGTTACGGAGGCGGAGATCGCGGTGGAAGCCGTGGCGGATATTAATTAAATTTTTGGCAGGATTGTATCCTGTATGACATAAATTTTTAATACAAAAAACCATTCATCTTTATTGATGAGTGGTTTTTTTGTTGATAACTTACCTGTCTTATTTCTCCAAAAAATCCTACTTTTGGAATTCCAATTCCCCAGATTTACCGGAATTACAAAACCCTTACTTTCAGCTATGTACATCATATTCGACACCGAAACCACCGGATTGCCAAAGCGTTATGACGCACCGGTAAGCGATTCTGCCAACTGGCCGCGGTGCATCCAGATTGCGTGGCAATTGCACGACGAAATGGGCCGGCTGATCGAGCACCAGGATTATATGGTGAAACCCGAAGGCTTTAATATTCCATATGATGCCGAACGCATTCACGGGATTTCAACCGAATTGGCACAAGCAGAAGGAATCGCACTTTCCGAAGTGTTGGGAAAATTCAATATCGCTTTGGCAAAAGCCAAATTCATCGTTGGGCAAAACGTCGGATTTGACGTCAACATCATGGGCTCCGAATTTTACCGCATGGGAATGGATTCGCCAATGAACCCGATGCGTGTTTTGGACACCTGTACAGAAAATACCGCTTCATTATTGCAATTGCCCGGCGGACGTGGCGGAAAATTCAAGCTGCCAACGCTGACGGAATTGCACCAATACCTTTTCAAAGCCCCATTTTCGGAAGCACACAATGCGACTGCCGACGTCGAAGCGACGACCAGGTGTTTCTTCGAGCTCATACGCCGCGAAGTGTTTACGAAAGAAGAGCTCGACGTTCCGTCCGGTTATTACGAAGATTTCAGGAATTACAATCCTGGCGTAATCCAGCTGATCGGATTAAAACACATCAACCTCAAAGCCGCTTCGGAGGCCATTAGGCAAACGTTCATAAAAACGCAGGAAGTTCCGGAAGTCGACCTTGCCGCCAGCAAAGAAATTTTAGTCGATGTCGATTTTGTCCATCTGCACAACCATACGCAATTTTCCGTTTTGCAGTCAACAATCAGCGTCAGCGATTTGGTCAAGGCTGCAGTCAAACATAAAATGCCCGCAGTGGCGATGACCGATCATGCGAATTTAATGGGCGCTTTTCATTTTGTCCGCGACATTTTATACCATAACAAATCGGCTGAAGCCAAAAATAAAGCCGCTCTCGAAAATGGCGAAGAGCAAACCGAAAAAACGATCAAGCCAATTGTGGGCTGCGAGTTTTTTGTCTGTGAAGATCATAAAGACAAAACGCGAAAAGACAACGGTTACCAGATCGTGCTGTTGGCCAAAACCAAAAAAGGCTACCACAACCTCGCCAAAATGTCCTCCGTTGCTTACACCGAAGGATTTTATTATGTGCCGAGAATTGACAGAAATGTCATACAACAATATAAAGAAGACATCATTGTTTTATCTGGAAATCTCTACGGGGAAATTCCGAATAAAGTATTAAATATTGGAGAAAGCCAGGCTGAAGAGGCTTTGGTTTGGTGGAAAAATGAATTCGGCGCCGATTTTTACATCGAACTGATGCGCCACAACCAGGAAGATGAAAACCGTGTGAATTCGACTTTGATCTCTTTGGCAAAAAAGCACAACGTCAAACTCATTGCGACAAACAATATCTTTTACATCGATAAGGAAAATTCAGATGCACATGATATTTTGCTCTGCGTACGCGATGGCGAGAAAAAAGCAACGCCAGTAGGCCGTGGCCGCGGATATCGTTACGGACTGCCAAATCAGGAATACTATTTCAAATCGGGCGACGACATGAAAAAGCTTTTTCATGATTTGCCTGAAGCGATTGCCAATATTGCTGAAATTGTCGACAAAATTGAAATTTATGACTTGGCGCGCGAAGTGTTGCTTCCGAAATTTGTCATCCCGTCAGATTTCGATGTCGCCGAAGATTTGGCAGACAAAGGCAAACGCGGTGAAAACAATTATTTGAAACACTTGACCTATGTTGGCGCCAAAAAGCGCTATCCTGAAATCACCCCTGAAATTAAGGAGCGCATCGATTTTGAATTGCTGACGATTGAGAATTCAGGTTATCCTGGTTACTTTTTGATTGTACAGGATTTCATTGCCGAAGCGCGTGCTTTGGGCGTTTCCGTTGGGCCGGGCCGTGGTTCTGCGGCAGGTTCTGTAGTCGCGTATTGCCTCGGAATCACGAATATTGATCCATTGCTTTACAACCTGCTTTTTGAGCGTTTCCTGAATCCAGACCGTGTGTCGCTTCCCGATATCGATATCGATTTTGATGACGAAGGAAGAAGCAAGGTCATGGATTATGTCATCAAAAAATACGGCTCCAAACAAGTCGCGCAAATCATTACTTACGGCACGATGGCCGCGAAATCTTCGATAAAAGACACCGCACGCGTACTGGATTTGCCGTTGTTTGAAGCCGAAAAAATCTCTAAGCTGATTCCGAATACAATGAGCCTGGCGAAGATTTTCGCCCTCGAAGACAGCAAACTGAAATCCGCCTTACGCTCCGAAGATTTTGACCGCGTAAAAGAATTCCTGGTTTTGGCAGGCGCCAAAGATTTGGGCGGCATTACCATCCAACAAGCGAAAGTCCTTGAAGGCACTTTGCGGAATACCGGAATCCATGCCTGCGGCGTCATCATTACGCCCGACGATATTACGAATTTTGTTCCTGTCGCTACGGCGAAAGATTCCGATTTGTATGTGACACAATTCGACAACTCGGTCGTTGAAAGCGCCGGTTTGTTGAAAATGGACTTTTTGGGATTGAAAACCCTGACGTTAATTAAAGATACGGTCAAACTCGTCAAATACAGAACAGGAAAAGACATCGATCCTGATGCGTTTCCAATTGACGATGCCAAGACATACGAATTGTTCCAGCGCGGCGAAACAGTTGGGATTTTCCAATACGAATCGCCCGGCATGCAGAAGTACATGAAGGAACTAAAACCGACGGTTTTCGGGGATTTAATTGCAATGAATGCGTTGTACCGCCCGGGGCCGATTGCCTACATCCCGAGTTTCATCAAGCGCAAAAACGGCGAGGAAAAAATCGAATATGATTTGGATGCATGCGAAGAATTATTAAAAGACACATACGGAATCACGGTTTACCAGGAACAGGTGATGCTTTTGTCCCAGAAACTCGCGAACTTTTCAAAAGGCGACGCCGACGTTTTGCGTAAGGCAATGGGAAAAAAACAAAAGGAAGTCCTCGACAAAATGAAACCGAAATTTATCGGGCAAGCCGCTGAAAACGGACATCCGCCTGAAAAATTAGAAAAAATCTGGAAAGACTGGGAAGCGTTTGCGGAATATGCGTTCAACAAATCGCACTCGACTTGCTATGCGTGGATTGCGTATCAAACGGCGTACTTAAAAGCGAATTACCCAGCCGAATATATGGCAGCGGTTTTATCCAATAACATGAGCGACATCAAGCAGGTTTCCTTTTTTATGGAAGAATGCAAGAGAATGGGCTTGCAGGTTTTGGGTCCGGATGTCAATGAGTCGTTTTACAAATTTACGGTCAACGAAAATTACGCAGTGCGTTTCGGGATTGGCGCGGTCAAAGGCGTCGGAATGGGCGCCGTACAAACCATTGTCGAAAGCCGCGCAGCCGGAAAATACAAATCGATTTTTGATTTGGCCAAGCGTGTCGATTTGCGCGCGGCCAATAAAAAAGCCTTTGAAAACCTCGCGCTTGCCGGTGGTTTTGATTCGTTTACGGAAACGACGCGCGCACAATATTTCCACGATGAAGGCGACGGAATCACATTTCTTGAAAAGGCAGTCCGTTATGGCGCGAAGTTCCAGGAAAATGAAAACTCGTCGCAGGTCAGTCTTTTTGGCGAAGCCAGTGAAGTCCAGATTGCCGAACCGGTTGTGCCGCCATGCGAAGACTGGAGCACGATGGAAAAACTCGCAAAGGAAAAGGAAGTCGTCGGGATCTACATTTCCGGGCATCCGCTTGACGACTATAAATTTGAGATGCAGTATTTCTGCAATGCGCGATTGGAAGTATTGAAAAACCTTGAGGCGCACATCAACAAAAACCTGACTTTTGGCGGGATTATCACGAATGTCCAGCATCGGACGGCGAAGAACGGAAAAGGCTGGGCGTCATTCACGCTTGAAGGTTACGACGAAAGTTATGAATTCCGGATTTTTGGCGAGGAATATTTAAAATTCCGACACTTTTTAATCCAGAATAATTTTACGTTCATGAAAGTTTTGGTCAAAGAAGGCTGGGCCGACAAGGAAACCGGCAAGAAAGGCGAGCCGCGTTTGCAGTTTATGCTCGTGCAGTATTTACAGGATGTATTGACGTCGTTTGCGAAAAAACTGATCATCAATGTCGATATCAAACAGCTCGAAGCAGACATGATCCATAAGCTGAGCCATGTCTTCCAGTCGAATAAAGGCGACAATACCGTGTCGTTTGAAGTCCTCGAAACCGAAAGCGTCAAAAGGACGATCGTCGCCGATGCCGAACTCGTGGTCGCCGATGAAATCGTTGCCGAGGACAATCTGGATGCGGAACCGGAAATCAATGTTGCCACCGAAATTGAGGAAACGCGAATCATTACGAAACTTGCGATGCCAAGCCGCAAGCTGAAAGTCAAAATCTGCGGGGAATTATTGCAGGAATTGGAGAAAATGGACATTCACTTTAAGCTGAATTAGAGCAAAGTTTCAAAGTTGGCAACAGATTCACAGATTATTAAAAGCATTGCTTAAATCCGTGAATCTGTGGCTATTTTTTTGGGCGTTGCCTTCGGCCGCGCTTTCCGTTGCAATCTTTTTTAGGATTGATTTCCCCTACGCTACGCTTCAGGACAATCCTAAAAAAGGATTTTCACTGCAATCACTAACGCGGACTTCCGGTCATTTCAAAACCGTAGCCCTGATGGAAGCGGCATCCTTTTGCAAAGCGCAGCGGAGCAAAAGATACAGCGGACAGCAGGAACAGCTCCCGAAAATCCATATAGCAATAGCCAATCTGCAAATAGCCAAAACTGATTTAATTAACAGGATTTTAAAGATATATTGATTAATTTTGTCCCAGAAATAATTAAACAAAAAACAAATGGCACAAGCAATAACAGATGCGACTTTTGAAGAAGTGGTATTGAAATCGGATAAACCTGTAATGGTGGATTTTTGGGCGGCATGGTGCGGTCCGTGTAGAATGGTTGGACCGATCATTGACCAACTCAGCGAAGAATTTGCCGGAAAGGCAGTCGTTGGAAAAGTCGATGTCGATGCAAACCAGGAATTCGCAGCCAAATATGGCGTCAGAAATATTCCAACGGTTTTGGTATTCAAAAACGGCGAAGTTGTCGGAAGGCAAGTTGGCGTGGCACCAAAGCAAACCTATGCAGATTCACTGAACGCAGCGATGTAATCCACGAATCGAAATATGAAAGGACCGATGAAAATCGGTCCTTTTTTTATTGGAATAAAATCGTGAAAATGGTTCCCGAGCCGAGATTGGAATCGACGGCTATTTTGCAATTGATGGCTTTGGCCAAATCGCGGATCAGGTGCAAACCCAAACCGGTCTTGATGCCAACGATTTCCTTCTCGTCATAGAGCGCCCGAAATTGGTCTGAAGTGCCGCCCGGACCGTTGTCGGAAACGGAAATGGTATTGTTTGTTGCGGTTAAAATAACTGTCGCATTGGGCGTATTGTGCAGCGCTTTGATGGCATTCCCGACAATATTCCGCAATATGGTCTTGACGTAATTCTCGTCTGTCAGAAGCGATTCGTTTCCCGGGTTTTCAAATAGGATTTTGACGTTTTCGATATTCGAAAAGTGCTTTTGGATGTCGTTAAAAAGGGCGCTTACGGCTATTTTTTTGGGCTGCGGCGTGAAATTTTCCATTTGGCCTTTGCTCCACAACAAAATGTCTTCCATCGATTCGAGCAGGTTTTCGGCAGATGAAATCGTTTTGGTTTCCATGCGTTTTTTGCTTTGGTCGTCAAGCAATTCCGGGCTGTCTTTCTGCAAATGCAGGAAACTGATGAGGTTCGCCACCGGGCTGCGCAAATCGTGGTTCAGGATGCTGAAGAAACGTGCCTTGGTCTTATTGGCGGTGTCGAGTTCGGCATTGAGCAATTGCAGTTTTTCATTCGTTTTTTTGCGGTTTTGGCTTTGCAGGAAAACCAATCCTCCGATAATTAGCAATGCGGCAATCCCGAAAAGATAGAACCATTTTTGCCTTTCTTTTGATTCGAGTGTGACTTTGTTGAGCTGGATTTGCTTGTCGCGGAGTTCAATCGTCCTTTCATCTTCAAGATTCTGGAGCGATTGTTTGTTCTTGAAATTAAATACCGAATCCCTATAAATGGCGAATTTCACTTGCGCGTCGAGACTTTTCTTGTAATCTTTCGTCAGGCTGTAATAGTCCGACAAGTACGAATAATCCTGGATCATGCGTTCGTTATTGCCTTGTGCCTTGTGCATGTCGAGCGCTTTTTGGATGTTCTCCAAGGCAAGGGCAAGATCTTTCGGGCTGTTTGATTTTTTTGCCTTCAATAAGTAGGCGTGACCCATATTCTGGATGGTGGAAGCCACCAAATCTTCGTCCCCGATTTTGCTTATTGTCGCAAAGGCGCTTTCCGAGGAACGGATGCTTTCGTCATATTGGTCCAGGTCGATATAAACGGTGCCCATCCAGCTCCTGATATAAGCCAATGGCACTTCCTGGTCGAGTGCGATCAGTTTTTTCTCCGCATCTTTGTAAATGGCAAGCGCTTCCCCGTTTCTTTCGAGTTTGTTGAGAATCATCCCTTTGCTTCCCATAATCATTGCTATCGAAACATCATCGCCTGTTTTTTTATAGAGTGCGATGGATGTATCATAATTTTTTAATGCTTTTTGGTAGCTTTCAGTGGCGTTGTAGATGTTCCCGATGTTTTGGTAACAATTGGCGAGATAGATGGTCGATTTCTGTCCGTTGCATTTTTCAAGCATGCGTATGGCCTTGAAAAAAGCATCGAGTCCTTCGGGGAATTTGCCATTGCGCCCATAGACATTACCAGTGTTCAATTGCGTAAGTCCAACAGCACAATAGTCATCGAGTTTTTCAAAAAGCTTTTCGGCTTCCCCATACAATTTTAATGCTTTGTCATTATCGCCTGTCAGCCAAAGGTTTGCTCCTTTGTAAAGTTTAGCGTAAGCAATGCCTTCTTCATACCCGATTCTGGATGAAAGTTTAAGCGCCTGGTCGGCATATTTAATGCCTTGTTCCGGATCCAGGCGGTAGAAAGTGTCGGCCAGGGCGTTGAGTGTCTTGCATTTTGCTATTGACTCTTTCTGGTGTGACAATACTGTCATTAGCGAGTCGACATTTTTTGGATTTTCATCCTGGGCAAAACCGCAGGCACCATATGTCAATAGTAAAATTGCAAGTAGTTTTCTCATAGGATGATGCTTAAATTATCCTTGAAGCTTCTGCCGACGGGCAACTGGACATTGTTGTTGAGCGTGATTTCCTGCGGCCCGATGATTTTAATGAATTGCTTCTGGACTGCATAGCTCCTGTGGATGCGGATAAATGAATTGAAGTTGGCTTCCTTCAGCAAATTCCCGATGCTTGAAAGTACGCAATGCCTCTTTTGCGTGGTGATGATTTTCGTATAATCCTTCAAAGCCTCGAGGTAGAGAATATCATGTAATTTGACTTTCGTTTGCTCATGGCCTTCCTTGATATAAATACTGTCGCCGCCGATACTGGATTCAAACAGGGAAGCTTTGACTTTCAGTTCCATATAATCTTCAATGCGCTGGACAGCCTGCGTAAACCGGTCGATTTTTATAGGCTTGATGATAAAATCAAGGGTTTCAACCTCAAAACTCTCGACCGCATGTTCGGGATGGGCTGTGATGAAAATGCAAACGGGAACATGCGCGGCTTTTTTCCGGAATTCAATACCGCTGAGTGACGGCATGTCGATATCGAGGAAAAGCACGTCGGGTTCCATCGTTTCAAGCAATGGCAATGCATCTTCCGCTGAGGAAAAAACACCTTGTATTTTGAATAACGGGAATCGCTTGACGTAAGATACAACGGTCAGCCTGTCAATTTCGTCATCATCAATGATAATACAATTGAGTTGTTTCATGTTTTGGCCTTTGTCCAAATGTATAAAAATTATCAGAATTTAACATCTCCGTCTATTTAAAATGTTGATTGTCTATTGGTTGTTTTTTTTTACGAAAGCGCGAGTGACCTTTGTCGGCGTAAACCTGTAAAAGGCAGCACTAAACAATATCATCATGAAAACACTGTTACTCCTTTCCGTATTGATCGTTTTTTCCGCAAATGTGTCGGCCCAGGTCGGCATCAACACGACAACGCCCGATGCGCAACTGGACATTCGCTCTTCCAACCAGACATCACCGGCAAACACCGATGGGTTGCTTATTCCTAAAGTTGATGCTTTTCCCGTGTCAAACCCGACCGCTGCCCAAAATGGCATGTTGGTTTTCCTGACCACAACCGTTGCCGGAAAAGCCAAAGGATTTTACTATTGGGACAATGCTTCAACGAGTTGGATTGGTGTTGGCACCGATGCGAAAGGTTGGGAATTGACCGGAAATTCCGGGACAAATCCAGCAGTCAATTTCCTGGGAACGAGCGATGACAACAACTTGGTCATGAAGCGCAATAATGTGCAGGCCGGATTGCTGGCAAGCGCCAATACGTCTTTTGGTGTCAATGGACTGAATCCTGCAACGACAGGCACTGGAAATACAGCTGTCGGCGTGAGCACGTTGTTGGGCAATACGATAGGAAACGACAATACGGCATTGGGCCGCGGCAGCCTGGTGGCGAACACTTCGGGAAATTCAAATGTTGGACTGGGAATCAATACCCTTGGCGCCAACCTCTCGGGGAATTTCAATTGCGCGTTGGGAACATCAGCATTGATTTTGAATGTCACAGGAAACGACAATGTGGCTTTGGGCGCCAATACGCTCAGGACAAATGTTTCAGGCGGGCAGAATACCGCACTTGGCACCAATGCACTTTTTAATAATACCGTTTCGGGAATAGTCGGCATCGGCACACAAGCGTTGGTCAATAATACTACAGGATTATACAATACCGCGCTGGGGAGTTATTCGCTTCGCACCAATGCCACAGGCGCATACAACACTGCGACTGGCTACAATGCACTTTATAACAACACAGGGAGCAATAATACAGCAACAGGCGTTAATGCACTTTTGGTCAATATCGGAGGGCATGACAATTCCGCTTTTGGATTCCAGTCGATTTACAACAATATCAGCGGAAACTGGAATACTTCAGCAGGAAATAGTTCGCTTTTCAGTAATACAACCGGGAATGACAACGTGGCTTTTGGCGGGAATGCCTTGTTTTCAAACACTATCGGCGGACAAAATACCGCTGTCGGAACTAATGCGCTGAAAAGCAATACGGCATCTTATGTCGCCGGAGTCGGCTACAATGCCTTGGCTAACAATACTACTGGATTCAACAATGTCGCGGTAGGTGGACAAACATTAGTGGCCAATACTACCGGCGCCAACAATACCGCTGTCGGATTTGGAGCATTGTATAACAGTAACGGGGAATACAATGCAGCTGTTGGGTCCAATGCGCTTATCAACAATACCAGTGGTTATGACAACAACGGTTTCGGGGCCTGGAGCCTTCAAAGCAATACGACAGGTTATCGGAATTCGGCCGTTGGCGGCGCGGCATTGCAGCTCAACACCATCGGATACAACAACACCGGCATGGGCTATTTTGCCGCTATAAACAATACGAGTGGATTCAACAATACGGCTATGGGAGTTTATTCCCTGTTGAATAATTCCATCGGAAATGACAACACGGCAATCGGCAGGGAAGCGCTAAAATCCAATACCATTTCGGGTGCCGTGGCTGTTGGATCGCAAGCATTGCTGTCAAACCTCAGCGGAATGTACAATACCGCAACGGGAACAAATTCCTTACGCGCCAACACGATTGGAAGCTACAATACGGCAAACGGCTACAATGCGCTCATCACAAGCAATGGCAGTTACAACACCGCTTCAGGTGTGAATTCGCTTTTTACCAATACGACCGGGCAGCAAAACAGTGCCTTCGGATTCCAATCTTTAAATAGCAATACCACAGGAAACTGGAACATCGCGATTGGGAATAGTGCGTTGTTCACCAATGACGGCGGTAACGATAATGTCGCCGTTGGCGGAAATGCCCTGAAGATGAATATCAGCGGCGGACAGAATACTGCCGTCGGGACGAATGCGCTTTTGGCGAATACGGCTTCAGGGATCGTTGGCGTTGGCGCTAATGCATTGGTTAATAACACTATGGGATTATATAACACAGCTACGGGAACAAATTCCTTACGCGACAATACGACAGGAAGCTACAATACGGCAAACGGTTACAATGCTTTGTTAAACACTACCGGCGATTACAATACCGCCATCGGTGTAAATGCGATGCTGACCAATTCAACGGGTGATAACAACACTTCTGCAGGATTCAGCGCCTTATACCACAATACCATCGGCGGCAACAATACTGCTGTTGGCGATACATCAATGTGGGAAAATATCGACGGTTCAAACAATTCCGCGTTGGGTCAAAACGCTTTGCGTGGGAATAGTTCAGGTTCTGATAACACTTCTGTCGGTTATGCGACATTATATTCGCTTGCGGCAGGTTCGAATAACACGGCAATTGGCTCGGCTGCCATGAATACGCAAACAGCCGGAAGTAATAATATTGCCATTGGCCGGTCTGCGACATTGCCTTCGTTAACGGGAAGCAACCAGCTTTCGCTTGGCAATGTTATTTATGGCATCGGAATGGATGTTCCGGCCGCTGCCAAAATAGGAATCGGATTGCCAGCGCCAAATGCAAGGTTGGATATTCCTGCGTCAAACGTTGCTGCGCCGGCCAATACTGACGGAATCCTGATTCCAAGGGTCAGCGTGCTCACAGCGGCGGCAAGCATGACGGCTGCCCAAAACGGGATGCAGGTATTTTTAACCACAGCCGCCGGAACCAACCTACCCGGATTCTATTATTGGGATGTGTTGTCAGGAAGTTGGCTTTCAGTAGGTGCCAAAAGCGGTTGGGCGCTGACGGGGAATACGGGTACAAATGCGGCGACCAACTTTATCGGCACGACCGACAATATTGATGTGGTTTTTAAAAGAAGCGGCACCAAGGCAGGTTTCATCGGAAGTTCAAATACCGCATTCGGTGCCAGTACGTTCAGTGCGTTGACATCGGGAACGCAAAATACCGCTACAGGGAATTATGCCTTGCGCGACAATACCATTGGCTCCAATAATACTGCGGTTGGCGTGTCGTCGCTGCTGACAAACATCAATGGGAATTTCAATACGGCAATCGGTTACAACGCTTATCCGATTACGACTTCACTGACCAATTACACCGCTTTGGGTTATAATACCGGGTCTGCGAGTTCTGTAAGCAATATGGTTGACATCGGGAATACCAGCGTGACTACCATACGCGCTCAGGTTACGGGTATTACCGCTTACAGCGACCGACGCATCAAGAATAACATCAAAAGCAATGTGCCAGGGCTTGATTTCATCAACAGGCTGAATCCGGTTACTTACAACCTAGACATCCACAAACAAAATGAGTTCCTATACAAAGGCAAAAAGGAAGCGGCGCAAGATTGGGATGGCAAATATGATATCGAAAAAATAACCCAAACCGGCTTTATCGCACAGGAAGTAGCCGAAGCGGCCAAAGCGGCGAATTATGATTTCAACGGTGTCGATATTCCGAAAACCAGCGATGGATTGTACAGTGTCAATTATACGACGTTTGTTGTCCCGTTAGTAAAGGCCGTACAGGAACAGCAGCATATTATCGAAGCTGAAAAAGCAAAAAACGCACAACTTCAAGACGAAATAAACATATTGAAAAGCAACCAGCAAACCCTTGAACAGCGGATCAAAGCGATTGAGCAAAAGATGGCGAAATAATTTTCGCTATGCAAAAGTGATTTTAAAAGTCGTTCCTTCCCCGGGTTTTGTGTCGACAGTAATGCTGCAACCAATTGCCTTTGCCATATCTCGGATTAAATGAAGTCCCATTCCCGACTGCATCCCTGAAACGACCGAGTCGTCATGCAAGGCGCGGAACTGCTCACTGTTTCCGCCCGGGCCGTTATCAGAAACCGAAAGATATGATGGTCCCGCTTTAACCGTAACAGTCGCATCGGGGATATTTTCCACCGCTTTAACGGCATTGGCCATCAGGTTGCGCAGGATGGTTTTGAGGTAATTCTCATCGGTGCGCCATTCGGCCTGCCCGGGGTTTTCAAATACGAAACGTACGCTATTGACGTGGAAAAAATTTTTCTTGAGGTCGTCAAAAAGCCAATCGACATTCACCTTCCTGAACTCGGGCTTGAAATGGTCCATTTGGCCTTTGCTCCACAGCAAAATGTCTTCCATCGATTCGAGCAGGTTTTCGGCAGATGAGATGGTTTTGTCCTGCATCTGCTCGTCAAGCATTTCGGGATGTTCTTTCTGGATATGCAAAAAACTGATCAGGCTCGCCACCGGGCTTTTAAGATCGTGGTTGATGATGCCTAAAAACCGGACTTTCACTTTATTGGCTTCGTCCAGTCCCGCGTTGAGCTGTTGCAGCTTCTCATTGGTCTTTTTCCGGTTTTGGCTCTGCCATAAAATCAATGCCCCGATAACCAGAAGAGCGACAATACCTAAAATATAAAACCATTTTTGCCTTTCTTTCGATTCGAGCGTGACCTTGTTGAGCTGGATTTGCTTGTCGCGGAGTTCGATTGCACGCTTATCCTCAAGGTTTTTGATGGTTTCCTTGTTGTCGGCATTGAAGATGGAATCCTTGTACACTATCGATTTTTCGTAAGAATCAAGCGCTTCGCTGAAATTCCCCGTCTTTTTCTGTATTGCCGACAGATTTTGATAATCGTACATGATTTCCTTCAGGTTATTCAGTTTTTGGTGAATTTCGAGCGCTTTCCGGAAGTCGGTTTCGCCATTGCGGAATAAGATTTTCTGCTTTTGCGGGTTGGTTTCGTGCTTTGCCATTTGGAAATAAATGTCACCGATGAGCCCATGGTTGAAGGCAATCACATATTGGTCGCCGAGCGCTTCGGTCAATTTCATGGATTCACTTGCATATTGCAGCGCTTTGTGATATTCTTTCAGTCTGAAATAACTGTTGCCGATAGCGCCGATGACGATGGCCGTATTTGCCTTGTCGCCATAGGATCTATTGATTTCTAAGGCGCGCTGGTAATATCCTATGGCTTTTTTGTCGTCCCCTAAAATGGAATAGGCATTTCCGAGATTTCCAAGATTTCGGGACATATTGATCTTGTTGCCGATGGACGTGTTTATTTTCAGCGCTTTATGAAAAAGGGCAATGGCTTCATCATATTTTTCAAGGCCAAAGTAAACCAGGCCCATATTCGACAATACGGCACCTTGCAGTTTTTTGTCGTAGCGTTCCTCCGCCATTTTGAGTGCCCGGTGGTAATAATCGAGAGATTTGATGTAATTGCCAAGGTTGGCATAACTCAGTGCAAAATCGTTCAACAAAAAGCCCAGGATTTTTTTGTTTTTTGTTTTTGGGAAAGCCCGATTATAATAAGTCAATGCTTGATTGAAGTCACCCGTACCGGCATAATTTTTACCGATGGCGTTCAGGGCAGCGGCTATTCCGTCGTTCCATTGGAGGCTTTCCGATAGTTTCAACGCTTCCTTTCCATATTGTTTTCCTTTTTCGGGATCAATATTGGGCAAACTGTAAGCTATCCGGCGAAGTAGTGCTGCCCTTGTCGTGTCTTGTTTTGTTTTTGGCAATTCCAATAACAGGGAATCAATAAGCGGTTGTCCCTGCTTTTGCGAAAAAGCGGCAGTTCCGAAAAGCAATATCAGCAGGAATGAAATTTTTCTCATGACAAAAGGTTAGTATAAAGATTTTAAAATGTCTTTGTAACTACGCCCAACGGGAATCGTGGTGCCGTTATCCAACTCGACTTCAGTGGACTTGATGCGCTTTACGAAATACTTGTTTACGGCATAGCTGCGGTGGATGCGGACAAACGGGCTGAATTCGGGCGTCTGCAGTAAATTTCCCAGGCTTGTCAGCACAGAATGGTTTTCTGCTGGCAACGCCAACTTGGTATAATCTTTTAAGGCTTCAAGATAACGCACCTCGAGCAGGTCGATGCGGGTTTTTCCAAAACCTTCCTTGATGTATATAGGGTCGCTGCCGAGTGTAGCATCAAAAAATGCCGCTTTGTTCCGCAAATCCATATATTCTTCAATACGCCTGACGGTTTGGCTGAAACGCTCAGACTTGACGGGCTTTTCGATAAAATCCAAGGTGTCGAGCTCGAATGTCTTGGCTGCATGCTCGGGATGCGAAGTGATAAAAACGCAAACCGGAACCTGAAGGGCAAGCTTTCGGAAATCGAGCCCGTTCAACGACGGCATATCGATGTCGAGAAACAATACGTCGATACCCGGTTTTTCCAAGGCCGGAATTGCATCAACCGCCGATTTGTAAGCGCCGGCAATATCCAATACCAGATGCTTTTTCACCTGTATCATTACCGCAAGCCGGTCGATATCGTCATCGTCAATGATGAGGCACGAGTATTTGCGCATCGTTCGTGTTTTGACCAAATATAGACAATTTATCAATATAAAAAAGCGTCATTCGTCTGTTCAAATGGTTGTCTGTCGGGAACTTCGGTTGTCTGGCAATCCAATCCTGCGTTGGTCTATCGGGTATTTCCGGGCAAGGATTTCCGCAGCAACTTTGTGCCTAAATCTGTGGAATCCCTAATATCCGCAGCAACTAAACACAAAGGCCATGAAAATTTTTTTACTCCTGGCAGCATTCGCCCTCAACGGTGCTGTCGCTTTCGCCCAGGTCGGGATAGGAAATATTGTCCCTAAATCCCAACTTGACATTTCGGCTGGAAACCCCGCAAGCCCAACCATTCAGGATGGAATCCTGATTCCGAGAATCAATCTGTTTCCGGCAAATCCAACAATTGATCAAAACGGAATGATGGTTTTCCTAACCACCGATTTACCGGGAAAAACCAAAGGATTTTACTATTGGGACAATGGAACGACCAGCTGGATTGGAGTAGGTTCGGGAAAAGGATGGGAACTAACGGGAAATGCAGGAACAAATCCTGCTGTCAATTTCATCGGGACGACGGATAATAAGGATATGATTTTTAAGAGGGACAATACCCTTGCGGGCAAAATTGGAGTTAACAACACCGCTTTTGGCATCTCAGCTTTAAGCGGTCTTACTACTGGATTCAATAATATTGCCATTGGAAATAGTGCACTTAAGAATAACGACCAGGGATTTACCAATGTTGCCATTGGTTCCTTTGCCCTGCAATCAAACACATCTGGCGCCGACAACATGGCAATAGGTACCAACGCCCTTGGCACTAACGATGTAGGAGGTCAGAATACTGCAATCGGAACAAGCGCTTTGGGACAAAATACAAATGGCCAGGCCAATACCGGCATCGGGTATGGGTCGTTAAGTTCCAATATCGCAGGCCAGAAAAACGCTGCCATTGGCTGGATGGCCCTGATGGCTGCTACCGGAAACAACAACACGGCAATAGGGTCTCAGGCTGGAAGATTTATCACATCAGGCTCAAACAACATTGCCATCGGTAATGACAGCAATGTGCCGACACCTGCGGCCAGCGACCAGATGTCAATCGGGAATGTCATTTACGGCACGACGATGAGCACGGCCGCTTTGGGAAAAATCGGTATTGGCGAACCGGCGCCGAATGCCAAAATGCAAATCAATGCCTCAAGTCAGGCCACGCCAAATAATACCGATGGTATCCTGATTCCGCGCATCAATACTTTTCCAATTGTAAATCCTGGAGCATTGCAAAATGGCATGATGGTTTTTTTAACGACTGTTTCCGGAACAAGCCAACCCGGATTTTATTATTGGGATAATGCCTCGTCAACTTGGAAAGGCACCGGTTCCCGGACAGATGGCGCTTTTTATGAAGTTGGAACTGTATTACAACCAGATGCCATCACCGACAACATGTACCATACCGGAAATGTAGCCATAGGCAAAAACACGACTTCCTATAAACTGGATGTCGAAGAAACTAATGGTGCAAACTTGTCGGTAGCCAAATTCAAACACACCAATCCTACAAACACAGTCGTGTCTACCGATGTCATAGAAACTGAAACTGCCAGTCCGCCCGCTTTGGCCTCAGGCGTGATTTCAGGAATGACCAATGTGGTCACACCGGGCAATGGCGTTGCTGGTTACGGCGTATCCAATTTCCTGAGCGGCACTTCTACAAATGCAGTTTACGGAACATCCAATAATATATCGACAATCGGGACAGGATTTAGGTTCGGCACAACCAATGTCATGTCTGGTACGGGAACGGGCGCAGTCGTTGGAACGAGAAATTCAATGACCAATACTTCAACGGCAGTTGAAACTGGCGTAGATAATGTGTTTACGGGAACGAACTCGGGACAGCATTTTGGCACGACTAATTCTTTTGCAGGAAGCGGTAATGGCTTAATGCATGGCACAACGAATATTTTTACAACCACAGGAACAGGACAAAGGGTCGGATTGTATAATGTCATCAACAACAGCTCTGCATCCAATGTTACCGCGGGCGTCGTAAGCGATTTTCAAGGTGTCGCGACAAATGGCCGTTTTGGAATCAACAACAATTTTAGCGGTGCAAATGCAACCCATGAAGATATTGGGATGTTTAATTTTTTTAGCACTGGAACAGACAATGGTAAAAGAATCGGGGTTGCCAATTATTTTGGAAGTAATACCATCGATCTTGACGATTCCGAATTCTATGGTGTTTTTAATGAAGTACAACACACCCGTGCAGGAAAAA